>CAZEEJ010000138.1:0-15595 GCA_964511155.1 uncultured Planctomycetales bacterium | reverse complement strand
CCAGGCGCTCTCCCAGTTGAGCTACGGCCCCCCGGCCACACCGCGGCCGAGAGCAGCGGAACAGGAGAAGGCCCCCTGGCTTCCTGCTGTTCGCCTGAGCCGCCGTCCCCCCGCTCCGTGCGTATCACTGGGCCCGCGAGGATTCGAACCTCGGACCTCGTCCTTATCAGGGACGCGCTCTAACCAACTGAGCTACGAGCCCTTGCATCTGCCCGCCGACAAAAAAACCGCCAGCGGGCGGCCGGCGGCCAAGCCCCACCTGCATGTTGGGCCAGACCCGCTAGGTCACCTCTCGGCCATCGCCAATCGCTGCCTGCCTCAACAGTCGACGCCCTCGCTTTCCGCCGCTGGATGGGCCGCCCCACCCGGGCAACCGAAGCTCGCATGCCCCCCGGCCCACGGCCAAAAACCGCCATTCCAGCGTCGGCACGACGCTTTCAGGCGGCACCTGGGCGTCAGGCGTCGGTTTCGCACCGGCGTCCCGCTCGGTGCTCCGCACCAAACCGCCCAACGGACGCGGACTGTAACTATCGGCCAAATGCACGCAGCGTCCGCAAGGTGGCCGCGTTTCGCAGCGCCACCACGGGTAAGTTTACCCCAGGCCTCAAGCTTGTCAACTCCCCCGCACAGGCCCCACCCAGCAGGGCGCATCGGCCAAACCTTGGCGGCTGGCGTGCGGGCATGCGCCATCGTGTGCCGCTGCTGCGTCAGCGATGCCCCTCCCCAAGAAAACACTGCTCACGGAGCGGTAGCACACGGATGAGGCCTGCCCGTAAAAGAAGGATGCACCCCACCGAGCGGGACCCATGACAGAATCGGTGGCTTGCCGGAGCCCGAATGAGGGGGGCCGCCCCGCCCAAGAAGGCGAGTCGGGGCCGTGCGAGGCTTTCAGCGTTGGAGGATCATGGGGTCGTCCATCGTCCGGGAACGGCGCTGCGGTTGCCGCCGGCGCCGTCCAGCGAGCCGTCGCATTCATCTCCTCGCTATGGGGGAGAAAAGTGCGTACGCCGCCCGACGCTCCTTGCGGCACGGGCGGAGATTCCCGCCGCCGCTCGCCCTGGTTACTCCACGTAGCGGCCGCCATCCGTGGCGGCCGACGTGAACACGCGTCCCGTGTGCCACTGCTCTTTGAGCAGTGCCGGACGTGTGCAGGGTTCCGTACGCGTGCAATCGCTCCGCTCATCCATTCCCGGTCCGGAGCGTGCACGCAGTCGTGCGAAGCCGCAAGCGGCCGAGGACTCCCGACCCCCGATCCCTAACCCCCACCCCGTGTGCCACTGCTCTTTGAGCAGTGCGGATCGCGTGCAGGCCATCGCTTCCGGGTGCCCCCCCGCCGCGGCGGGGATGGGCTCGCGACGATCCAACCCGTGGCAAGCATTCCTCCGCCGCCAAGCTCGCTCGCATCCGCATCCCCCCCTTTACCCCCCGCCGCCGATGCGTATAATGAACGCTCGCTTCCAGGCGACCGGCAACGCCGACAGATCGCCGGCCCGATCAAGAAAGAGGGCACAAAGAATGCCGCAAGACCCACGCACCCCAACGGCTGACGAACTCCGCACACTACCTCGCTGGGCCCGGGTCGCCTTCGCCGCGCGTTGCGCCCGCCGCGTCCAGCCCATATTCGTATCCATGTGGCCGGATGCTCCCGAAGAGCACGTCGCCGCCGTTCAACGCGCCATCAGCTTCGCAGAGCATAGTGCTGCCTTCGGTGCCGACGACGACGACGCCATCACCAGCATCCTCGACGCCATCGACGTCGGCCACGCCGCCCGCGCCGCCGACGCCGCCCGCGCCGCCGCCCGGGCAGCTGTCTACGCCGGCCGCGCCGCCTTCGGCGCCCGCGCCGCCGACGCCGCCCGCGCCGCCGCCCGCGCCGCCGACGCCGCGCCCCCCCGCGTCCTTGGTCCATTCATCCGCGCGGTGCGAGCCGACGTCGATCTGCTGCGCGAGGCAGCCGCCCGCGAGAACTGGACGGCCAAAACCCCGGTCCCGCCGGAGTTCTTCGGCCCCCTCTGGCCCGACGGCGAACCCGAAGGCTGGCCCCCGAGGCCCCAACAAGGGAGTACGGAGAAGCATTCGCTGGCATCACAGTCGCGACTGGTGATCCGGGCCGAGATCGGTGGGTTCACCCCGGAGGAGGAGGCAGCCGAACAATTGGCCCGGCTCGTGCGTGCCCTCAACGCCTATCACATCGCTGCCGGCGGGAGCGGCCTGGTGATCGATGACTGGCAAATGCTGTCGCGCCAGCCCGAGGAGGTGCTCGCATGAGCGAGGAACGCCTCGATATCACCGTGCGGCCAGCAAATCCGACCGATCGGCCGAACCTGATCGCGGAGTTGGTCGACGCCGTCAACAACTTGATCCCCGCCGCCGGCGAAGGTGGCAGTAAATGGCTGCGCGGCAAGGGCGAACAGGAAATGGCCAAGGTCGCTGAGATCAAGGCCCGCGTTCTGACCATGCTCGGCAACCTGGAGAACGAGCGCCAACGCCTGATCCACGACCGCGAGCAGGCCCGTAAGGCCGCCCTCCAGGCCGGACAGGCCGAGAAGAACCGCCACACAGAGAAGATGTACGAACTCGAGACCCAGCGCATGGAAGCCAAAGCGCGCGCCATAAAGGACGCCGTCGAGGCCCTCCGGGCGCTCCGGGACATGGGCGTTGAAATCACCATCGAATGCCTCGCCGCCGCGCTGTTGCCGTCCGAATGAGATATGCTCAGGGAGAGGAGGCAGGGAGCCCCTTCATTTTGTGGTAAGGTCAGATTCGTGGAAGACTGTGCTTGCGACGACCGCGGGCGGAAAGGATAATGGCAATCAGCCGGTGAAAGGGGAGCAGGCGCTGGAGACGTCCAACCCGCCAGGGATAGCCGGTCGGGTGTGCGACGAATGGTCGTGGGGCGGGACCGACGCCGCCCCCCCCACCATTCAGAGCATTCGCCTACGCCTCCCAACACGCAAAGGCCAGACGGCGGGACTGTTTGTGTAAGGCGCGTGACCTTGCTTTCCAATTCAGGCTCAACCGGAGCACAGAAACTGAAGAGGGTAGCCCATTACCGAGGAGACACACGATGAACCAGTGTTTCGTGATCATGCCCTATGGGGGTGACGATGTAGACAAGCGCCGGCACTACGCTGGCGTATACCAGAGCATCATTGCTCCCGCCGCTCGAGCGGCAGGCTTCGAGCCTAAACGCAGTGACATTGCTGGTGAGCCCGGTAATATCACCCACGACATCATCAGGGACCTCTGCGAATCAGACATGGTCATTGCTGATCTGAGTGCCGCAAACGCCAACGTCTTCTTCGAATTGGGTATCCGGCACGCTTTTCGCAAAAGTGGCACCGTGCATATCGTGGACGCTTCCGAACCAGTACCCTTCGATGTCCGTCAGTACCGTGCGATCCAGTACTCTACCGAGCTTGCTGACATCGCCGATACTACCGCCAAAATCATTGAAGCAATCAAGAAGCGCGTCACGCAACCTGAGCGCCCCGACAATCCCGTACACGACGCAATCCCACAGCTACCGATAAACATCGCACTTACGGGTGATGACGCCCTACGCGAGCAACTAAGAACCGCTCAAGAACGCATGGAGCACCTTCACAAAGAGAACGATGAACTGAGCAATCGTCTTGCGGAACTCGATCCAGCAGACGGAGCCACGGCGGATGTCAGGATAGACGTCGATTCCCTCCTGGATGAAGCTGATACCATCATGAAGACTACAGGTGAACACGCTGTTCTCCGCTTAAGACAGGCAATCGAGGAAGGTGGTCCCGAGGCCTTTGCAAAGGTGTTGCGCACAGTGCTGAAGAGTCCCTATCTAGAAGAAAATGACTTCATGGAAATCCTTAACTTGTGTCGGCAGGCTAACCTCAACGACCATCGTCGTGCAGCTCTTGAGGTCGCCCGCAGACGCTACCCGTATAGCATCGCAATGTTTCTGCAATACATCGATGCGTTAGATGATTCGCCAAACCCGGCTCACCAAGAGAAGAGTCGACTCCTGCTCGAGGAACGCCTCGGAGTGAAACACGAAGACGGCAACCCAGGGTTTTCCGGAAACCCAACCGCGATTCCCTTGCATGATGGCATCGGCCTCCTGTTCGATTGCTACAAGAGAGCAGAGAAGCATGAGTGGATACTATCGTTCGCCGACAGCCTGCCCGATGCGATAAGACAGGACCCAATGATCATGCGAAACCGAGCACGTGCACTTGCGCGTCTAAACAGAAATGATGAAGCTGCCAAGGCGTTTGAGGACGCATTAGGCCTTGATCCGACTGATGACCAAACATTGGCATGGTATGCTGACTTTCTTGATGACCAAGGGAAGTATGGCGAGGCCTACGAAATGTTTGAGAAGGCTATTGTTGCTGATCCCGAAGACGGTAGCCTTCTGATGAATCTGGGCATTCAGATCATCAATCGAGGGTATTACAGGGCTTCGTCTGGAGAGATTCAGGGTCCCCTCCCGCGCAAATCTAGACCCAAAGTTGCAGTTCCGATTTTACTGAGAGCCGTTGATGTCGATGGTCACTCAGCCGGACTCACGCAACGCATCGTTAGGATTCTCGTGCGAGGTGACGCGGTACGCGAGGCGGAAGCCATTGCAGCGGGGAACAGGCCAGAAGGCAAATACGATACTTCCGCTCTTGATTATCTGGAAGCGCAGATGGCATCAACTGAGACGAGACAAAGCAGCGACCCACAATTGCCCACGGCATAGCCGGGAATACAAAAGGTGCCAGGACCGAATCGTTCTTCGGGCTCCTCACCTCTGCGACCTCTGCGGTCAAACGGACTGGGGTGAACCGCGGGGGCCGCGGCGCCGGCTCCGCGCATAAACCAAGGAGTGGCGAACCGCCGATCCGGCTCCGCTCCGCTACGTCGAGACGAGTGCACGCCGATGGACGCCGATAAGTGACCAGCCGACCGGCTTTCAGGCCACATACCGCCTTCGTGCTCTTCGTGTGCTTCGTGGTTCAGTTCATCGTCTCACGGCTGTTCGACGCAGAGCGGGTTGGGGTGGGTTGCGTGGAGGATGGCGGGGCCGGTGAAGCAGTTGCTGAACTCGGTGAAGTCGGTGGCGCCGATGGCGCGGTCGTGGTCGATGTCGAAGCAGCGGCACTCCTCGGGGAGCACGGGGACCACCTCGCCGGTAAAGCAGCGTTGGAAGGCCCCGAAGTCCGTGACATCGACGTCGCCGTCGCCGTCCGCGTCGGCAAACGGTTCCTCGCAGTCGGGCGGCGGCTCGGCCCGGAAGGCGGCGACGTAAAGCTCGTACTCGCCGAAGTCGTCCGGCGGGTGGCCGGGGAACTGAGCAAAGACCTTGATGACGTAGTCCTTCGTCTCGGTGATGTGGAGGTCGAGCATGAGGGCGTCGCTGGATTCGCGCTCGTCCCCGTTGGTGTGAGTCAGGTAGTAGATGCCGGGGAAGTCGGGGTCCTCCTCGTCGGGGTCGTAGGCGGCGACGGCGACGTTGAACTCACTGAGGCGGCTGGAGATGATCTCGGACAGCACCTCGATCTGCACGAGATCACCCGCCCGGGCGAAAAACGCGTAATAATCGGAGTCGAACGGACTGACGGTGGCGCCCTTGACGGCGATGACATCGGCGAAGAGGAACATACCGTGGATGGGATCGCCCGGCAAGGTGACGTTGGGGACGCCGATGGTCTTGAGCGGCAGCGGCGACGCGGAGGCGATATCGTCACCTCCCGGCCCGCCGGGGAGCGACGATTCGAGCCAGAAGTTGGAAGCCGGCCCGTGGTTGAAGGCGAGTTTGACGGCAGAGCGCTGTCCGACGATGAGGTCGGCGGTGAGTTGCGCGAGGGTGAACCCGGCGGGCAGCGAGAGGGTAAGCGACTGGACCTCGGTGTAGGTGAGCGGCGCGGTGGTCGGCCCCGGATAAGGCGGCGTAAAGCCCGCGGCGACCGCTGAGCCGGGCACACCGGTGCCCATGGGGGTGAAGGCGTCGTGGTGGCGCAAACCTTCGAGGTGGCCGATCTCGTGGCCGGCCAGATTGATGCTCGCCTTGATGACCATCGGCGGAGTGGGGCTGGTCTCACCCAGGAAGTCGAAGGCCAGGAGGGCGTTGACGGACGCGACGTCGATCGCGGCGATGTTGCGGAAGTCGATGCCCGTGGACGTGCCGATGGCTGCGGTGTTAAAGCGGACCGGGCTGTGAGGTACGGCCGGCTCCTCGAGGGTGAAGCTCATGTGCGGAAAGGCCGCGTACATCATGCGCAGGCCGTCCAGGATGATTTCCTTCTCCCCGGCGGAGTAGGGATAGATCGGCCCCGGGGCGGGCGGGTCGAAGTCCAGGTAGTAGATGCTGTCGCCGTAGCTTGCAGGGGTGAGCGCGAGGAGCGCGACCGCCGTCGCCGTGATGATCCGTACCCGCGCGTCTCGCATGATCCGACCTCCCCTCGAGTCATAACGTGCTCCAGCCCTTCGAGGCACGACGGCCACCATGCCTCTTTGGGGATCTGACAGGTCCCGAACGGGCGGACGTTGAGTTCGTGTGCCGCTTCACGTCACCTGCCGCCACTGTATCTTGATCGTAGGTACCGATAGGCAGGATGACCATCCCTTCTTCAGGAGTTTCCCGCTTGGAACGATCGGCCCACCGGGGCAGGTCCGGCGGGTGATGCCGGGGGGTGCGGGGGCCGTGGTTGCGGTTGGGCAGCGATCGCGCCGCGGCATGGCGCTGCCACGCGGGGCCGCCGCTACCGGCTATCGCTTTCACGAATCCGGGCATCGGCGTCACCGCAGAAAAGTCGCCCCCCCACGGCATCCAGCTCACTCGCGGGAGAGGCCGAGGCCGTGAGCACGCACCGGTACAAGTCGCGATAGCTTTCGGCCGTACCCGCCTTCTTTATGAACGCCACGCCCTCTTCCGGCGTCGGCTCGCCGATTCTGTCACGGGCCCGGTGAACTGCCAGCGGCTGGTGGAGGATTCCGCTTTTCGAGGCGACGTGGTACCATCGTCCGCGTGCACGTCGCGCCAGAGCACGACGCAGGCATACGAGAGAAGGCGCGACCTGCTGGACGACGTGGCGGACGCGCTTCGCACCAAGCCGGGCGGAGAAAACGCGGGAGGACGCGCATGTTTCACACCCTTGTTCCGATCGTTGCCGCCTGGCTGGCGCTGGCCGACAGCGCACCCGCCTCGCGTCCGACCGTCCTGCAGGCCACGGTCGATCCGCGCATCGAACTGGTGTCGGTTCTATTCCGCCTGGCCGGCAATCCGGAGTACAACTGGCCCCGGACCCAATCCGCTTATGCCGCCGAGGTCGACGCGCATTTCGGCAAGTTCAAGGACCACCCGGCCGTCCAGACGGCCCGCAAGCTGAGGGAAACACGCGGCATCAGCTACAACGCGCCCATGAGCCTGGCCGTGTACCTGTCGGACACCCGGGAACTCATACCGCGCGTCCCGTTCAACCAGCCCGGTAGCGGTATTGATTCTCGATGGTCCGCTGACGACGCGCGCGATTTCGTTGCCCAGGCCCGACAGTTCGTGGCCGACACGAAGTTCAATGACTTCTTCAAGGCCCACGCGTCTCTTTATACCGTGGCGGCCAATCAAATGACCGGCCATCTCGAAAAAAGCCGGTGCATCCCATGGTTCAACTCCTTCTTTGGCCCGCGTCCGGCGGTGGAGTTCCACGTGGTGGTCGCCATGTTGACCGGCGGCGACGGCTACGGTGTTTACCTGCAGTTTGCCCAAGGGCACGAGGAAGTCTACTCCATCCTCGGCGTATCCAAGTTCGACGAGCATGACCTTCCGGTCGTTCCCGACCGGTCCAGCGTGGTCGTCCACGAGTTCTGCCACTCGTTTACCAACCGCCTCGTGGACCAGTACGCCGATCGACTCGCCTCGGCGGGCAAGAAGCTCTTCGCCCCCCGCCGGGAAATCATGGAAAAGCAGGCCTACGGCGAGTGGCAGACCATGATGTACGAGTCCATGGTGCGGGCCTGCACCTGCCGCTACGTTCTGGCCGTCCAGGGCAGGATCGAGGCCGACAAAGCCGCTTTGCAAAACCAGGAACGCGGTTTCTCCTGGACCAGCGACCTGATGGAATGCCTTCAGGAGTATGAAGAACATCGCGAACGCTACCCCACTCTGGATGCTTTCATGCCCAAGGTCGTTCAATTCTTCAACGAGGGTGTCCCCAGATTTGAGGCCCAGATCGTCAGGTAAATCAACCAGGCCGCCAGCACCCGCGAGGCGCAGGCACTTTGGTGACCGTTCACGAGTCACGCCCCCGGGAGCAATGATCGAACAAAGAGGTAACGGAGGAAGCAGAGAGGTCGCTCGGTCCTCTGTTCCCTCCGCTCTCTGGGTGTTCAAGAGCTGAGTGGTTGTCTTGTGCAGGCTCCGAGAAACAGCGTACCGGAATCCGTGCACTCCTACCAGGTAGCGAACCGCCGATCCGGCTCCGCTTCGCTACGTCGTGACGAGTGCACGCCGATGAACGCCGATAAGAGACCAGCCGGCCGGCTCCTCCCTCAAACTAATGCAGCCAAGGTCAAAGCCCGAATGACAGCCCCCCAAGGGGAGGATCGCCAGTCCCCCCAAAGCGGCGGCCCATGCTGACGCGCTCCTCGAGCGCATACCCCAGACTTTGGTAGAAGGCGATCACCTCATGATTGGTCGCACGGACCTGCAGGTTGACCTTGGGGCAGCCCATGGCCCGCAGGCCGTCCTCCGCGGCGCGTACCAGCCTGGTGCCCAGTCCGCGGCGACGAAACTCCGGCGCAACCGCCAAATGGTAGATCCAGCCTCTGACCCCGTCGAAGCCGGCGATCACCGCCCCGACGATCGTGGCGTCGGCCTCGGCGACCAGAAGCAACTCCGGCTGAACCTTGAGCTTGTTCTCGATCATGATCGCCGGCGCGTTCCAGGGCGGATCCTCAGGAAACACCCGACCCCACAGATGCTCAAGCGGCCCGCGGTCGCCAGGCTGAAACGGACGAATCGACACGTTTTCCAACGACATGGTCACCTCTCTCGGCAGATTATCGGTACGTTACCGGAACATCAAGCATGACCTTCCGCCCCTTGGCAGCGGGGTCTGTGACAGGTTAGGCGGGGGTGCCCAAGGCGAGCGGCGACGGGTGGCATGGGTCGGTACGCCGACCCGTGGTCGCAACTGAACACGCCACGGGCCTGGGTACAGGCCCATGCCACCCGGCCGCGGGGGACGTACGCTTCCCGGCTTGAAGGGCTCGCCGCCGGAGCCTATCCTCATCGCTCGGATCTCGCCGGGCACGGCGGAGGCGTCGCAGCGGTCGGTATGGCGCGGTACGCGGAGCCCAATCCCCATGATCGAGCCTTCTTCGCGTACGACCGGGCATTGAAGCGCCTGGCTTTGCCCGGCATTCTCATCCAGGTCCATATGCGAATGCGCGGGCCGGTGGACGTCGAGGGCTGCGGCGGCCGGGCCACCTGTTCGTCGCTTGCCAATTCGCAGAGGTCCGGATAGGGTCGTCACGATTGGCGGGAAATGTGGGCTCGCCTGCCGCCTCTTCAAGCCGTTTCGAGGAGACTCCGTCCGATGACCACCGTCAGACGCCTGCTTGTCGGCCTCGTCACAGTGCTCGGCACGCTTGCCCTGAGCGTCCCGTCGGCCTCGGCCACGCTCACCCGCGCTCCCTACCTCCAGAACCTCAAGCCGGATTCGGTCGTCGTGATGTGGCGTACCGCCACGCCTCAGGAAACCCGCATTCGCTACCGAGAACAGGGGGCAGCGTTCTGGAGCGAGCATCGCTGCACCGTCCCGGTCACATCACACGAAATCCGCATCCCCAACCTCAAACCGGACACACTGTACGAATACCAGGCGATCGTGGACGGCGACGAGGCGGCGCAGCCGCGCGTCTCCGACTTCCGAACCTTCCCCGCGGGCGACGTGCCCGGGTTTCAGTTCGTCGCTTACGGCGACCACCGCAACAACCCGCGGGCCCACCGCTCGGTGGTCGAGGCCATTCTGAGAACCGCCGAGGCTCGGGGGCTGCCCCGCTTCGTGCTCGACACGGGCGACCTGACCGGCCACGGCGAAGCCCCGACCGACTACTACGACGAGCAGTTCTTCGGCCCCGCCCAGGAGCTGATGCGCCGGGTCTGCCTCTTTCCCGTCATCGGCAACCACGAAGTCAGCGGACGCCCCCCGCTCATCCCCTTCCGCTACTTCGAGTACTTCTCCGTGCCCACGGAGCATTCAGGTACGGAGTATTACTACTCGTTCGCGTTCGGCGATGCGCATTTCTGCATGATTGACGGTTACAGCACGGACTTCCGCCAGGGGAGCAAACAGCATGCCTGGATCGATCAGGATCTCAGAAAGTCCACCAAGCGCTGGAAATTCGCCGTGCTGCATTACCCGATCTACATCCACCGCAGCGCGCCCACGGTCTCCTACGGCAACCTGTCCGTTCGTGAACACCTCGTCGGGCTATTCGTCAAGCACGGCGTGACCGCCGTCTTCAGCGGCGACAGCCACTTCTATCAGCGCTCGGAGGTCGATGGCATCCACTACGTCTGCACGGGCGGCGGCGGCGCACCGCTTTACACCCCCGGGACCGACATGCCCTACGTGCGGGCTTCGAAAAGTGTATACCACTATGGGTGGGTCGCCATCGAGGGGGACCGGATGACCCTCGAGGCCTTCGACCCCGAGAATGACCTCATCGACAAACTGGTGACCGGCCCGCGCGTGATCGTGAAACCCGAACCGCCACCGATCAATTTCGTCCGCCGCATGCCCGATTCGAGCATGCAGGCCGCCGAGACGATCATCGTCGAGAGCCGCGACGCCGACGGCCAACCCGCCCCCGCGTCGGTCCATCGGGAAACCGGCGGCTGGATGAGCAGCACCGCGAAAAGCACCGCCCGCGGACTCCGCGGCAAGGGTACGCGATTCTCCGACAACAGCGAAGCCGACGCCGTCGTTACCATCGTCCCGCCCGTCAAAACGCCGGGGCTTTATCTGATTTCCGTCACCGTCCCGGATGTCGGGAGCGCCAACGCCCCCAACACGCTGTTCACCGTCACCTTGCCGCCCGCGACACTGCCGACGCCCACCGCGCCCGCAGCGACGCCCGAGCAACCCGCCGATCCGCCCGGACTCATCCGCGGACGTGTGGCCCTGACGGCCTCGACGGCCGGCGGCAAATGGCTGGACGTCGGCCTCTTCCGCCTCGAACCCGGCTCCACCTGGACCCTGTACGAGGTCGAGGACGAACCCGACCGGTTCTACTTCGACGCCGTCCGCTTCACGCGCTACGAATAAGACACGCGGCAGATCACGACCCGGGCGGGGTGCGTCCGTGACAACTGGGGCGGGTGGCCCATCCATCGCAACGCGATGGGGGGGTTCACGATGATGGTGATGAAGGAGAGGCTCCTGGTCAAGCAGGCTTGCCCACCCATGATCATCGCCAGCCCCCCCTTGCTGCGCAAGGATGGGCCGCCCCGCTCGCGACCGCACGGCTCAAAGAGCCGTGGGACCTGGGCGGGGGCGGTCGCGCTGCCGGCTTGAAGCGCTCGCCGCTGGAGCCTATCCTCATCGCTCGAATTCCGCCGGGCACGGCGAAGGCATCGGAGCGGTCGGTATGGCGCGGTACGCGGAGCCCAATCCCCAGGATCGAATCTTCTTCGCGTACGACCGGGCATTGAAACGCCTGGGCCTGCCCGGCATTCTCATCCAGGTCCACTTGCGGATGCGCGGACCGGTCGACGTCGAGGGTCTGCGGCGCATCCTGCCCGCGGTCTGGCGGCAGTACCCGGCGACCGCCGCCCGGCTCCAGCAGGACCCGGTCAACGGCAACCCGCGCTGGCGGCTCGACGTGCCGCAGCCCGACCCGCAATGCGTCGTCCGCGTGCATCGGCTCACCCCCGCTACGGAGCAAGAGTTCCACCGTCGAACGGAAGATCTGCTGCGGCAGCCGCTGAACCTGGCCCACCAGCCGCCGGTGCAGTTCCATATCTTCCGGGGCCTGCCCGCCGGTGACGTGGTGACCGTCCGCTGGCCGCACGCCTTCATGGACGTGCGCGGCAGCACCCTGCTGCTCGAAGACATCGACACGCTGTACCGCGACCCACCGGACATGGCCGCCCTGACCAGCCTCGGCGACGAGCAGCGACACGATTTCGACGCGCTGATCGCCGTAGGCGGCCTTCGCGAGCAGTGGCGGCTGATGATGGGCAACCGCAGGCCGCGTGATCCGCACCCGCCGCGCGATCTCTTCCTGCCGACAGAGCCCATCCGTCTGCCGCTCGGAAGAATCCGCCATACCGTCCGCCTGCTGACGCCCGAGCAGACGCAGCAGACGCAGGAGGCCGCGCTCCGCGTGTGCGGGTTTGCCCGGTTCGGCGATTTCGTGCGCGCCACCGCCCTGCGCGCCCTGCACCGGGTGATGGGTGATCGGCCTCGGCCGGGCGACACCTACTCCACGCTGAATCTGCTCGACCACCGCAAGCGGCGGCAGCGCGGGCCGGTCTGCCAGAATCTCTTCAGCGGGTTGCCGATGCGGATTCCCGCCGCCCTGGCGGAGAACCGTCGCGCCGCCGCCGATGAGCTCCGCCGCCAGACGGAGCAGATCGTCGCATCCGACGGCATCGTCCGCCACCTGCTGACGGTCCGCACCCTGGCACGCCTTCCCGTCGCCGCTCTGGCCGAGGGGATGTACATGAACATGCGCCCGGGCGGGGCTGTTGCTCTACCCGTCGCCCTGGGCACGCCGCCCTCCATTCAGGTCGGATTCTCCGGAGCATCCCCCAGCGCGTCGCCCACGTTTTGCGGGGCGGCCTGGGACAAGGTGTATGGCATCGGCATTCCCCCGCCGCTGTCCGGCTTCGCGGTGGATCTGAACCTGACCGGCGGCCGACTCCACCTGACGGCCACTTACTATGAAACGAGAATCCCGTCGCATACCATGGACACGCTCATGGATGACCTGGCCGCGTCCCTGCAGGATCCGACTTGATGGCAGCGCCAGGGTAACCCGGGGGTGGGACCATGCGGGTGCTGCTGGCACCGATTGGAAGCGCAGGCGATCTTCATCCGTTCCTATGGCTGGGGCAGGGCATGCAAGCCCGCGGCCATGAGGTGACGGTCATCACCAGCGCGTACTTCGGTGACCTCGTCAGAAAGGCCGGTCTGGATCTCGTGCCCGTGGGTACCGCCCACGACTACGACGTGGTCATCGAGAACCCGGACCTGTGGAACCCGCGCAAAGGCTTCGAGGTATTCGCCCGCCAAGTGGCCATCCCGCTGCTGCGGCCGCTGTATGAGATCATTGCCGCACGGCACGTGCCCGGACGGACGGTGGTGGCGGCGTGCGGGTTCGCGTTTGGTGCCCGGGTGGCCCAGGAGAAGCTCGCGGTCCCGCTGGCCACGATCCATCTCCAGCCGTCCATGATTCGCAGCGCCCACCGACCGTCGATTATGGCCGGCCTGCCCAACCTGGCCTGGATGCCGCGTTCCTGGCTGCAAGCCTTGTATGCCGCCGTGGACGTGCTGGTCGCCGATCGTCTGCTGGCCCCGGGGGTCAACGCGTTTCGGACCGGCCTGGGGCTGCCGCCCGTCCGCCGCCTGCTGGACCGGTGGTGGAACTCGCCGGAGTGTGTGCTCGGCTTGTTCCCTGCCTGGTTCGGGATGCCCCAGCCCGACTGGCCGCCGCAGACCCGGTTGGTGGATTTCCCGTTGTGCGACGCCCGCGACCTGGAGCCCATACCGCCGGGCGTCCGCGAGTTCCTCGACGCCGGTGAGCCGCCGATCGTCTTCACCCCCGGGTCGGCCATGCAGCATGGGCGGCGGTTCTTCGAGACCTCGGTGCGGGTGTGCCAGCTTCTGCGGGTTCGCGGCATCCTGCTGACCAAACACCGCGAGCAGATACCCGACCATTTGCCGCCGGGCGTCCGCCACTTCGACTATATCCCCTTCAGCCAAGTGCTCCCCCGGGCGACGGCCATCGTGCACCACGGCGGCGTCGGCACTCTCGCCCAGGGCCTGGTCGCGGGCATCCCGCAACTCATCGTGCCCTTCGCCTGCGACCAGCCGGACAACGCCGACCGACTCAGCCGCCTCGGCGTCGCCGCCATGATCGCGCCGCCCGCCTACCGCCCCCGACTCGTCGCCTGGCGGCTTCGCAGGCTCATCCACTCGCCGGTGGTTCGTGCCCGCTGCCAAGCCCTCGTCCACCGCCTGCGTCGAGCCAACCCGCTCACGGACACCTGCACGGCCATCGAACACTTGGTAGACCCCGAAACGACTGCCGTGAGTGAGGCGGGCGGGTTGCGGTGAAGGCACTTCGGCGTTAGACAGGACCCACCATGCGAGCTTTGCTGATGCCACTGGGGAGTTCGGGGGACGTGCACCCCTACATCGGGATCGGCCGTCGACTGCGCGCCCGCGGACATCAGGTTACCCTGATCACCAGCGGCTACTTTGAGCCGCACGCCCGGCAGGCGGGCCTGGACTTCGTCGCCCTCGGCACCGCCCAGGAATACCGGGAGATCATGCAGGACCCCGACCTGTGGAACCCGCACAAGGCCTTCCGCAAGTTCGCCCAGGTCATCGTTCCGCAGCTCATGCCGCCGATCTACCGGGCGATCATGGAGCGCTACGTGCCCGGCGAAACGGTGATGGCCGCCAGCGGCAACATCTTCGCCGCCCGCGCCGCCCACGAGAAGTCGGGCATCCCCCTGGCCACCATCCACCTTCAGCCCTCGGCGTTCCGCAGCATCCATGAGCCGCCGATGATCTACGGACTGCCGTTGCTTCGCCGACTGCCCAAGGTTTGCTGCCGGGCCATTTTCACCCTGGTGGATCTGCTCGTCGTGGACCGACTGCTGCTCAAGGTGACCAACGATTTCCGCAGGGAGGTGGGTTTGCCGCCGATCCCCCGGTACGTGGCCGCGTGGTGGCATTCGCCCCAACGGGTGATCGGCCTGTTCCCGGAATGGTTCGCCCGACCGCAGCCCGACTGGCCGTCACAGACGCGCTTGACCGGCTTCCCGCTCTACGACGCCGAGGATGCCGAGCCCATGCCGTCGGAGGCGGAGGCGTTCCTGAACGCCGGCGATCCGCCGCTGGTGTTCACGCCGGGCTCGCCGATCCAGGGCGTGGACTGGTTCTTCCGGAACTCGGCGGAGGCATGCAGGCTGCTTGGCCGTCGCGGCCTGCTGCTGACCCAGTTTCCCGAGCAGATCCCCGCCAACCTGCCTGCGGGGGTACGTCACTTTGCGTATTTGCCGTTTAACCGGCTGTTGCCGCGATGCGCGGCTATCATCCATCATGGCGGCATCGGCACGCTTTCTCAGGCGTTGGCCGCGGGCATTCCGCAGTTGATCATGCCCTCCTGCCACGATCAGCCGGACAACGCGATGCGACTCGCGGCCCTGGGGGTCGCTAAGCAGATCAGCCCCAAGGCGTACCAGGCTCCCCGAGTCGCCCGTCAACTCGGGCAACTGCTGGCCTCCGAGGCGGTGCAGACGCAATGCCGGACCCTGGCCGACCGGATGGCCCGGGAGGACCCGCTGGGCGAGATCTGCCGCCTGATCGAGGACCTGCTCCCGGCC
>CAZEEJ010000137.1:0-15728 GCA_964511155.1 uncultured Planctomycetales bacterium | reverse complement strand
CACGTTCTGTCCACGCAGCGCACCCTCGATATCACGCAGTGTCAGCCCCCGGGCCGCCAGCCGGCTCGGATCCACCAGCACGTGTACCTGCCGCTCCCGCCCGCCGTACACGTCCACCGACGACAGGCCCTCGACCCGTTCCAGGATCGGCTTGATCTCATCCCACACGTAGTCCCGCAGCGTGGATACGTCGCTGCCGTCCTGGGCGCGCAACAGGATCCAGGCGATCGGCGTCTCCATAGCCGCGTCCGCCGCGACGACTTCTGGCTTCTCGACGTCCGGCGGGTACCCGCTCACCTGGTTCAGCTTCTGGTCCGTTTCCCGCAGGGCGGTATCCTTGTCCATCCCGACGAAGAACTCCAGCGTCACCGTGCCCCTGCCCTCAACCGCCTCCGAGGTCAATTTCCGCAGACCGGAAACCCCCTTGAGTTGCTCTTCCTGCCGATCGATGATCTCACGCTCGACTTCGCGCGCACTCTTGCCTCGCCACCGCGTCGTCACCGTCACCCGCGGCTCATCCACGTTCGGCGTCAACTGGATCGGGATCTCGAACAACGCCAATGTCCCGAACAGCCCGATCAGCAGCACGCCGACCGCCACCTTGACCGGATTCGTAATCGTAAACCGGATAATGTCCATTCAGCTCAATTCCTACTTCTCGCCGCGTGCCACTGCTCCCGTAGCGGCCGCCCCCCGTGGCGGCCGATCGCCTGCAAGCGCCCCGTGTGCCACCGTTCTTTGAGCAGTGCGGTGTGGCACCGGCGTCCCGCCGGTGCCCGCTTACGAGCCCGAAGCGCAAGCGCCGGGATTGTGGAGCGTCAGCGACGTACACTCCGCGGGGCCAGCGTTACCCGCTCGCTTCGGCTCGGGGCTGGTCCATACATCGTCGCCAGCAGCCCCGGCCGCCGCGGGGGGCGGACGCTACTTTATACCACCTACCGCCTCGTCCGGCACCGGCACCAGCGCCACCGGCGTCGGCCCATAGATCCGATCGTGGCCTTTCACTGCAACACGTACGCCCGGCTCCAGGGTCGGTGCAGCCACCGCGATCCAATCCTGGAATCGCCCGCCGGACTCCACCCGCACTTCCGCCCCCAGCCGCACCGGCACCGGTATGCCCATCAGCTCCGGCCCCGATGCCCCCGGCACCACCGTCACCACGTAATCCGTCCCCTCCCGATGCACGACCGCATCCCGAGGCACCACCAGCGATTCCTCCGTCGGGCCGGCCGGCATGCGCGCCCGCACGAACATCCCCGCCTTGAGCAGGTGCTCTGGATTCTCCACCGCAATCTCCACCGGGAACGTCCGCGCCTTCTCGTCCGCCTGCGGAATGACGTGTCGGATCTCCCCGTGGAACGTACGCCGCAGCGCGTCAATCACCACGCTCACCGGCTCGCCGACCTTCGCGGCGCCGATCGCCGACTCCGGCACGTCTACCCGCACCCGCACCGTCGCCAAGTCGATCAGGTTCACCACCGGACCGCCCGACGACACCGACTGGCCGACTTCCACGTGCTTGAAAGTCACGTGACCGGCAAACGGTGCTCGGATCACCGTCTGGTCCAGGTCGTACTTCAGTCTGGCCAGCACCGCCCGCTGAGCCTCGACCACGAAGCGGGCTCGCGTGATCGTCTCCTTGCGCGGGCCCGCCTCCGCCAGTTCGTGCCGGGCCACCGCCTGAAGATAACGCTGCCGAGCCGCCGCCGTGTCGGCCATCGTGTCGTTGTATTCCTTCAGGCTCGCCGAGTTCTGTTCACGCAGCCCCTTGAGCCGCTCAAACTCACGCTCCCACTTCTCATGAATTGCCTTGGCCTCCTCCATCTCCGCCTGGGCCCGGGCCAAGTCCTCCTTGCGCGTGCCGGCCTCCAACTCCGCCAACTCCGCCTCGAACTGCGCCAACTGCGCCTCCGCCTGCTCATGGGCCAGCCGGTGCGTGGTGTTGCGCAACCGGCAGAGTACCGCTCCCTGGTCCACCCAGTCGCCCTCGTCAACGGCCAACTCTTCAACCAGGCCGGCCAGTTCGCTGGCGATCACGCTCCGTGTGTTCGGCTGCACCGAGCCCACCAGCGTTTGGGTGACCGGCACCATTCGCTTCTCTACCGGGACCGCCATGACCGGTGAAGGCCCATGCTGCCCAAACGCCGCCACCGGGCCAAACGCTACCCACAACAAGGCTCCCGCGAGCACTCCGCACCTCTGCCGCGACCTCCGTCGCGACTCCTCACCGCACACCAACATCGTCGTTGCCACTGCCATACTCGCCACTCCTTGGCGTCCCCGACCGCGACCGGCTTGCCGTCCAGTCCGCCCGACTGCCCCTGGCTCACCGGATCGACCGGGTCATGCCAATTAATTCACACATCGCAATTATATTGGTGGCGTAAATGATGTTCAAGCTCCACTTCGTGCAGGGCGGCCCTTTTCCCGGACCCGCGTTGCGGTGATGATACCGGCATCATGCCGCGACGCTCCGCATGGTGCCTCGTATCCGAGCAGCTTGCCAGGCTGGTCGATCTGGCCTTGCCGCGGGGCTGTCCCGGGTGCGACGGACCGGTAGGCCGGGACGATACCTGGTGTGACATCTGCACTGCGGATCTGCTGGCGGCGACCGGCGGCGATTATTGTCCCCGGTGCGGAGCTGCGGCGGAACCCCATTTGATGGATCCGGCCGGTTGCCGGCTCTGCCGCGGGGAGAACGCGGCACTGGACGGCATGGCTCGCGTCGGCCCGTATCCGACGTTCGTCGGGGCGATGGTGCGGCGGTACAAGTACCAGCGGCAGCAGCGATTGGATCGGCCGCTGGGGATGCTGCTGGCCCATGCCGTCGCCGGTCGGTCCTGGGCCGCGAGCCTCGATGCCCTGGTGCCGGTGCCCGCCAGCCTGCGCGAACGGTTGACCTACCGGTTCAGCCCGGTGGCGCTGCTCGCCGCCACGGTGGGCCGGCAGTTGAGCCTCCCCGTGCTGCCGTTGATCGTCGTTCGGGGCAAGCGGCGGCCGCAGGTGGGCCTGCCGGCCTCGGAGCGGGCGGCAAACGTGCGGGGCATCTTCCACGTTGCGCAGCACGCACGGGTCGAGGGCGCGCGCCTCTGCCTCGTAGATGACGTGGCGACGTCGAACGCGACGCTGAACGTCGCGGCCCGGGCGCTGAAGCGGGCTGGCGCGGCCGAGGTTTATGGCGCCGTGCTGGCGAAGGCGGCCATCCACGACACCTGACGGGGTGAGTCGTGGTATACTGCCGGATCGTTGCCCGGCAGTGGAGACCGGGTGCGGCTTGGTTCGACCGGCAAGCCATGCGGAATCGCTTTCCTATGACAACGCTGCCTGGTAGCGGCCGCCGCCTCTGGCGGCCGCTGGGCAGCGATGGCGTTTCACGCGCCGGCCGCCACAGGGGGCGGCCGCTACCGGCGAATGCCCTGCTTGTCCTGGTCGGATGGGCCGGGCTGAGTGCCGGGGGCTGCACCGAGGAGGATCTGCAGCGCTGGCGCTGGCCGGCCCACGAGCCGGAGCAGCCCGCCGCGGTCGCGGGTACCGCCGAGGCCCCGGCCACGGCGCCGGGGGCCGCCAGTGTTTTCCCGACTCCTGCGGGGATGAACGACCGCCCGTTGGTGATCCAGAGCATCGACTTCCAGATCCTGCGGGTGCGTGCGGTCAGGGGGGCGTTCAGCGAATCCGGCAAGATCTGGAACCCCCTTGATGAAGAGGCGTTTCCCGCCACGACCCGGGCCTTGCTGCGCAAGAACGGGCTGCGGCTGGGGGTCGGGAAGGTGGCTTCGTGGCCGCAGATCAAAGCCATTCTCGACGCGGAGGAGGTCGAGTTGTCCTCGGACCAGCAGGCGGTGCGCAACGGCCTGCCGCTGACGGTGGAGATCGATCCGCAGATGCGGGACCAGACGTTGTTCCTGTTCCGGGCGGACGGCACTATGGCCGGCCGGACCTACGCGAGCAGCCGGATGGTCCTGCGGATCGAGTACTTCATTTCGCTGGCCGACGCAGACGCGGTGGTGATCGACGTCATGCCCGAGGTGGTGCTGCCCTTCGTGCGTCCGCGGCCGGCGCTGGGGACGGGCGGCTGGGTGCAAGAGGAGCTGCACCAGCCGACGCGGCCGTTGCGTGAGTTGGCGGCCCGGGCCCAGATAGCCCCGGAGTCCTTCCTGGCGATCGGGCCGTCGGGAGCCGCTCAGCAGGGGCATTTGGCGGGCTCGCTCCTGCTTTGCGAAGAGATCGACGGGCAGGTGTTCGAGTCCATGTACTTCATCACCCCGCAGATCCGCAGCCGCGTTCCGGTGGTGCGGTGAGGGACGTTAGCCAGAGGAAAGCGGAGCGATGACTCAGGAGCCAGGTGACGCGGTGGTTGTAGAGCAGCCGGGTGACGCGTTCTTCCGCCGATTGTGCGTGGATGCCTCGGTCGGAATCATCGCGACGGATAGGGAGTTGCGGGTTCGGTTTGCCAACGCCGCGGCCGGTCGCATGCTGGGCCGGCCGGTCGCGACCATGATCGGGCAACCGGCCACGGCGCTGGTCCCGGCCGATCACCAGGCCGCGGCTCAACGGCTCATCGAGCGGGCTCTGCTCCAGGGCGAGGCCGGCGACCTGGAGTTCCTGTACCCTGGAGCGGGTGGCCCGAGTTCCCGCGCAGTCGTTCAGCCTGCCGGGGCGAGTGACCCGATGATGCACCTGGCGATGTTGATCTCGCCGGTGGCCGACGACGAGGGCGAGCGGGTCGGCATCGCGTTGCACATGCGGAATGTGACGCGGCGCATGCAGGCGGCGCAGGAACGAGCCGACGCGGCGAAGATGTCGGCGCTGGGGACGCTGGCCGGGGCGGTGGCCCACTATTTCAGCAATCTCCTGGGCGGGTTGGTTCCGAGGGTGGACTTCGCCCTGACCCAGGACAACCCGGAGGCGTTGCGGCGGGCGCTGCGTTCGATCGCGACCACGTTGACGCAAACCGGGAAGCTGACTCAGGGCTTGCGGGCGTTTGCCGAGGGCATCCATGCGGTTGAGCAGGACGAGTCCCTGGTGACGGTCGTCGAGCGGTTCGTGGAGGGGGCGCGGCCGCGACTGGCCAAGTGCGGCATCGTTCTGGAAACGGACGTTCAGCCGGTGGCCAAGCGTCTTCCCCCGCGCCCGGTGATGACCGTGCTGGAGAACCTGACCGCCAACGCCTGCGAGGCGATGCCCGAGGGCGGCAGGCTGTGTCTTGAACTCTTTCCCAGCCCGGACGATCAGAGCGTTTTTCTGCGGATCAGTGATACGGGGCCCGGCATCGCGGAGCAGGATCTGCCTCATGTGTTTGAGCCTTTCTACACGGTCCAGACGGGCAGCGTGCAGGCGGGTGGGGAGCACCTGGGCCTGGGCCTGCCGGTGGTGCATGGCATCGTGCGCTGCCTGGGGGGGACGGTGACGCTGTGTTCCGGGTGCCGGGACGGCACGATCTGTTCAATTCAGTTTCCGTGCGATGCGCAGGCGGAACGAGAAGGATCGAGCTGAGGCGGTCGTGAGCGGAGCCGGCTGCCGTGCGAAGCCGCAAGCGGCGGGCAGGGGGGAGCGTCCGGCAGCCGTCCAGGGGGTATAAGCCCTGGGAGGGCAGGAGGCCGGTTGCGAAGCCGCAAGTGGCGGGGGGCGCTGCCGACCCGCGCGGGCCCGAAAACGCCGGTGAGACACTGTTGCTGTGTTGCGAATGTGACAGGTTGTCCCTGTGAATCGTAGATTCGTTGCGAGGACGGGAGATCTCCCTTATGATGGGCCATTGTTGGTGAGGGCCGGGGGGCGGCGCGCCCGCGATGAGTCGCAACCCTTGAGCTGGGCGTAAGTCAAGCGAAGGCGCACGAGCGGCCGATAACAAAGTCGGGCGATGTGTGGCCGAATTGAGACCGAGCATGAAACCCCAGATCAGCAAACGGCGTGTCGTGATACTCATTGGAGTACTCCTGGCCGCAGGGCTGCTGACGCAGGGTTACCGAGGGTTGGTCGACGAGTCGGAGGATCGGGGGCCTTCGCCGGACGCGGTTTTGCCCAAGGTGCACCCGAGCCGGGCGTTCGCGACGCCGGCGCCGCCCTTGCCGCCCGCTGCGGAGGAGTCGCTGGAGGCGTTCGCCGCTCGCGACCCGGTGGCGTTCCTGGAAATGCTGCTGGCCCGCTACGACCGGAGTGTGCGCGACTACACGTGCACGTTCACCAAGCAGGAGATCATCGGCGGCCGCCTCAGCGCCGTACAAAAAATCGAGGCCATGTTCCGGGAGAGTCCGTTCAGCGTGCGGCTGACCTGGGTGGAGAACGCGGACAAGTGTTCGCGGGCGCTGTACGTGGCGGACCGCTGGATCAAGGACGGTGAGCCGATGGCGGTCATCGCGCCCGGGGCGATCGCCCGGCTCATCGTGCCGTACGTCATGCGTCCGATCCACGGTCCGGATGCCCGGAAGAGCTCCCGGCGGACGATGGATCTGTTCGGGCTGCGGAACTCGCTGGTGCTGACGCTTAAGTTCGTGAAGCTGGCCCGCGAACAGGGCCTTGAGGTTCTGGAGTTCACCGGTCCCGGTGAGCTGGAGGGCCGAGCGACCCTGACTTTTGAACGGCATTTGCCGTACACTGGCGACGAAACGGTGTGGCCGGACCGGGTGCTCGATGTGCATATCGATCGCGAATTGCTGGTGCCGGTTCTGTGCCGGGCCTATGCCGATGATGACCGGAAGGTTCTCCTGGGCCACTACCAGATGTCGAACATCAAGCTGAACGTCAGCCTGCCGGACTCCGCATTCACCAAGGAAGGTATGGGTCTGTAACCGCTTTATGCCACCAGTAACTGTTGAACAGGTCGAGTCGTGCGGCGTGGTAGGGGCAGGCGGGGCCGGGTTCCCGACGCACGTCAAGCTGCGTGCCAAGGCCGAGTACATCCTGCTGAACGCGGCGGAGTGCGAGCCCCTGCTGCACAAGGACAAAGAGATGCTCCGGGCGTACTCGGAGGAGATCATCGCGGGCCTGGCGGAAGCCGGCCGGCTGGTCGGCGCCCGGGAAGCGGTGATCGGCATCAAGCACAAGTATCGCGACGTGATCGAGATTCTCCAGTCGAAGCTGCCCGGTGGGATGCGGATCGCCGAGCTGCACGACAGCTACCCCAGCGGCGACGAATTCATTCTGGTATACGACGTGACGGGCCGCATCATCCCACCGGGGAAGATCCCGCTGGCGGTGGGCTGCGTAGTGATTAACGTCGAGACGGCGTACAACATCGCCCTGGCCCGCCCGGTGACGCGCAAGTTCCTGACGGTGGCCGGCGGTGTGGCCAATCCGGTCACGGTGGACGTGGCCGTGGGCACGACTTTTCGGGAAGCTCTCGGTCTGGCCGGCGGGGCTACGGTGCCGGATCCGGCGGTCCTGGTCGGCGGGGTGATGATGGGGCGGCTGACGCTCGATCTGGAGGAGCCGATCACCAAGACGACCGGCGGACTGATCGTGCTGCCGCGGGACCACTTCCTTGTGGGGCGGTACAGCAAGTCATGGAAGGACATCTCGCGGATCGGGGCGAGTGCCTGCGACCAGTGCTCATTCTGCACGGAGATGTGCCCGCGGTATCTCCTGGGGCATCCGATCGAGCCGCACAAGGCGATGCGGTCGCTGGTTTTCAGTCAGACGGGCGAGTCGAGCATCATCGGGACGCAGTTCTGCTGCGAATGCAATCTGTGCACGATGATCGCGTGCCCGGAGGATCTGGACCCGAAGAACGTGTGTACCCAGAACAAGCGGCAGTTGGCCAGCGCGGGCAAGCGGTGGGAGGTTGCGGCGGAGGAGCGTCGACCGGCCCTGCATTTGAACAACCGCCGTACTCCGCTCAAGCGGCTTATCACCAAGTTGGGGCTCAGCGACTTCAACAACGTCGGGCCGCTGTTGACGGATGGTTACCAGCCGCAGCGGGTGCGTTTGCCTCTCAAGCAACATGCGGGGGCGCCGGCCGTGGCGGTGGTGCAGAGTGGTTCGCAGGTGCAGGTGGGGGACGTGATCGCCCGCCCGCCGGAAGGGCAGCTCGGGGCGGTCCTTCACGCCAGCATTGCCGGCCGGGTGAGCAGTGCCAGGGACGCCCTGGTCATCGAAGCGTGATACCCCATGAAAGGGACGCCGGATGATGCGTGAAGCCATCGGCATGATTGAGCTGAGCAGCGTGGGTATCGGGTACCAGGTTCAGGACGCGATGCTCAAGGCGGCGGACGTGGAACTGGTCATGGCCCGGACGATCTGCTCGGGCAAATACATGACCGTGGTGACGGGCGCCGTGGCGGCGGTCCGGGCGAGTATGGCCGCGGGGCTGGCCGCCGCCCCGGACGGCGTGATCGACCAGGTTACCCTGCCCAACGTGCACGAGTCGGTTTTCCCCGCCCTGAGCCAGTCGGTGACGATTCCGGAGATCAAGCCTGGTGCGGTGGGCGTGGTGGAGAGTTTCTCGGCGGCGAGCATCATTGAAGCCGCCGACGCCGCCGCCAAGGCCGCCGCGGTGACGCTGTTCCGCATCCACTTGGCCATGGCCTTGGGCGGCAAGGGGTTCCTGCTGATGTCCGGCACCGTGGCCGACTGCCGCGCCGGCGTGGACGTAGCCGCCGAAGTGGTCCGCGAACGGGGGCTGCTCGTCTCCGCCGTGGTCATTCCCGGGCCGAGCAAGGAACTCTTCGGCGAGTACATCTGACCGACCCCACGACGGCAAGCATCGCCGAGGAGAAACATTGATGAGCGACCCGGTTGCAGGCGGGGACGAATTCGTCGAGCGGTTTCTGGACCGCAAGACCGCTGAGCGGTACCGCGACCGATACCACAGCGGGCGTCATGCCCGCGTTAACGAGCGCGAGCGGGCCTGCCTTCGCGAGTTGCTGGGCGGACTGGGGCGGTTGGAGGTCAGCCTGGATCTGCCGAGCGGCACCGGTCGGTTGGCGGACATTCTCGCCGCGGCCTCGCAGCGGGTCATTCTTGCCGATTCGTCTCCTTTGATGCTTGAGATTGCCAAGGAGGAAATGGGTGAGACGCCCGCCGACTATCTCCAGACCAACGCCGAACGGATCGACCTGCCCACCGGCAGTGTGGATTTGATCCTTTGTCACCGGCTGCTCAGCCATGTCCCTGATCCCGATTCGCGAGCCCGGATCATGCAGGAATTGGCCCGGGTCACCCGCCGCTATCTGGTGATCTCGTGCTATCCACCGGGCGTACGCACACGTGTGAAGGTATGCTTCCGCCGCCTCTTCTCCGGAGGCCGACGGGTCAAGACGCCGGCCACGCTGAAGGAATACCTCAGCCTCGCGGGTGCGTGCGGCCTGCGGCTCGTGGGGCGCCACGCGCTGCGACGGGTGCCGTTTCGGGCGGAGTTCGTCGTGTTTGAACGACCGCCGGCCGGGAACTGAGCCGTCGCTCCGAACCGCAACGCGGTCACGAGCCCCAAGCGCTAGCGAGGGGTTCGTACCCACTCACTTGCGTTCGGGGCTCGTTCACGCCGCTGGGCGTCACATTTCGGGGCCGGGCAGGATGATGGTTTCCGGGAGCACGGGCTGGGAGACGTCGGCGTAGAGTCGGCCGTCACGGACCTCGCAGCGGAAGAAGCGCAGGCGCATGTGGGGCAGGCTGGGGTCGGTCAGGCCGGTACGCAGGTCCCAGGGCCAGCGGTGGACGGGGCAGATCAGGCAGTCGCCCTCGAGCCGCCCGCGGCCAAGCGAGCCCTCCGCGTGCGGGCAGCGGTTGTCGACGACGTGGAAGGTGCCTCGGCGATTGCAGACGGCATACCAGCCGCCGGCGATCTCCACGCGCCGCAGCGCGCCGGGCGGCAGGTCGGCGGCTTCGCAAATGTACGTCCAGTCGGGCATGGCAGACTCGTTCACGGGTCGGGTATCACTCACACGATCGTTTCCTAAGCGAAGAGGCAAGCCGAATCATACGGCCTGCTCGCGAAGACTTCAGGTCATGCTCCCCCCGCGACTCAACCGGCGCGTAACTGGCGGCGGCACTCGCGGCAGACCCATTGACCGGACTGGATCCGATGCAGGGAGCCCAGCCGCCCGCAGCCTTCGCAGAGGTCGACGCGGCCGTCGTGCGTGGACTTGGCCGTCTCCTCGTTCAGTTCGAGGATGTCCTCGAGCAGTTGGACCTGGAGCGAGGTAGCCAGAGCCCGGTCGCGCGTCATGGCCAGGATCTGGCCCATCGAGCCGAAGATCAGAAAAGCCACCAGCCCGACGGCGGCGATGATCGCCGCGGCGAGGTAGAGCTCGCTGGAACTGTACGAGCGCAGCACGTCGGAGAGCGGGCCGCCGATGAACAGGCCGTCGCGCAGGGCCTCGGCCCGGAAGCCGAGATACACGGCCAAGGCGACACAGCCAACCAGCATGGCAATGGCCAGGGTGTAAAACGAACCGATCAGGAATCGGATGATGTTGTAGTCGCGTTTGCGGGCCATCAGCATCCACCAGAGCCGGTGTGTCCCGTCGGCGGCGGGCGCCCGGCTCGGTTGGTCGATGATACGGCGCGGTGGGGCGGGCGGCAAGCAGCGGGCACTGCTCAAAGCGCAGTGGAACACCGGGGGCTCCACGCGTTCGTGCGAAGCCGCAAGCGGCTCCAGCAACAAGTTGCCTCGGTCCGGCGGCGGGTCAGGCCTCGGGCGGGGCGACCAGGTCGGCGAGGCGGTCCATCTCCTGGCGATCGGCCCAGGCGGCGAAGCGTTCGCCGTTCTGCCGCTCCGTCTGGTAGGCTCGGACAAGCCGCTCGATGGCCAGATGCACGAGTTCGGCGGGCACCTTGACCTTACGGTCGCCGTCGCGGCAAACAAAGCGGGCGAACACCGGATTGGCCCCCAAGCGGGCACCCAGCAGCACGTGGTAATGCTCGACACCCTTCTGGCCCTTGTAGGTGTAGAGCGTCCCCTGCAGGCCGATGTCGGCAATCTGATACTGGGCGCAACTGTTCGGGCAGCCGGTGACGGAGATGAACAGGGGCTCATCCATGGGCACCCGGGTCTCCAGGTAGTCCAGGATGCTCTTGGCGCGGTCCTTGGTCTCGACCACGGCAAGGTTGCAGAACTGCGTGCCGGTGCAACTGATCAATTCACGGCGCACCGGCAGTGCGTTGGCCGGCAGGCCGATGTCCTCCAACTCCTTGCCCAGGTCGGCGACCTTGGCCGGCGGGACGTTGAGCAGCAGGAGGTTCTGTTTGATGGTGGCGTTCAGTTGCCGCTCGGGATGCTGGCAGTACTTGTCGGCGAGGTCGGCCAACTGGATCATCTGGTCGCCGGAAAGCCGGCCGCGGGCGATGGGCACGCCGACGAAGGCCAGCCCGTTGCGGAGCATGCCGCCGCCGCAATGGTCGTCGCTGCCGGCCCCCTCGGGCCAGGCGATGGAGTCGTCGTGATCGAGCTTGTAGCCGAGGTATTCCTCAAGTTGGTCTCGGAACGCTTCCCAGCCCATCTGGGCGACGTAGAACTTGAGCCGGGCCCGCAGCCGCCCCTGACGCAGGCTCTCCTGGTCGCGGAAAATGTGGGCGATCCTGCGGAAGACGTCGGTGATCAACGCGACGTCCGGTTTCAGAAAGACGCGGAGCGATTGGGCGAAAATGGGGGTATCGCGGAGGCCACCGCCGACCACGAGTCCAAACCCCCGCTCCTCAGCGCCCCCGTGTTTCCGCTTGACGCCGAACAACGCGGCGCAGTCGACCTGCGGGGCGACGCAGTGCACGGGGCAACCGGAGACGGCGGATTTGAACTTGCGAGGCAGGTTGCTGAACTCCTTGCCGCCCGCGCGGTACATCTCGGCGATGGCGGCGGCGAACGGACCGGCGTCCACGATCTCGTCGGCCAACTCACCGGCCAGGGGGCAGGCGGTCGTATTCCGTGGAGAGTCGCCGCAGGAGAACTCCTGGAACATGCCCAGCTTGTTGTAGATGCGGTCCATGATGTCCGTCAGGTCCTGGACCTGCACCCAGTGGAGCTGGATGTCCTGTCGCGTGGTCACGTCGCCGAAGTTTCGACCGTACTGTCGGGCCATCAGGCCGATCTCGCGCAGCTTGACGGCCGACAAGGCCCCCCCGGGGATCTTGATCCGCAGCATGAAGTGGCCGGTGTTGGGCTTCTGGCGGTAAACGCCGAACCACTTGAACCGTTCGAGATCATCCGCTGCGATGGCTGAGTAGTCGCCACCGGCGGCGTATCGCTGAAAGTCGTTCCAGACGTCCAGGCCATCCTTGGCTTGTTTAAGTTCCTCAACTTGAGCGGCTTTGCTGGCCATGTGCGTTCAACCTTGTAGAGATCGCCGGCACGTCGCCGGCGAGGTACGGACAAACAGATAGACAACCCATGCGGGCGTTCCGGCCCGGAACGGTCCCTGCCCGGCATCATAAGGTCCACAACAGGGAAAGGCCAACCGGGCTTACCGGCCGGCCGGTGCGGTGTGGCACCGGCGTCCCGCCGGTGCCCGGTCGCCACAGCGGGCAACCGCTACCCACTGCTCTGTGAGCAGTGCGGACCGCGTGCAAGTGCACCCTCGCGCATCTGCCCGCCCAGACGTCACGGACCCGGCGGTGCGGCCGTGGGGCGGCCGGCTTCGGAAGCGGACCGGGCATGGAGCGTGTCAACGAATCGGCGGAGCGGATGCACCTCGATGGTCTGGGGCAGGCCCGCGCCCGCGTCGGGCAACTCGTCTTGGATCTGCCCGCGGGCCTCCTGGATCATCGGCAGGGCGACCCGCTTGGCGCCGGCCTTGTCCACCCCGCGCTCTTCCATGATTCTCCTGAAGAGCTGCTGCTTGCCGGATCGGTACGCTCGCGGGGTCAAGGCGGTCTGGGCGACCTGTTCGGCCTCCTCGCGGACCAGTTGGTCCTCGATGGGTTCAGCCTCTTGGGCGGCAGCCTCGCGGAGTTGCTCGCTGTGGCCGACCACCATGGGCGCGGCCCGCAACGCCTTGTCGAGGTTGGCCAGCCCTACCTCGTCGAGGCCGCTACAGTACTCGGCATAGCCCAAGAGGAACCGCAGCCGATAGTCCTCATGCACCTCCAGCCGGGCCTCCAGGTCGGCCCGGCGGCGGTCGAGCACCGTCAGGTCCGCGATGAACGACCGCAGGTCGAGGTCGAAAAGGCCCAACGCGTCGTACAGTTGGATGGCGGCGAAGAGGTCCGTCACGCTGGTGATGTAGTCGCCGGCGGCGAGCAGGGCCATCGAGCGTCCGAGATACGGCAGCGGGTTGGTCGGTTCGATCGTCGTGGCCAGTCGGTAGAGTGCCGCGGCGCGGTAGTACTCACCGGTGCGGAGCGCCTGCTCCGCGCTGCCGAGGTATCGATTGAGGACGGACTGCTCGGTGCCCACGAACGACTGGAGCGGCGGCAGGCCGAGGTCTTCATCGGTGACGTCGTGGGGGATTCGGCCGGGCTGGAACCCGCCTGGCTGTCCCGGGGCGCCGGGCAGCGGCATGCCCCCGGCTTGCGGTCCGAAGCCGGACATCTCCCGCATGCGGGCGAAGAGGTGCCCCGCGCCGGCAAGCGGTCCGGTCGCGGTCGAATCGGAACCCTGGATCGGCCGAACCAGGCTCCCGGAGGGCGGCGGGTCACTTGAGCCGCCGGGTCGCCGCAGCAGGTAGGAGTCGAGCTCGCCATCCGCGGCAGCTCGCTCGAGCACCCGATCCAGGCTCGATCCCTGTTGCTGGGTTTGGTCTCGGTCGAGGTACTGCCGGGTGTCCAGGCGCGTATCCTCGGCCTCGAAGGTCCGGGTTCTCAGATCGATCGGCTCGGCCAGATCCGATTGGCGGGTGAACGGCTGGGCCGTGGGGGGGAGGTTGAGGCGTTTGGCCAGTTCCGGATCCTGCTGAGCGAGCCTGGCCAGGTCGCTGACCGACACCTCGCGGAAGGCCCCCGCGAAGAGCGGATTCTGCAACACGCGGTCGTTGACCTGTCCGGCGACGGGCAGGCCGGTGTTGGCCCGGATCAGACGCGTAGGGACGGCCAGCGTACTGCCGTCACCGGAGAGGCCAGTCGCCGAAGCCAACGGATTGCGGAGTTGGGTACCGGTCGCACCGGGCCCGGCATAGGGGTTGAGCACCTGTGAGCTGCCCGGCCGGTTGCTCCCGCTGAGGACGGCTCCCGTGTTGGTGACGGTGCGAGAGGGGGAGTAATAGGGCATCACTCCGCCGCCGGCCACGCCGCCTCGGCCCTGATAGATATCACCGACGCTGTAGCTGTCGCGCATGAAGTTGCTCAGGCGGTCGGAAGGCAGGAACGAACTGCCGTACCGTCCGGCGGCGCTGGAGCCCAGCGGGGTGGCCGAACCGTAGGAAGGCTGGCCGAGAAAGTAGGAGCTTGAATCCTGGACCGGGGAGAAGCCGCGGAAGCTGCGGCCGCCGGTCACGTTCCCGGTGACCACCCGGTTGGCCGCGCCGAAGTCATAAGGGCGGGCCGCGGGGTTGAGTCCGCCCGAGCCGACTCGGTTGCTGGCATCCAGGACATTCCCGCCTTGGATCTGGTGAACCTGACCGGCCAGGGGCAGCGATACCGCCGCGAGCACTCCCAGACCGGCGGTCAGAAAAACCTGTTTGTGTACCATCGCACGACCTCCCACACCCGCGGCTTGCTCAACCGGACGGTGGCGGGTGGCACGGGCCGATACTCCGACCCGTGGGCGGTCCCCAACAGGCTACGGGCTGGAGTCCCGCCCCATGCCGCCTTGCCGCACGCGGCCGTCACCCGCAAGGGTGTTATCGTCATATACCCTATTGTAGCCCCTGATAAAGCCCGGACACAAACGGACCTCCCTGGCGGTCAGACCCACAAGCGCTGCCCCGTGCCGGTCTTCAGCAGGTCGTGCGTGTCGAAGACCAGCCGCGGGATGTCCAGCTTTTCAGGGCAGCGGGGCAGGCATTCCCCGCATTCGGTGCAGCGGTCACCGGTCGTGCCGTGGAACCAGTCGTTGCTGCCGTCGAGCAGGTTGTAGCGATAGGTGCCGTATTCGGTCATCTCGAACGCGACGGCGGCATTCCGCAGCCGCAGCAGCTCCGGGATGTCGACGGACGCCGGGCAGGGCAGGCATTGCTGGCACTGGGTGCAGAAATCGGTTCCCAGTGCCTCGCGATGGGTGCGGGCCCAGCGTTCCAGGGCCGCCTGCTCCCGGTCATCGAGCGGGCCCGGGTGGTCGGCCACGGTCAGGTGTTGGTCGAGGTCGCCCGGCACCGCCGCCCCGAGGGACAAGGTGTGCACCCGCGGGTCGCTCAACAGCCAGCGGGCGTTGAGGTTCATCGGGTGCAGCGGTGCGGCGAGGTCGCGCAGCTTGTCCGTCGGCCGGTACAACATGCCGCCCTTGTCGTTGGGGCTGATGATGAATACGCCGATGTCCAACTCCGCCGCCCGGGCGACCACCGGCTCGTGTACCTGGTAAAACCAGTAGTAGTGCAGATTGATCGACTCGAACATGCCGGTGTCCAGGGTTCGCAGCAGCAGGGGGGTCTTGCCGTGCGTCGAGAAGCCCACATGGCGGATGGTGCCCGCATCCATCAGTCGGCGAATCGCCCGCCAGGTCTGGCGCTCGTCGACGGCCTGGCGGAAGACCTGCTCGTTGTTGATCCCGTGCAGATCGAAGTTGTCGAGGTAGTCGACGCCCAGCGCCGTCATGGACGTGTCGAACTCCTGCATGAAGGCGTCGTAGGTCTCCTTCGGCCGGCCTTTGGTGGTGACGTAGACCCGGTTGCGGTCGATTCCTTTGAGGGCGTGGCCGAGCAGCTCCTCGC
>CAZEEJ010000136.1:0-15757 GCA_964511155.1 uncultured Planctomycetales bacterium | reverse complement strand
AAGATCGACGTGATCGGTAACAACGCGGCCAACGTCAACACGACGGCCTTCAAAGGGAGTCGCGCGATGTTCGAGAACCAGTTCTCGATCATGCTCTCCTCGGGCAGCGGCCCGGGGCCGGGGAGCGGTGGGACGAACCCGTCCCAGGTCGGGTTGGGCTCGCTACTGGGCAGCGTCCAGAGGAACTTCCTGCCCGGAGCCATCGAGACCACCGGCTACCCGACGGACATGGCCATCGAGGGCGCGGGGTTCTTCATCGTTGAAACCGCCGACGGTGACACCGGCTACACCCGCGACGGATCCTTCAAACTCTCCTCGGCCAACGTGCTCACCTCGGCGGCCGGGTCGTTCGTACGCGGCTACGGGGTCGACGACGACTTCACCATCGTGCCGGGCGCGCTGCAGAACCTGCAGATCCCGTTGGGGACGCAAAGCACCGCCCGGGCCACGAGCGAGGCCGAGTTCGACGGCAACCTCAACGCCGCCGGCAGCATCGCCACCCAGGGCACGATCCTGCATTCGCAGGTGATGCTCGATGGCGGTAGCGACGGGCCGCCGGCCACCGCCGACACGCTGCTGATCGACGTGCACGACGCGGAGTCCATTGTGCCCCTGTTCGTCGAGGACGACGTGATCACCGTCAAGGGGGCGCGGAAGGGCGCCTCGGGTGGGCGACAGTTGCCCGAGGCCACCTTCACCGTCACCGCGACGAGTACCCTGGGGGACTTCACGACGTTCATGCACAATACGCTGGGCATCAACGACGACCCGGAAGCCCCGGGCAACCCGGGCGTGCGTATCGGTGAGGGAGCGGAGGATGCCGGCATGATCATCATTGAGGGCAACGCCGGGCTGGAGAATGCCCTGAGCATCCGTCTGTCGGATATCCAGGTCACCAATCCCCGATTCAACGCCCCGTTCAACTTCAGCGAGCAGCAGGCCGCCAACGGCGAGAGCGTGTACACCACGTTCATCGCGTACGATTCGCTGGGCAACCCCGTCTCGGTCAACCTCACCCTGACGCTGGAGGAGAAGACCAATCTGGGGACGACGTGGCGGTTTTACGCCGAGAGCCCCGACGACACGGACCCCTCGCCGGTCCTGGGCACAACGGGCACGCTGAGCTTCGATAACGACGGCATGATGACCAACGTGGTGAACGACACCCTGCGGATTGACCGCCGCGAGGTGGGCGCGCTGACCCCGCTGCAAGTGACCCTTGATTTCGCCGGGGTCAGCGGGCTGGCGGCCCCCTACTCGGCCCAGCCGTCCAGCCTGGTCATGCGGACGCAGGATGGGTACGCGGCGGGCACGCTGACCAATTTCGCCGTGGGCCCGGACGGGGTCATCGTCGGGACGTTCAGCAACGGGCTGACCCGCCCGCTGGGACAGATCGCCCTGGCGACCTTCAGTAACCCGGAAGGGCTCATCGCGGACGTGAACAACGTGTACCGGATTGGTCCCAATTCCGGGCAGCCGATGATCACCACGGCGCAGACTTTAGGGGCCGGCACGATACTGGGAGGAGCCCTGGAGCTCAGCAACGTGGATTTGACGCGCGAGTTTATCGGACTCATCACCGCGACGACGGGCTTCTCGGCCGCCGGCCGGGTGATTTCAACCTCGAACGAACTCCTCAACGAATTGCTCCTGATAGCCCGATAAGTACGGGTGCGGGCAGGTCCGCAGCGTGGTTGAGACGCGCTGACCTTGGGCGGTGGTAAGTGGCGTGAGGTCGCCCGGGCGCCCGCCCGGCGACGGCGCGTGCGCCCGGGTGGACGGATCGTGTCCTGGACGAACGACGGCGGATGCGTGGGGGCTTTCTTGCCCGCGCGGCCGCTGCCCGTGGCATGGGCAGGTGGACGGCATTGATCTCGCTGACGCGACTGAACAACACGCGGTTCGTGGTGAACGCCGAGATGATCCGGACCATCGAGGAGCGCCCGGATACGACCATCGTGCTGATGAACGGGGAGACGTTCATCGTCCGGGAACGCATGGACGAGGTGGTCGCCAAGGCGATCGAGTACGGGCGCATGGTTCGCATGTTGCCGCGCTAGTTCGGTGGGAAGTAGTCGTTAATGACCGAAGCCGCCGGGTCGATGAGAGGATAGGCGGGCAGGCTGCCCGGCGTCCGGTAATCACCCCTGCGGCGGGTTGTCGGCTGAAGGGAGAGCTCGTTTGATCGACCGGGCGACGATGTGGGGTTTGGCGGCGACGCTGCTCCTGCTGGTCGGGGTGACCGTGGCGGGAGCGGGCTGGGAGGCCCACGCCTTCTGGCAAACTCCGCTGGTTGCGCTGGTGGTCGGCGGGACGGTGCTGACGACGGTCATGGCCGTGCCGGGAGCCGGCTTTCGTCCGCTGGCCCACCTGGTCCGCAATGCGTTTTACGTCCGGACGCGCCCGCCGGTGGAGCTTGTCGTTCTGCTGGTCGCCATGGCGGACATCGCCCGCCGGGACGGGCTGTTGGCTCTGGATCGGCTGGTGGACAGGCTGAGCGATGATTTTCTGAAGCGCACGATGCGCATGGCCATCGACGGCAGCGATGCCGCGACGATCGAGGCGGTGGCCCGGGCGGAGCTGGAAAGCGTGGATCTTCGTCACGCGGCGGGGGCCGGCATGCTGGACTCGATGGGCCGGTCCGCACCGGTGTTCGGCATGATCGGGACGCTGGTCGGGTTGGTGATCATGCTGGGCCGGATGAACGACCCCGCGAGCCTCGGCCCGGGCATGGCAGTGGCGATGCTGACCACGCTGTACGGGCTGGTGCTCGCCCACGTGTTCTGTTTCCCACTGGCCCGGAAGCTGACGCATCGCAGCAGTGAGGAGCTGTTGTGCAGGATGATCGCCCTCAAGGGCGTGTTGGCGATTCACGCGGGGGACAACCCGCGGATCGTGGAGCAGAAGCTGCGGGCGTATCTGCCGGCGGAGGCGCTGGGGGAAACGCGGGGGGCAATGATGGGGAGCGCGTTGCAGAACGCGGGGAGTTCATTGGGGAGTGTCGAGAGCGTTTCGGGGAGTGTCGAGAGTGCTCGGGGGAGTGTTACGGATCAGGTGAGAGCAAGCTCTGCAGGGGACAAAGCCCACGGGTTGCAACCCGTGGGCTTGGGTGCGGGGAGCGCCCAGGGGCTGGCGGAGCGGAAGCTGGAGGAGGCGGCCTGAGCATGGAGATGTTCTGGCGCAAGCGTCTGGAGCGAGAGGAGGATCAGGCGGGCTGGGCGTTACCGTTCGGCGACCTGATGGCTTTGCTGCTGGCGGTGTTCATCATGATCGCGGCGATGAGCGAGTGGCATTCCGGCCAGCGGTTCCAGGCGGTGGCCGGCGGGGTGCGGACAGCGTTCGGGTTCGGCAGCCGCAACCTGGAGGGGTCGCCGCTGCCGACTCCGGGGACGCCGATGACGTTGATCGAGCGGCTCGAACGGGCGCGACTGGGCGTAGTCTCGGATGTTCGGTTGGGCAGTGTGACCGGGCAGGAACCGGCCTTCTGCCGGATGGTGGTCGAACGTGAGGGGCTGCGGCTGATGCTGCTGGACGAGGCGTGTTTCGAGCCCCTCAGTGCGGTTTTGAAGCCGGCGGGCCGACAGTTCGTGACGCGCCTGGCTGAATATTTGACGGACGGTGCTTCGCGGATCCGTCTGGTGGTTCTCGCGACGGACGAGACTTTGCCGGCGGAGGTGGCGCTTCGAGACGGCTGGGATCTGGGGTACGAGCGGGCGAGGGGAGTAGCGGGCCTGTTGGTCGTCGGAGGAGTGGCTCGCGACAGGCTTGCGGTCGAGCTGTGCGGCGACCCCGCCGGTCGCCACGGGGGGCGACCGCTACAAGTGGAGCCGGGCGGTGAGGCCGCCGGTCGCCACGGGGGGCGACCGCTACGAGTGGAGTCGGGCGGTGAGCCCGGTACGGACGATCCGGCCGGTGCCGCGGAGGCCCATCACCCACTGGAAATCATCGTTGAGGCCGAACCCACGGCCCGAGCGACGGACAGAACGGAAATCGCCGGTGGAACATAGGGGATACTATGGCTGAGAACGACGTGGTCGAGCAACTGGACGATGCCCCGCCGCCGAAGAGCAGTAAGGGGCGCGGGCGGATCATGGTGATCGGCGCCATCCTGGGTATCATGGCGATCGAGGCGCTGGTAATCTTTGTGTTGGTGAAGAGCTACGTAGCCCCGGCACCGCAGGATGCTCAGGCGATGGGGCCGGGCGGGCTGGACGCGGCGGCGGGGCAGAAGGCGGTCCAGCCGGTTGAGCTCGAGGTGGTGCAGTTCCGGGCCCAGAACGAGAAATCGCAACGGGTCATGGTCTACGACCTGACCATCTTTGCGGTGGTGCCCGCGGACAAGAAGGCCCGCTTCCAGGAACTCCTGGAGCAGCGGCGGGAGACGATTCGGGACCGATTCACCCGGATCGTGCGTTCGAGCGACCCGGCCCGGTTCCTGGAGCCGGACTTGGCGACGTTGCGTGAACATTTTCGCAACGAACTGGGCGAGCTGGCGAGCGATCGGGAGCTGGTTCAGGAGGTGCTGATCCCGTCGATCATGACCTATGCGGAGGGGTGAGGCCCTCCGCGGAGGGATGAGGGCCTTGAGTGTTGCAGATCCCAACGCCAGGGATTTGAGATTTGAGAACTGAGAATGAAGAAGTGAGAAGTGAGAAGTGAGAAGTGAGAAACCGTGTCCGGCATGATGGCCGGCGAACGTCATCGGTGATGACGCCGCGCGGCAGGCGGGAGGCGGAGCTTTCTCCTTTGTCCATTCTCCATTCCCCCTCGGTTGCAGACTGCGACCGGGGGGCGGAGTGCCCGCTGCAATGGCCGACGACGAAACAGATGGTCTGCTGAGCCAGGCGGATATTGACGCGGCGATGGCTGCGGACTCGGACGCGGTTGACGATGCCTCGTCCGCCGAGTCGTCGTCGGAGGGTGAAGCCGCGAGCTTGAGCCAGGAAGATCTCGATGAGGCCTTGGCGTTGGCGGGCGAGGCTCCCGGGGTGGAGGTTCCGTCGGCCGATGCCGGGGCGGACTCGCGCGTGGACTCCGCCGGGCGGCCGTTTGATGAGGTGGCCGCTGCCATGGCTGCCGCCATGGCCGGCGAACGCGCGGCGGGCCCCGTGCCGAGCGCGCAGCGATTCGAGATCCCCGCGTTGGCGGCGGCCGCGACCGCACGCGCGACGCCGGGCATGCAAGCGATCGAGCTGCTGCGTGACGTGCAACTCGACGTCAAGATCGAGCTGGGGCGCAGCCGCATGTTGGTGGACGACGTGCTGCGGCTGGGGGAAGGGTCGGTTGTGGAGCTGGACAAGCTGGCGGGCGATCCGGTGGACGTGTTTGTCAATGATCGGCTGGTGGCCCGCGGCGAGGTGCTGGTGCTCAACGATAACTTCTGCGTGCGGATCAACGATATTGTGCGGCAGGAGCCGGACGAGGAAGCAACGAACTGACGGCGTAAAGCCAGGTGCAGGATGCACGTTTCGACCAGGATGGTCGGTTTTGTAGGACGGTCCACCGCGACGGCGGTTGTCGTGGTCGCGTGGTTGGCGTCGTCGTCGGCGGTGGCCACCGCGGTGGATGGCGCGACGGAGAGCGGCACCACGTCGATCGCCCGGGGTTCCGGGGGCCTGCTCCCGCCCGCGGGTGAGATCCTCGATCGTTTCGGTCCGGACGCGCCGACTGCGGACTCGGCCGAGCCCGGCCTATCCCCTGCATCCAATAGCGACGATGCTTCGAGCCCCCGGCCATCCTCGGGCTGGCTGCTGGACCCGCCTGGCTCCACGCCGGCCGGCAACGGCGAATCGCGTCCCGAAGAACAACAGGTAATCCAGCGGCGTGGCGGGTCGGGCTGGTCGGCCGGACGGAAGGCGGAGGCCTCGTTGCCCGCGCGGCAGGAGGCGGCGACGAGCTTCTGGCCGGGGTGGGAGGTGCTGCCCCTGGCGATCGTGGTGGCCCTCATTCTGGGGGTGGCGTGGGTTGTCAAACGATTCATGCCCGCCTCGCGGATGCTGACCGGGGCGGGGGTGCTGGAAATCGTGGCCCGCCTGCCCCTGTCGGGCAAGCAGAGCCTGCTGCTGGTCAAGATGGGCCGACGACTCATCCTGCTGGGCGTGACCGCAGAGCGGATCACGTCGCTGGATGTGCTGGATGATCCGGAGCAGGTGGCTCCGCTGCTGGGCGAATTGGCGAGCCGACGGCCGGACTCGATCTCCCATGCCTTCGCGGATGCTTTCGGCCGGGAGGCACACCAGTATATGGAGAACGAGGTCACGGGCGGCTCGCCCGGCGGTTCCGTACGCGGGTTGTTGGAAAAGGTGCGGCGGCTGGCCGGCCGGCAGGAACTGAGTGGAAGTGAGAAGTGAGAAATGGGAATTGGGAATTGAGAATTGGGAAGGGAGAGGTGAGACGAGCGTCCGGAGCCGCGACCGCGGATCATCTCTCGCGCCAACGAGCCGCGGGCTTTAGCCCGCGCGGCGCGCTGGCCGGGAGCAGCGGTTGTCTTACGCACAGGCACCGCGCGGGCTAAAAGCCCGCGGCTCGTTGACCGGAAGTGGCGGTTGCTTAACGTGCGGGCACCGCGCGGGCTAAAAGCCCGCGGCTCTTTGGGGATAGATTCAGGCGGCGTGGCGGAGTCGCGCGGCATGGGTAAGGCAGGATGCTTTCGCTGGCTGACGGCGGCGGCGCTGGTGACAGCGCTGGCCTCGGCCGGTCTTGCGCAACCCGCACCCGGAGCGGCTTCCAGTACGGTGGGGAGCCCGGCTTCCAGTGTCGAACCCAGTCTGGGCTCGGGCACGGGGCCCGCCCCGGTGCCGGCCGCGGCGGTGCAGGATCCGGTCGACAACTCCGCGTTGCAGATTCCCGACCTGACCCAGGTCGTGCCCACGGCCGAGACCCGCGAGGGCATCAGCACCACGCTGCAAATCTTCATCATCATGACGGTGCTTATGCTCGCACCGTCCATCCTGGTGATGACCACGAGTTTCACCCGCATCCTGATCGTGCTGGGACTGGTGCGACAGGCGATCGGGACACAGCAGTTGCCGCCGGGGCAGATTCTGGTCGGCCTGTCGCTGTTCCTGGCGTTCCTGGTGATGGCCCCGACGTACGAAAAGATCCACCGCGAGGCGCTGGTGCCCTGGCTGAACAACGAGCCGGACATGACCCAGGCCCAGGCGGTCGAGATTACCAAGGGCCACTTGCGGGACTTCATGTTCGCCCAGATCGAGCGGGTGGGCAACGAGGAGGACATCTTCCTCTTCCTCGAATACCAGCGGAAAGGTCCGGTACCGCTGAGCCAGGAGGTGACCCGGGCGGACGTGGACCTGGTGGTGCTGGTGCCGGCGTTCATCCTGAGCGAGCTGAAGACGGCGTTCGTGCTGGGCTTCCGGATCTACTTGCCGTTCCTGGTCATCGACATGGTGATCGCGACGGTGCTGATTTCGATGGGCATGTTGATGCTGCCGCCGGTGCTGATCTCGCTGCCGTTCAAACTGCTGCTGTTCGTGCTGGCGGATGGGTGGCACCTGGTGGCGTCGTCGCTGCTGGCGGGTTTCGCGTGATGGGCTAACGGCAGGTGTGGAGCGTGTCATGGAAGTGAGTCAGGCCCTGGATCTCGGTCGTGAAGCGCTGCTGATGGTGCTGACGATCTCGGCCCCGGTGATGGGCATCGGGCTGATCGTGGGCCTGGCGGTATCGCTGTTCCAGTCGATGACCCAGTTGCAGGAACAGACGATCAGCTTCGTGCCCAAGATCCTGGCGATGGTGGGCTTGACTCTGGTACTGGTGCCGTGGCTGGCGGGGCGGCTGCTGGAGTACTCCCGGCTGCTGCTGGGGGAGAGCCCGTTTTAGGGGGGGGCGTGGGCATTGAGAATTGGGAATTGGGAAGTGAGAAGTGAGAAGTGAGAAGTGAGAAACCTTGGCCCGCGTGCGTGTCAGCGCCTCGCCCCTGGTGGGGTGGAAGGACAAGTGCGGGAGGTAGCCGTTCTTCATTCTCCATTCCTCATTCCTCATTCTCGATTTTCCTCGGCTGTAGCGTGGAATCGGGCTTGAGTGTGCGTTTATGCCATGGGGACTGACGGAGATCTATGTCGCGTTGCCGGCCTACCTGCTGGTGTTGAGCCGGGTGGCGGGGCTGATGCTGGCGGCGCCGTTCTTCAGCGGGGCCATCGTGCCCATGCGGCTCAAGGCCCTGCTGGCGGCGGCAATCGCCCTGGCGGTGTTCCCGCTGACCGTCTCGCAACTGACGGTGCCGGTCACGCTCCTGTCGGCCATGGCCGGGCTGGTCGGCGAACTGGCGATCGGGCTGCTGTTGGGGCTGGGGGTGTCGCTGGTGCTGATGGGGGTCCAGTTGGGGATTCAACTGGCCAGCCAGCAGGCGGGTATGGCCCTGGGCGAGGTGTTTAACCCCATGCTGGACACGAACCTGCCCGTGGTGGCCGAGCTGTACTACTTCGTGTCGCTGATGATCTTTCTGGCGGTCGGCGGACATCGGGCGTTGGTCCGGACGCTGCTGGACAGTTTCGAGACCATCCCGCCGCTGGGTTTCGTGGTCTCCGAGGGCGTGGTGGCGTTGCTGATCCAGTTGCTGACCGTCTCGTTCACGCTGGCGATCCGGGTAGGCGGCCCGATGATCATCGCCCTGCTGCTGGCTTTGATCACCCTGGGCTTCATTTCCCGGACCATGCCGCAGTTGAACATCCTGACGGTGGGCTTCCCGATCAAGATCGGGATGACCCTGCTGATGATGGCTCTGACGATCATGTGGCTGGAGCCGCTGTTGCTGGAGTCGTTGGCGGTGGCGGTGGACACGGTGCGGCTGGGGATGGGGCTGGAAGCGTTGAATTGAGGTGTGGCACCGGCGTCTCGCCGGTGGCCGACCAGGACGAGAGCGAAGGGTACGAGGTGAGAAGTGAGAAGTGAGAAGTGAGAAAGCTGCGTCTCCGACGTGCGATCAACAGAGAGAAAGGGCTTTTTCAACTCTCGATTCTTCATTCTCAATTCCTCCTCGCGGCTGGCGAGCCACTTGCAGAATGAAACGTTATGGTGGACACCGCACAGGACAAAACCGAGCCCGCAACGCCACGACGGCGGGAGGAGGCCCGCAATCGGGGGCAGGTGGCCAGGAGTTCCGACCTGAGCGCGGCGATCGTGCTCCTGGGCGGGATGATCATGCTCTACCTGTGGCACGACACGATGGTGGAGCGCCTGGTGATCCTGGTCCGCAATTGCCTGGGCAGCGGAGACACGGCCACGGATCCCGCGTCCATGGTGCCGGCACTGGTGGTGGCCTTTCGGGTGCTGGGGAGCCTGGTGCTGCCGGTGATGGTGGTGGTGATGGTGCTGGCCCTGGTGGCGGCGTTCGGACAGGTGGGCGTGCTGTTCACGGTCAAGCCGATCACGCCGTCGCTGGACAAGGTGAGCCCGTTGGCCGGCCTGAAGCGCATCTTTGGCGCCCGGTCGCTGGTGCTGCTGGTGATGGGGCTGGCGAAGATGGCGCTGCTGGCCGGGGTGGCCTGGTGGACCCTGCGGGACCGGCTGGATGCCCTGGCTCACTGTGCGTTTCTGACGCATCTGGGACTGGTCGAGCTGACGCTGGACCTGCTGTTCACGCTGGCGATCCGGCTGACAGTGGCCCTGCTGATACTGGCGATCATCGACTTCGTTTACCAGCGGTGGAAGATGGAGCGCGACCTGCGGATGACGCGGCAGGAGGTGCGCGAGGAACTCAAGCGGATGGACGGTGACCCGCATCTGAAGCGGCGACGGCGGGAGCTGCAGATGCAGCTTGCCCTGCGTCGCATTCGGGCGGCCGTGCCCAAGGCGGACGTGGTGGTGACGAATCCCACCGAGTTTGCCGTGGCCATCCAGTACGATTCGCGGACGATGAACGCGCCCAAGGTGACCGCCAAGGGAGCGGATTTTCTGGCGATGCGTATCCGGGAGTTGGCTATCGAGTACGGCGTTCCGATCGTCGAGCGGCCGCCGCTGGCGCGGGCGATCTACCGCACCGTCGAGGTGGGGCAGGAGATCCCGGCGCAGTTTTACCGGGCGGTGGCGGAGGTGCTGGCGTACGTGTATGAGTTGGCCGGCCGCGGGTATCGGCGACGGCCGGCGGGATGAAAGCTAACGGCTAAAGGTTAAAGGCTAAAGGTTGACCGCCGCTTGCGGCTTCGCACGGCAGCGAAAACGGTTGGTGTCACGGATGAGCGGTCCGGGTTTACTGGAATCACGGCCCTTCAAGTGGATGGAGCGTAACCGCGGCATGGTCATGCCGCTGAGTGCGACGCTGCTCATCTTCGTGATGCTGCGCCCGCTTCCGACCTCGATGCTGGACCTGCTGCTGGCGGGGAACATCACGCTGTCGGCGGTCGTGCTGCTGACGGTCATGTACATCCGGCACCCGCTGGAGTTTTCATCCTTCCCGTCGCTTCTGTTGGCCATGACGCTGGTGCGGCTGGTGTTGAATACGGCCACGACGCGGCTGATTTTGACGAATGCGCAGGACGGTACGGCCGCCGCCGGGCACGTGATCGAGGTCTTCGGTGACTTCGTGGCCGCCGGTTCGCTGGCCGTCGGCATCATCATCTTCATCATCCTGACGGTCATCCAGTTCGTGGTGATCACCAAGGGCGCCACGCGCATCGCGGAAGTGGCCGCCCGGTTCACGTTGGACGGCATGCCGGGCAAGCAGATGGCCATCGATGCAGACCTGAACGCCGGGATGATCGACGAGCCCGAGGCCCGCCGACGGCGTGAGGAGATCACCGCGGAGGCCGACTTCTACGGGGCCATGGACGGTGCATCGAAGTTCGTCCGCGGCGACGCCATCGCGGGGCTGATCATCACCATCGTGAACATCCTGGGCGGCATCTACGTGGGCATGGTCGAGCACTCCATGCCGATCATGGACTGCCTGCGGGTGTTCACCAAGCTGACCATCGGGGACGGTCTGGTGGCGGCGATCCCGGCGTTCATCACCTCGGTGTCGGCGGGCATGCTGGTGACCCGCAGCAGCAGCAAGAGCAACCTGGGGGAGGACCTGCTGGGCCAGTTGACCGCCCGGCCGATCGCTCTGGTCCTTGCGGCGGTGTTCCTGGGCTTTTTGGCGTTGACGCCCCTGCCGAAGCTGCCGCTACTGCTGCTGGCGGGCGGGTGCGGCGGGGTCGCGTTCTTCCTGTCGAGCACCCGGACGGCGGACGCCGTGGCGGCGGTGCTCAAGGCCAAGCAGGAGGCCCGCAAGCCCGAGCGGGTGGAGACGCTGCTGGCGGTCGACCCGATGGAGTTGGAGGTGGGGTACGGGTTGATCCGGCTGGTGGACCGCAAGCAGGGCGGTGACCTGCTGGATCGCATCACCAACATCCGGCGGCAGATCGCGACCGACATGGGGATTGTGGTGCCGCCGATCCGGGTGCGCGATCATTTGCGGCTCGAACCGAACCAATACGTGGTCAAGGTGCGTGGTGTGGAGGTGGCCCGGGGCGAGTGCATGCCGGGCTACCTGCTGGCGATCAACAACGGCATGGTGACCGCCCCGATCGCGGGGATCGAGACGCTGGAGCCGGCGTTCGGGCTGCCGGCGCTGTGGATCAGCGAGGAGCTCAAGACCGACGCCGAGCAGCGGAACTACACCGTGGTGCCGGCGTCGAGCGTGCTGGCGACGCATCTGACCGAGGTGGTGCGGCGTTACGCGGACGAGCTGCTCACGCGGGAGCAGACCCACCGGCTGCTGGACACTCTCAAAGAGAAGTCGCCTAAGGCGGTCGAGGACGTGGTGCCGGAGGTGGTGAAGGTGGGCGAACTGCAGCGCGTGTTGCAGAACCTGCTGCGCGAGCGCGTGCCGATCCGCGACCTGGAGACGATCCTGGAGACGCTCGGCGAGTGGATCGCCCGGACGCGGGACCCGGATATTCTGACCGAGTACTGCCGCAACGCTCTGGCGAGAACGATCTGCCAAATGTATAAAGACGAACGCAACGTGGTGCGGGTGGTGACGCTGGATCCGAAGATCGAGGATCTGGTCAACGCCCACGTCGAGCGGAACGACCGGGGCGCGTTTCTGGTCCTCCCGCCGGAGGTGCAGAACCGGCTGGTGGCGGCGATTCGGGACCGGGTGGAGCGGGCGTCGACGAATGCCGGCGGGCAGGCGGTTGCCATCCTGGCTTCCCCGCAGATCCGCATGTGGATGCGACGGCTGGTGGAGCCGGCCCTGCCGCACGTGCCGGTGATGGCGTATAACGAGATCGTTCGGGGCATCGAGGTACAGTCCTTGGGATTGGTGGTGTTGACGGATGGATCTGAAGACCTACCAGGGTAGTTCCATGGCCGAGGCGCTCGAGCGGGTCAAGACGGACCTGGGAGCGGACGCGGTCATTTTGCATACGCGCACGGTGAAGCGCGGCGGGGTGCTGGGCGTGGGGGCGCGGAACATCGTGGAGATCACGGCGAGCCGGGACCCGCGTCTGCTGCCGGCTGCCGAACGGCGGGCGCTGGCGGGGCGGAGCGGCCCGGTGGGCCGGGCCGAAACGCGACCCGCCGACCGATTCCGCGAGGCCCCTCCCGAGCGGCTGGCCCGCGGTCTGCGCAACGCCCGGCCGGCGTCAGCGAACAACCCGCCCCGTAGCCCGCTTCCCGATCCGTCGGTCGCGTCGCGTTGCGGCGGCGATCTTGCGGTGCAGACCGCCAGTCTGCAAAGCGAGATCAACGAGATCCGGGCGATGGTGCGTGAGTTGCTGAATCGCCCGACGATGAATGCCCCCGTCGGCGGACTGGAGGATGCCGCCCCCGAGATCCCCGACGAGCTTCACGATTACTACACGCGCCTGCTGCAGAACGCGGTGGCGGAGGAACTCGCCCGGGAGGTGATCGAGCGTGCTCGGCAGCGGCTCGATGATTGCCGATCGCGGATGCTGGCCGGTGTCGCCGGCAAGCTCGACGACAGCCAGGCCCGCGAGCGTGTGCGGGACAAGCTGCGCGACCTGATCCCGGCCGTGCTGATGGAATCCATCGAGCGGCTGTTGCCGGCGGCGGGCCCGCTGGAGATCGGGACATGCGAGCAGGGCAAGGTCGTCGCCCTGGTGGGCCCGACGGGCGTCGGCAAGACGACCACGGTGGCCAAACTCGCGGCCCACTTCAAGCTCCGTGAGGGTCGCAGCGTCGGGCTGATTACCATCGACACGTACCGCATCGCGGCGGTGGATCAGCTCCGGGCCTATGCAGACATCATGGCCCTGCCGCTGGAGGTGGTTTTTACGCCGCAGGATCTGGCGGCCGCCCTGGGCAAACTGCGCGACTGTGACCTGATTCTGGTGGACACGTCCGGGCGGAGTCATCGTGATACGCAGCGACTGGGCGAGCTTCGCCAGTTCCTGGACACGGGGCGTCGGGCGGTTGAAGGTCAGACCGAGGGAGCGGAAATCCCTGCCGGTGCGGAGGCGGACCCGCCGGAGCAGCAGTCCGGCAAGCGGTTTGAGGTCCATCTTCTGCTGTCCTGCACGGGGCATCGAGACCAGTTGATCGAGGTAGCGGAACGGTTTTCATCGCTCGGGGTGAACGGGGTGGTGTTCACCAAACTGGATGAAGCCGTGGGGGCGGGCGTGGTGCTCAACGTAGCCAGCCGCCTCAAGTGGCACATGTCGTATCTGACCACGGGGCAGGAAGTGCCGGATGACATCGAGGTCGGGCACCGTCGCCGGATCGCGGAGCTGCTGCTGCGACCGGTGGGCGAGGCTGCGGACTCCGAACGTGCCGGCGAGGTGCGGGCCCCGTGTGTGGATCAGCTCGCGTAGGCCCTGAACGGTCGGGGGCAACGACCGGAGGCCGCGATGGTCCGACATGACGATCCGGGTGATCCGCGGGATCAGGCCAGCCGTCTGCGCCGCATGATGGCCGGGGATACCGGTGCGGGCGCTGCACGGCACTCGGCCCACGCGCTGGCCGTGGTCAGCGGGAAGGGCGGAGTGGGCAAGACGTTCGTGGCCACGAACCTGGCGATTGCCTTGGCGGCTCGGGGGCACCGCACGATCCTGTTCGACATGGACATGGGGCTGGCCAACGCGGACATCGTGTTGGGGGTCGAGCCGGCGGGTACGTGGTCCGACGTGCTGAGCGGGCGCCGGACGCTGGAGGAGATCGTTGTCGAGGCCCCGGGGCACGTGGCTTTCGTGCCGGGCTGCAGCGGGGTGGCCGAGCTGGCCAACCTTTCTGAGTTCGAGCGGCATCGGCTGCTGGCGGCGATGCGGCAGATGGAGGCGCGTTACGACGTGATGGTCCTGGACTGCGGGGCGGGCATCTCACGAAGTGTGGTCGCGGTGGCCGGCCTGGCGGATACGGTCCTGGTGCTGGCGACCCCCGAGCCAACCGCCCTGACGGACGCGTACGCGATGATCAAAACCTTTGCCCAGGAGCGGCAGTGGGAGTCGTCGGGCAGCGGCGGGCTGGGGTCACTGGGCCTGGTGGTCAACAATGCGATTAGCCGCCGCGAGGGGCGGGAGACGTACGAGCGTCTGGCGGGGGTGGCGGCCCGGTTCCTGCACCTGCCGGTGGCGGATTTCGGCTACATCCTGCGGGACGACCACGTTCCGGCGGCGGTGCGGCAGCGGCGACCGGTGATCCTGGGTTACCCGCGGTGCTCGGCGAGCAGTTGCCTGATGGCCCTGGCCGGCCGGCTATCGCGTGAAATGGGGCGTCCGGAGACCAATCAAAGCCTGTTTTATCGGGTCATTAACCTGTTTGTTTGAACGGTGCGTTTGGCCGCGGGGAGGGGATGTTTCTCGCGACGGCCGGGCGTCATTTTGACCTCAACCCGAGGGCATCCTTTGCCGTTACACACGGGTTGAACCTCAGCGACAAGGATGTTGCATGATGGTGAGACTGAGCGGCGCTGCATTGGGGTTGTTAGCCTTCTCGGTGGCGATCGTCCAGGGTCTGGCGGCCGGTAACCCGGCGGAAGTGGTTCTGGGCCGGGCGATCTGGGCGCTGGTGCTGTTCTGCGTGCTGGGTCTGGTGGTGGGATACGTGGCCCAGCGCGTGCTCGACGAGCACACCGTTCGCCGCCACGGCGACATGTTCAAGGAGGTCGAGGAGGCCCCCGATGAATCCGAGCCGCTGGCCAAGTCCGATCAACAGGCTGGTTTCGAGGTCGGTGCGTCAGGTGCCAGTGAGCCCCTGCCGAACCGTCCCGTGCCCGCCGGTTGATCCATCCTGATCCGGGGAGATCTCGATGGCCGAACCACAGGACGATATTCAGCATGTCTGGATCGAATACAAGCAGACGGGGGATCGGCAGCTCCGCAACCGGCTGATGGAGCGCTACTGGCCGCTGGTCCGCTACACCGCCGACCGCATCTCCGCCAAGCTGCCCAGCGAGGTGGACGTGGACGATCTGATCTCGGCCGGGATCTTCGGGCTGATCGACGCCATCGAAGCGTTCGATATGGGCCGGGGGGTCAAGTTCGAGACCTACTGCTCGCCGCGAATTCGGGGGGCGATCCTGGACGAGCTGCGGACGATGGACTGGGTGCCGCGGCTGGTTCGCAGTCGGGCGCACAAGCTGGACACGGCCACTAAGGCCCTGCGGGCGGAGTTGGGGCGGTTGCCGACGGATGAGGAGATCGCCCACAAACTCGGGCTCGACCGGGTCGAGTTCGACAAGCTCATGCGCGACGCCAACGCGGTGACGCTGATCTCGCTGTCCCGCAAATACTACGACGAGGACTCCAGCCGCGAGTTGCAGGAGATCGACGTGCTGGAGGACCGCCAGAGCGAGGACCCG
>CAZEEJ010000135.1:0-15770 GCA_964511155.1 uncultured Planctomycetales bacterium | reverse complement strand
GCCGCGAGGCCGTGCGCAACGGAGTCAAAAGAACTAGGCGATGAAGATCGCTGCGTAAGGGAGCGGACCTTGCGCGAGAACGCCACGCACACGAGGTCCGCTTCCTGACGAGCGCGGTACGGAACCGCCTTGATCGGCCAGACCCCAAAGGCCGCCCAAACTGTCACGGACCCGCTCACCGGTACCCAGCCGTCACCCCCTTGACCCTCCGCGGCTCCCCCGCCCGCCAACCGCAACCTGGCCGCTTTTCGAGAGAACCACGGCGTCCTGTGTCGATCCTGGCAAACCCTTGCAGTTGTCCTATTGGAGAGAGTTGGCAATGTCGGCGTCAGGCGGCGACGAGGCCGCCGGCCAGGCCGTATCGCAGGAGAACGACGATGACAACAGACTTCTCGCAAGCCTCTCTCGATTCCGTGCGTGACCTGGATAGGTCCGTCCGCGACGAGCCTGGCCCGCCTCGTTCACGGTGGCGAGCGACTCAGTCGTCGGCTGAACCGGGTGTTGCGCGAACCCCGGCACGCGCGCGGATCGACTCGCAAACCGTGTCAGCGTGTGAGCCCGCCATCCGCCCGGGATTGCACACGCGGTTGCTTGCCACCGCCGCGCTCGGCTCGTTCTGGGCGTCCGTGGCATTCTTCCTGACCTACCGGATCAACGGGTGGCTTCGAGATCCGCCAGAGGTCGAACTGCTGAGAACCTTCATCCAAGTCGGCCAGGCAGAGCTGACGCTGGCGCTCGGCGTGGCCGGCCCGCTCTGCATGGGCAGCATCGCGCTCTTGTGGGGACGCAACGCCCGAAGGACAGCGATCAGCGCAGCCGCCTGCCTGACGGGCGCGGTTCTGATCTTCTGCTACACGGCAACCTACGCCATTGTCGCCGGCTTCACCGGACAGCGTGTGTACCTCATCGCCGCCCTGTGGTGCCTGGCAGGCTCGCTCATCATCGTTGTCTGGCTTGCAGTTCGGCGCTGGGCGCGATCGCTCAGGACCGAGTCAACCTGTTGATGGCCAGCGACCGAGCCAACTTGTTGCCAGAGACCGAGTCCACTTGTTGATGGGCGTGTGCCGACAGCATCAACCCGCGCTGGACGCGGCCCGAATGGAACCATACCATCTGCTCACGAAAAGGATGCCAAGACGGACAGATTTCTTGATTGAAAACCTTTAGCTCGCGAGTCGTCCGGTCTCTCGGGGCGTCTCCGGTTGCGGCAGGAATAACGCTATGCACACCTGGGACTGGGCGGTCGTGGGCACGCTCTGCCTGATCTCGCTCGTCGTGGGGCTGCTGTTTTCCCGCCGTTCGTCGAGGGGCGGGGCGGCCGGCTACTTCACCGGCGGACGCGACCTGCCGTGGTGGGCCATCGGCCTGAGCAACACCGCCACGTACCAATCGGGCAACGGCGGGTTCGTCATGCTCGTCCTCGCCTTCGGCCTGGTCGGCAACTGGCTCTGGTGGTCGAGCTGGATCATCTGGATGCCGCTGGTGGCCATCATCTGGGCCCGCCTGTGGCGACGCATGCAGATCGTCACGACCGCCGAACTGATCACCTTGCGTTACGGCGGCCGGCCGGCGCAAATCGCACGTCGAGTCTACGCCGTCGTCTGCTGCTTCGGCTTCTCGGTGCTGCTCATCGGCTACGTGACCGGCTTCTTCGCGAAGACCATCGAACCGCTCTGTGCGCTCAGCACGGTCCAGATCCTGCTCATCTTTGGCGGCATCACCATCGTGTACACCATGTTCGGCGGCCTGGTCGGGGTGGTCTACGTCGACGTCGTGCAGTTCCTGATCCTCCTGCTGGGCAGCGCAGCGTTCCTGGTGATGGCGGTACCGCAGCACGGCGGCTGGGAGGCCATCCTCAACCGGATTGCCAGCGTGCGCCCGGAGGCCCTCATACAGACGCCGCCCACCCAATCGTTCGAGATGCTGACCCTCGCCGTGCTGCTGGTGCAAGGGCTCTTTTTCGCCGGCTCCCCCACGGCCGGTGAAGGCATGACCGCCCAGCGGTTCATGGCCGCACGCAACGAGCGACACGCCATCGCCGGGCAGTTGTTCAACGCCTTCCTCGCCCTGACCCTGCGCACGCTGCCGCTCGTCGGGCTCGGCGTCATCGCCCTGTCGTTGTTCTGGACCGATCGGCTCGGGCCGACGCCCGCCGGCATGTCCATGCTCGATGATCCCGCCCACGCCTGGGGCGAGCTGGTCAACCGTTGCCGCCTGCCCATGGGCTTTGTCGGGCTCCTGGTTGCGGCCGAGGTCGCGGCGTACATGTCCACGCTCAGTTCGCTGGTCAACTGGGGCGGCAGCTTCGTGGTCAACGATCTGCTGCCGCACCGCTGGAGAGATTCGCCCCGGCAAATCTGGATCAGCCGGCTGATGACGCTCGTCCTCTTCTGTCTTGCCGCGGTCGTCACCGTGCTCTTCGTCAACAACATGGTGAGCTGGTTCATGTTCATCAACTCGGCCATGGTGATCTTCCTGCTGCCGCTTTCGTGGCTGCGGTTCTTCTGGTGGCGATTCAACGTATGGGGCGAGTTGGCGGCGATCGTGCTGGGCCTGCCGCTGTCGATCCTGGTGTGGTTCGTGTTGGATTTTCAATCGCCCGACCGCCCGATGTGGCAGGGGCTCGGGTTACTGTTCGGTCTCAGTTTCGTCGTTCTCATTACCGTCACGTTGCTGACGCCGCCGGAATCGAAGGCCACGCTGCAGCGTTTCTACGCCCGGTGCCGCCCGCCCGGCTTCTGGGGTCCCATCGCACGCGAAATCAGCCAAGCCGAACGCGAAGTCAGACCGACGCGACGGCTGCTCTTCGACGCCGTGCTCGGCGTGCTTGCCTGCCTCGGCCTGGTGCTGGCGACCAATGCCGTCTTTGTCCTCGACTGGACGCGAGCCATCACCGGCACGGCCGTCGCCGCCGTCCTTGGCGCGTGGCTGGTCAGTCGGATGCTCGACGGTGCCGACGGGCTCAAGGCCGAGCGGAGCGAGTAAGCAACAAGCGCGTCTGGCCGGTTGTGAAGGGGCAGGTGATCGCCCGGCCTTCGCCCTGCCATCCGTCGAAGAGATCGGTCACGGACACGGGGGAACAGAAGTGCAGGGTCGCTTCGCCTGAGGCGGGTGCGGTGACGCTGACCAGGCCGCGGGCAGCGTGGACGAAGAAGCCCCGCGGCGCGTACCGGTGTACGCCGGCCTCTTCCGCCCAACGGCCGAGCAACTCGCCGGACAGGGGCGGTGCGCCGCACCAGATCAGCCGGCCGCCGTTGGCCAGCGATCGCTCCGCCCCCGCGGTCGGCCCATCGGTGTAGCGGAGAACACCCGGGCCGTCCATCCGGGCACGCGGCCACAGCCGCTCGACGGACGGGATGGCCGAGCCGTCGCCTATGGTCATGGTGCCGGGCTTCGCCTCGTCGTCCACCGTGATCGGAAAGCCCAGCAGCTCGCTCACCGCGGAGGCGTCCCAGCCCGGTTTGCGGGGATTGACCAGCCCGGCCGGGCCGACCACCAGGATGGTGCGCCCGCCCTGGTCGATCACCGCTTTCAGCTTTTGGATGTCCGTCGGCTCGGCCGCGGGGGCGTAAGCGACGACGACGAACTTGATACGTTCCGGCAGGCGATCGCAATCGGACAGCAGCCACACCCCAACGGGCGCTCCGGTCCGCCCAAGATGGTAGAGCAGCAGCTTGACCGCCGAATGAAGGTACTTCGATTGCGGCGGGGTCCACGCAAAACTCGTGTCATCCACCAGGAATGCGATCTCCTCGGCGGGCGTGCGATCGGTGTCCATCGCCCGGGTGTACACGTTCTTTTGCCGGGCAAACTCCGCATGCAGGCCCGCGTCGTGATGCCAACTGGCCATCAGCGAGAACTTCTGGGCCATCGCCCCATGCACCGCGTCGTTGGCACACTCGCGTTGATGCATCGCCATTGCCGCGGCACGCGGGTCGGCGGGATCGTACTCGGTATACCAGATCCCCGGGTGCAGCCACGAAAAGAGGTCGTTCTCGTTGCAGTAGAGCTTGCCCGCCGCCAGGATGGACTCGGTAGCGGAGATATAGGTGCTGTAACCGTCCGCCAGCGTGCGGAAATCGTGCAGCGGGATGCCCGCCAACAGATCGAGGCTGGGGTCGTCGAGCAGCATCCGCAGCGCGAAGTTCCCGCTGGTCGCCTGCCGCGATTCGCCCGCAAGCTGAACGACGTAGCCGTAGAACGCACCGACCAGCGAGCGCCCCTCCGTTTCGTTCTTCACGACGCGGGCGAAGTGCAGGATCGTCTCCGCGGTGAGTTCAGAGTAGAAACGATGGTAGGCGGCCGCACGCCGTCCCGCCGGCGTATCGGGGTAGAGGTCCCGGTCCGCGATATCGCGCTCCTCCGGCGAGGGGATGCCCTCCGGCGCTGCGCCCGCGTTTCCGAGCCATTGCGCGAAGGCTTCCTGGGTCGGACGGCTGTAATCCGCGTAGGCGCCGTCGTTGCACCCCCAGGCAAACCACTCCTCCGTCACCTCGCCCGTCAACCAGACGCCGACGACTTGCTTGGCCCAGGGTTGGTGCTTGCAGTGCTGAATGAGGGCCCGCAAGGCGCGCTCCTGGTCCCGGCGCCAGGCAGCTGATGCCAGCGAAGCCACTCGCGTACCGGTTTCCTCCCAGATCAAAAGTCGATCGCCATCCTTGACGCGAACCAGCGACTCTTCGTGCTCCTGAAGCCAGAACGGGGGCAAAGCCAGTGACACGCGGAGCACAATCATGGCCTGCGGATTCGCGGCCAGCGACAAACACACCCGCTCGTCCAGCTCGGCATAATCGAACCGGTCTTCCGCCGGCCAGGTGGGCAGCGCAACCGGGTGGTGCACGTGCATCCCCGCGCAGGTCGGCACGCACAAGACCGTGGCCCCCGACCGGCCGAACTCCGTCACGCTGCCGGGTACGTAGTCGTACGAGGCATAGCCCTGCCATACGCGCGGCTGCCCATCAACGAACAGGCTCGGCCGCCCGTTGTGCATCCGCTGCTCGGCCAGCGGCAGTGCGGGGCTCGCGCCATTCTCAACCCGCACACTTCGTTCGCCATTCGCCGCAACTCGCAAGCCGTCGGCAACGAGTCCGACCGTGAAGTCGCCCGCCGGAAGGTACCACGGTACCGTTCGCTCGATGCGAGACGCTCCTGCGTTGAGGGCGTCAATCTCCGCCGGTGTGAGCCGAATCCGCCAGAGAACCCGCGGCTCACGGCGGAACTCGACATCCACAATGCCCGCCCGTTCCGTGCCGCGAGCGTGAATCTCGAACACCGCAGGCTCGCCCGCCTGAATCTTCGCGGGGACGTCCAGCCGGTCAAGCTGCATGCCTGCCGCGGGACGGAAACGGAGCGTCAGATCGCTGAGCAGCAGTTCGTAAGGCGTCTCGGGCTCAACGCCGTCGATATGCAGCAGGACCGTACCGATCGGGTATCGCGGCCTGTCCGGCGCCGGGCGATCCGGCCACGTCGCCTCATCGAATGAAAACCGGCAGAGCTGCGCGGCCCCCGTCGGCACCGCCCTGCTCTCCCCGATGCGCCACGCCAGCCCCTGATTGGCCCGGCCACTCTGCCAGGACATCTCGTGGACTTCAAGCCGCAGGTGAACAGGCCGCGCCGAGCGGTTCTCGATGGTCAGCTCGATGGACTCCGGCGGCCGCCGAATCCACTCCCTGAGCACCAGGGTTCCTTGCCGCGCATCCTTCGATCGGAATCGCCAGCGCGTCCGGGCCTTGCCGCCATCCCGCACAAGCAGCAGTTCGTTCTCGTGAAAATGGTCCGCCCTCCACCCGATGCTCCCCTGCAATGAGCAGCCGGCCATCGTCTCGAACACCGGCCGACGGTCGATCGGCGGGCTGGAGAATGTATCGTCAGGATAACCGGCAGGTGCCCCATCGGTGACGAATGCCAGGCCGACCGCCAAAAGGACAACACCCATGACCCCAACCCGGCGCGCATTCCGCCCGCAACCCAGGGAACTGGGTACCGCCGCTCCGGCTCCGCTTCGCTTCCCCGAGACGAGTTGACGCCGATGAACGCCGATGTGTCTTGCTCTCCCAGGGGCCAAATAGGAACAGGCACCCGCTGGAACGATGTGCCACAAGCCCTCAACTTGGCCCGCATCCGAGGATGATTGATTCATCACGCATCGCTGAGGCAGAGCCAGTACCCATTTCGCCCCGACGTCGCCATCCTCGCGTACGCGGCTGGCGAGTTGCACCCTGATGGATTCACTCACGGCATACAGCTTGGGTCCGACGGCACGTTCGTACCCGTCAGGCAGCCCTGGAAGATTCCGAAGTCCGCCTGATCCGAATCATCGTCTCCGTCAAAGTCCGTATCTTCACATCCTTCCGTCGGCGGCCCGAGTGCGGGACCGGTCACGCAGGCGATGAAGTGGGCCAGATCGACGCCGTCGACGTCGCCGTCCTGGTCGAAGTCCGGCGGGATGAGCACCAGGGGCACCGTCGCGTATGCCGCCGGCCAGAAGCCGTCGTGCAGACCGTACGGCGCCGCCTCAATCGGGCCCACGCCCCCCGCCTGGCCCACTGAGGAGGCCAGCGCGTACGCATCGGCGGTCGACCGCGTGCCTCCGCTGTTGATGTCCCGCGGCCCGAAACCATAGGTCGGCCCCAGCGCGCTGACGCCGCCCCAGCCGAGCGTCAGGCTTGCCGGCTGCGACAGCTCCGGTCCGCACGGGCCGTTCGCCTCACAGGTGTAACTCGCCACGTCCTCGCCCGCGATGTCGAAGAACACCAGCACAGGCGTATTGGTGCCCGCCACATAGTCGTTGTCCGTCAACGGCGAATCATCCTTGAACCATTGGAAGCCCAGGTCGGCCCCCACGGCAGCAATCGACATCTTCGCCACCGCGCCCGCCGGCGCGACCACGGACTCCGGCTGAACGGTAATGGCAGTCGAAGCGAAAAGGCTCAGCGCCGCCGCTTCCGTCGTCTCCACCCCGCAACCCGCGTCGATCACGCAGCGGTAGGAGCCGACGTCGTCCACGTAGGCGTCGGCGATCTGCAGCACGGCCGTGTTGGCCCCGCTCACGTTGCCGCCATCAATCAAATCGACCTCGTCCTTTTGCCACTGATAGCTGATCTCGCCGCTGCCGGACGCCACCGCCGTGAACGTCGCCACCGCACCGGTGCAAGTGGGCTGGTCGGTCGGCTGCTCTTCGATGACCGTGAGCGGATCGACCACCAGTGCGACCGCCTCCGAGGTATCAGCACCGCAGAAGCCGCCCACAACGCAGCGGTAGTCGCCCGCCAGGCTGGCCTCCAGGTCGGTGATCTCCAGCGTCGCGGTGTTGACGCCGGAATAGGGGCCGCCATCGGCGATATCGACACCGTCACGCTGCCACTGGTAGGTAAGATTGGTCCCCGCGGCCTCGACGGAGAACGAGGCGGAGGTTCCGGCGCAGCCCGCCTGAGCCAAAGGCTGGGTCGTGACCTGCGTCATGCTGCCGACCGCCAGTGTGGTCGTCTGCGACGACGCACTGCCGCACCCGCCGGTGACCACGCACCGATACGTCCCCTCCACACTGGTGTCGATGTTCGTGATGGTCAGCGTCGCCGTGGTGACGCCGGAATAATGCCCGCCGTTGGGAAGGTTCACGTTGTCCTTCTGCCACTGATAAGTCAGCGTACCGGTGCCCGAGCAGGAGACGGTGAAGTTGAGCGTGGTACCCGGGCAGGCAAACGAGGATGCGAGCTGTGAGTTGACGACCGTCGCGGCCTGCACGGTCAGGTTGGCACTGTTGGAGTAGGCCGTGCCGCAGGCATTGCTGATCCGGCAACGGTAGCTGGCCGCGTCCGCGCTGCTGATGTTGCTGACGGTGAGCGTGCTGCCGGTCACGTTGGAATAATGCCCGCCGTTGCTGAGGTCGCTGCCGTTCTTTTGCCAGCGATAGGACAATGGGCCGGTCCCGGAGCCCGAGACGCTAAAGGTAGCCGTCGTCCCCGGGCACTGCGTGCGGCTCGATGGATGGCCGGTGACGCCCGCCCCCGTACACGGCGGCGGCGGGGCCTCCTTGTAAACGTAGCCGACAAACCAGCTCCGGTTGTACCACACGTCGCGATAGGCCGGGTTCCAGTCGCAGTTCTGCTCGGTGACCCGCACCTGCGTGCTGTTGAAATCGACCACCCAGGCCACGTGGCCGAAAGTCCCTTCGTTGCGGCAGGCGACGGTGTTGACCGCCGGCGTGCCGCTGCGGTAATACCCATCGACCCCGGCGTTGCTGTACCAGGTGTTGGCGTTGCCCCAACTGCGCGGTTGACGCCCCCAGACGCCGCACATTTTGTGCCAGGCCCACCAGGTACAGTTCCCGTTGTTGCTGCAGCAGGGATAGGGATTGCCGCTGCCGGCACAACTGGTGGTTCCCCCGCAGGTCGACGCGCCCTCAGTCCCCAGCGGAAGACCCGTCGGCCGGGCGACCAGTGGCGCCTCGCTGAGATCGACGACCACCGGGTCGGCTCCGGCTTGGCCCTCAATCCACGGCACGTACTCGAGCCGGTCAGAGTCGATCCACTCCACCGAGCCGGGTACCGCCTCGATGCCTGCCGGGAACCGCACGCGGCCGTCGAGGAGACTGTATGTAACCAGGGCACGCGGCCAGGGCGATGACATCACCACCGCAATGTCCTGTCCGTCAGGCGACACCCTGGCGGAAACGACCACCTGGACCGGCGGCAGCCCGTAAGCCATGTCGTCCGCGAAGTCGAGCACGTACGTGGAACCCGCGATCAGGCCCGCCAACTGCCCGATGCGGACCACCGCCACGTCGGCGTGCAGGTCCAGCACCGCGTCGATGCCCTTGGGAACCTGACCGTCGGCAAACAGCGCGCGATCCTTGTAGACCTCGATGGCCTCGCCGATCGCTGCCGGCCAGATCGACGGATACTCCCCTTCCGCCCGCGCCAGACCGGCCCACAGACTCCACGTCAGCAGGACGCATAAGCCGATTCTGTTCCTCATCACCGCGACTCCTTGCTTGAGGCCTTTCGCGTCATCAGTGCCTGATGATCCAATGGACCGCCTGGAACGGCTGCACGATGTTGTGTGCCTGGCCGCTTCCGCTGCTGTTCGTCGAGTACCTGCTGTTCTTGACTTCTCCGTTCACGCCATTGGTCGCGTTGTCCGTGCTGAGTATCCGGTCGCCGGAATGGTCGTTGAGCACCAGCACGGATGTGTTCGCCCCGTCAAACGACTGGATGACGTGCGAGTGAGACGGCATCTGTGCGGTCGTGAGGGTATGCGTCTCTTTCCCCCCGTAGTCGCCCGGCGATCGGCTGGACAACGAGGCCCCGGAAGGCGCACCGCTCCCCGAGGCCCCATCGCCCACGCCCTGGCCCGCCCCCATGGGGACCCGCCCGCGCAAGTCGGGCAGATTGAACGTCGTGCTGCCATCGCCCGCGCCGTAGCTCACGCCAATGGCCGCGAAAAGTTCGGCATAGGTGGTCCGGCTCACTACCGAACCGTCGCACAGCAGCCAGCCGTCGGGCGCGGTCGAGCGAGCCGTCGCGATCAGCGAGCCTACCGGCACGATCGCCACGTCGGACGCCAGTTTGGCGCGGGTGACGGCCTCGTCCTGCACCTTGGCCGAGCTGATCGAGCCATCCGCCACCGCCAGCGCGTAGGGCACACTGGTCAGCTTATGGTCCGGCGACAACTGCTGGTTCCCGTTTGTCCCGTCGTCGAACCAGATCCGCAGCTTCAGGTTGCCGTCGCTGAACAAGGTCGAAGGGATCGCGGTCATGTTCGCCAGAGCGGCATCGCCCAGGGCGACGCTGTAGATGCCGTCTGCAACGGACAGGCTCACCGCGTCGGTCGGCGTGCCCGGGGTCCCGAGCTCCGTCCCATCGTTCGTCCAGACGTTGTTACCGGTGTCCGGATCGACGATGGCAAAGCGGAACTGGCCGCTACCCGTGAAGCGTATGCCGCTGACGGACACCACGCCTTGGTGGTTGATCGCCGCGGGCACGTCGGATGCGGCGGCCAGGGGCAGCGTCCGCAGCACCGAAGGGAAGACGGCCAAGACACCGCCATACACCATTGCCCCGCTCAAGACCAGAAGCAGGACCATCAACAGATTACGCTTCATTGCCATTCTCCTTTAGCGCGGCCGAATCCCGCTCAGCCAGCCCGCTTGCCTCGCCATCCACGCAAGGTTCCTGGAAATCGATTCCAGTATTCACTCCGTTCGCTTCCACCTATAGCAACAGGGTTGCAGGTTATTATGGGGCCCTCTCCAATCCCTAGTACTTGATCATGTAATTCAGGCTGATAAACGGGGGGTTATAGGCCGTCGAGGTGTCATCCGTTTGGCCCGCCAACGCCGCTCCCGAACTCCGCGTAGGACTGGACGCGGTGACCGAGACGTTGGTCATATAGTTCTGGGTCCACGACGGGGATGTATTGACGCGTCTCATGCCGATGAAGCCGGTCTCCGACATGGTGATTTGAGCCTGGCCGGCGTCGGATAGCGAATGGCTGTGCGTGTAGTCGATGGTTCCGCCGGTACTCCCCAAAGTCGCGCCGGTACCGCTGTTGGCCTTGCCGAGCGGAAACCGCTGCCGCAGGTCGGGCAGGTTAAAGGTGGTGCTCTCATCGCCCGCGCCGTAAGTCGTACCGATCCCGGCAAAGAGATCCGGGTAAGTCGTCCGGCTGACGGCGGAACCATCGCAGATCAACCAGCCCGAAGGTGCCGTGGTCAACGCCGTCGATACCACCGTACCCACGGGGACGCCGTTCGCGGCGGTCATGGCGTAGGGTACACTGGTCAGAACGTGGTCCGGCGCCAACTGCTGGTTTCCGTGCGTCCCGTCGTCGAACCAGATCCGCAGCTTCAAGTTCCCGTCTCTGAACAAAGCCGGCGGTATCACAGTCATATTCGCCAGATCGCTGTCACCCAGCGCGACGCTGTAGACGCCATCGACGACCGACAGGCTCACCGCGTCCGTTGGCGCGTTCGCCGTGCCGACCTCGGTACCGTCATTGGTCCAGACGTTGTTCCCCGTGTCCGGATCAACGATGGCGAAACGGAACAAGCCCGGCCCCATGAACCGTACTCCGTTCACGCTCACCACACCCTGATGGTTGATCGCCGCCGGCACGTCGGAAGCGCTGCTCAGAGCAGCCACCATCGCGGCCGCGCCAGGAAACAACATCACGCTCCCGGCAACGGCTCCACCAATGGCCAAAACAATCAGCACCATTGTTCCCACGATCCGAACCATGTCGCCATCCTTTCTTAGAGTGCATCCTGAAACCGGTGTGGCACCAGCGTCTCGCCGGTGCCCGGCGGCCACGGGGGGCCGCCGCTACAGGGTTTCAGGACGCACTCTTATTCACCTTGTTCGGGTGAACGGCTTTCTCACGTCTCACTTCTCACTTCTCACGTCTTCTGTGTCGGGGCAGGCGGCACCGGACGCGGTATTGCCCCCCGGGGTATCCGCCGTCGGGCCGGCCAACCGCTCCAACCGGGCGCGCAACTCCGCGTTTTCCCGGCGCAACTGCGCGACCACCCGCCCGACCTCGTCCACCGTCCGTCGAAGCTCCTCGACGTGCGCCGCGGCGTCCCCCGCCGCCCTCAGCCCTTCCTTGGCCGCGAAGAGGGCATAGGACGCATAATCCTGCTGGCTTACCCCCCGGCGGTCCGCACGGGACAGCAGTCGCGGCGGACTCTCCTCGGCAATCACGCCCAGATGCTGCGGAGCATCGGCCGGCTCTTCTCTGTAGCGGTACAGCTTCAGCTCGAGCCCGTCGATCTCTTCAAGCAGCATGGCACGCTCAGTCGCCGTGACCGGAGCGATGTCCTTCTTGAACGCGCGAGAGCTGGGGGTATCGATGTACGCACGCAGGGTGCCATAGGCGGTCCCGGCGACGTTCTTGATGGCCATGCCGTTGGCGATGCCGTCGTCCGCCAGGCAACCGTCGTCTCCGATTCGCAGGAGCGAGCCACTGGGGCCGTTGCCGATGGTAAGCAGCCCGCTGGCGTTCAGGAACATGCGTGATTGGCCGCCCGCAAAAAAACGGACGCCGCCGAACCCCGACTCCCACAGGGCCGGCCCGCCGCCGCCGGCTGGGTCCGAGAACCAGCCCAGCGAGTAGTGCCCCATTGTCTTACCGCCGTAGCTGAAGCTGTCGTTGAGCGTCAGCCCGATGCGCTTGCTCGTCGCTATTTCCGTGTCACCGCTGGTGAACTTGACCCATTGCGACGCGCTCGGCCCCACCACGACGTTGCCGGCACCGTAGATGATTTCACTGCCCGCCCTGCTCCAGACGCCGATGTCTGATGCCAGCTTGTCCGCCGAGACGGCCCCATCCGCGAGCTTCGCCGTCGTCACCGCGGCCTCGGCAAGCTTGGCCGTCGTCACCGCCTCCGCCGCCAGCTTGACTGAGGCAACCGCTCCATCCGCGACACTCATGGCGTAGGGGACACTCGTCAACACATGATCCGGTGACAACTGTTGAATCCCGTGGGTCCCGTCGTCAAACCAGACTCGCAGCCTCAAGTTCCCGTGACTGAAAAGCTCGGACGACACCGCCGTCATGTTCGCCAAGCCGGTATCACCCAGCGGGACGCTGTAGACGCCATCGACGGCCGACAGGCTCACCGCAGCCGTCGGCGCATCTGAGGTTCCCACGTGGCTGCCATCGTTGGTCCACACGTTGTTGCCGTCGTCGGGATTGACCAGGGCGAAGCGGAACGAGCCGTTTCCGCTGAACCGGACGCCGGCCACCGTCACCACGCCCTGATGGTTGATCGCCGCTGGAACCGCGGATGCGTCCGTCAGCTTCAAGGTCGCCGGCACCGCCGCCGGCAGAAACATGATCGCACCGGCCGAAACCGTCCCCACCACCAGCCCGACCACCGCCAGAACACCAAACCCGCGCGACATGACCGCTACCTCCTGCCTCTCATCCCCCACCTACTTTCTACTTCCTTCCGCCCACTGCCTACTGCCTCCTGCCTCCTGTATACTGCCTTCCTCCCCCTCAGTCGTCGCGCTCGCCCCTGGCGAGTGCGGCATCGATCAGGTTCAGCCGGCCGTCGGAGTTCGTGTCATACAGAAACATGGGAATCCCGCTGGACGGGTGCTCGTCGGCCGTCACCGCCATCCGGTTCACCGATTTGATGGCCCCCCAGTCCGTCGCCTCAACAAAGCCGTCCTGGTTCACATCGCCGACGCGACACTCGATCCCGTGCGTCAGCTTCGCTTGCAGCCCGGTCGCGGTCACCATGGTCAGGTCGGTCAGGTTCACCGTGTAGACCGTCTTGTTGGGAAAGGGAGTCCCGTTGTTATCCACGTCGATTTGCAGGACGAGGCCGCTATTGCCACCGCCGACGAAGCTGACCGCCGTCGGCGTGTAGGATTCTTCCCCGCCGGTGACCTCCACGGCAGCGGGGTCCATCGCGCTCAGGGCAGTCATCTGCGCAAGGAACCGAACAGTGAACGAAAAGTCGGTCGTCCGGCGCGGCTCGATTGCCTTCATGCGATCCAGGGGCAGCGCGAAACTCCCGGCCGTGCCGTGCTGCACTTCGCTGTCCAGCGAGGCAATCGCCCCGAGACTGGCGAAGCCATAGCCGCTATAGCCGTCGTACGCCCCATCGTCGGATACCGTCCCCACTCCGCCGGGCTGACCGATGGTCAAGATCGACTCATAGATGTCCCCGGTTCCCCCCACCGAACGACCGCCCCCGCCGCCCGTGCTGAGGACGCTGATCCGATACAGATCGTCGCCGTAGGACATCTGAGCCTCCGCACGGCCGGCCAGCAGCGCTCCCACGCCTGCCGACAGGACACAGACCAGCCGCGCTACGCTTCTCGGCGTGCACGTCCATTTTGACATGTCAGTTCCTCCCGTGCCCGCTGCACGTCATCCTTCAATACTTGACGATGTGGTTCAGAACGACGAACGGCTGAATATTGTTGTGCGCCTGCCCCCCGCCAACCGCTGCGGTGGTGCAGGTGGTGTTGTTGCACCCCGCGTTCGAGGCCAAGGCGAACTTGGTATTGCCGGGACTGTTCGCAAAGCCATCTCCCGCCGACGTACCGTGTGAATGACTCGGCATCTCCGCGATCGTCAGCGTATGGGTCTGTGCACCGCCCCAGTCGCCGGGGCTCCGCGCGCTCAGCGCTGAACCACCCGTGGGCTTGCCGTTACCCGAGGCGCCGCCGCCGGTCCCGGTCCCCGCCCCCATGGCCACACGCCCACGCATGTCCGGCAAGTTGAACGTCGTGCTCCCATCGCCGCTGCCGTAGGTCGTGCCGATCCCGGCAAAGAGATCGGCGTAAGTCGTCCTGCTCACCGCCGAACCGTCGCACAACAGCCAGCCCGAGGGTGCCGTGGTCAGGACCGTCGACACCACCGTGCCCACCGGGACGCCGTTGGAGGCCGTCATCGCGTAGGGTACGCTGGTCAAGCTATGATCCGGTGACAACTGCTGATTCCCGTTCGTCCCGTCGTCGAACCAGAGTCGCAGGGCCGTGCTCTCGCCCGTGAAAACCCCGGCTTCGAGCGAGGTCATGTTATCCAGGCCGGTATCGCCCAGATTGACGCTGTAGACTCCGTCAGTCACCGACAGGCTGACCGCCTCCGTGGGGGCGTTCGATGTGCCCACCTCCGTGCCGTCGTTCGTCCACAGGTTCAGTCCGGTGTCCGCGTCAACGATGGCGAAACGAAATGCCGCCGTCCCGCTCAGCCGAACCCCGTTGACCGCGACCACCCCCTGATGATTGACCGTTGTGGGCACCTCCACGCCGCTTGCCAGGGCCAGCGGCCCGACAACCGACGGCACCACCGCCACGATGCCCGCATACACCGCGACACTGCCCAGCACCACCGCCACGCCCCTCAGGACATGCCGTTTCATCACACTTCTCCTTCGACTATGTGCCCATGCGATTCCTGCTCGTCCGACTCCAGCCCGGCCGCGACACCGGGCACCGCCCCTCGCCATTACCTTTCGCCCAACCCCCAAACCCTGTCCCACGCCAACCCGCCGCCTGCGGCTTCGCACGATCCCGTGAAACCCTACCGTGTGCCACTGCTCTATGAGTGCGTCCTAAAACCGGTGTGGCACCGGCGTCTCGCCGGTGCCCGGCGGCCACGGGGGGCCGCCGCTACAGGGTTTTAGGACGCACTCTATGAGCAGTGCGGCTCGCGTGCAGGCCCGCGGATTCCCCCGACCCCAGATCCCAGCCGCACTGCCTCCGCCTACCGCCCATCCACCCGGCTCACCGTCGCCACCGAAGCGCGCTCGATCAGATCGACGCCGACGATCCTGTGCCGAAACTCCATCGGCCGACCAGGTTCGCCCCGATCCGCATCCGCACGCTCCACGAACATCTCCACCGCCGCCCGTCCGATCTCGTCGGTCCGCTGCACGATGATGGTCATCGCCGGCTGGATCGCGTCCGCAAACTCCGCATCGTCGAAGGCAATCACGGAAACGTCTTCGGGGATTCGCAGCCCCAGCTCCTGACAGGCGACATACACTCCCCAGGCCAGGTAGCAGTCGATCGCGAAGATCGCCACCGGCTTGGGGCAGTCCGCCAACACCGAACGAACCGCCCGGTAGCCCGGAATCCATCGCTTGCCACGCATCGCTTCGCGGTGGGTCTCGGCATCGTTGTCCACCCAGAGAGTCCACTCCGGCCGAGGCTCCAACCCCCCATCCACCAAGGCCCGCTCGTAGCCGTTCATCCGCGCCACCACCGAGGAGATCAGCATACGCGTGGTCAACAGTCGAACGTGTCGGTGTC
>CAZEEJ010000134.1:0-15790 GCA_964511155.1 uncultured Planctomycetales bacterium | reverse complement strand
ACAATCGCTCCTGCTCGCCGCGGCGTGAAGGCGGCATTGTGAGGGGCGCGTCAATCAATCATTCACTCGATGACGCGGACCGTGTCCGAGCCGGCGAAAGGACTGCCGTCCTTCATCAGCCCCTCGAGCGTCAGCTCAGCACTGGGAGGCGCCACTGTGGCCTCGACCTGGCTTTCGTTGAACCGGGCGACCACGTTGCCGCGGCTGTCCGCCCATGTCGAGGTGGCGGCCACTCCGTTGAGCGTCAGGCTTGCCGGCTGGACGGCAGAATACTTGATCGCGGTGTGAACCGTGACCGCGCCGCCTTGGTCCAGGCTCAGGATCAGCGTCTGCGGTGAGACCGCGATGCCCAGGGGATCATCGGTCCGGCTGTTCGACCAGGCCTGACTGACCACAGCCAGAACACACAAGACCACAGCGACACTTGCCAAGAAACCTCGCATGGCTACCTCCTGGTCCATAGGACCATTAAGATGTCGCTCCGGCCCATCCTGAGCTTGGCAATGCCTGTGCCGCACGATGCCCGTGAAGCAGAAATGAACGTAACCCCAGTTCCAGCAAGGTACTGCGATCGCCTGAAGTGATAGGAAACCGGTGGTGGATACTCCCGGAAACCGGCGAGCCTTAGCCACCTGGTCAGAATTTCCGCCGATTGTTTCTCGATGCCGTCGAACAGGCGATGGAGGGCACCGCGAAGCGGCAAGCGGGGAGGAGGCATGGTTTCGGGGTCGTCGCGAAGAGGCAAGCCGGTAGCGGGTTTGTTCGCGAAGGCGCAAGCGGCGGCGTTGCAGGCGCGCCGTGCGAAGCCGCAAGCGGCGAAGCTGCGAGCGGCGGCGTTGCAGGCACACGGTGCGAAGGCGCAAGCGGCGGAGCGGCTTGGTCATTCGCGGGCGGCGGCGTTGGTGGCGAGCCGGCCGGGGAGGCGGCGGACGACGAGTTCGCGGACGGTGAGTTGTTGCGGGCCGTCATGCACCGCCAGGCGCAAGTCGGCGTCGTTGCAGCGGTTGGCGAACAGGGCGTCGGGCAGGTGGAGGGTGACCGAGCGCCAGGTGCCGGTCTGGCCGACGGCGATCGGCGGGCTGGAACGGAAAGCCCCGGCCAGCGGGCCGGCTTCCGGATCGCTGCTGTCGTACTCGATGCGGAACTGTCGGCAGCCGCCGTCGTCGCGGAACACGACGGTCACCTCGGCCGCCAGCCCGACGTCGCCGAACACATATGAGTCATCCACGTCAAAGTAGAGGAAGCGGTTCCACTCCGGGCGTTCGCCTTCCATGCTGGTGACGGCCGGCGAGCCGTCGACCACTGTCCGCCGCCAGCGGCCGTCGCCGCTGCTTTCGCGGAGCCGCAGCCCGCCCTCGCGTCGGCCGGACCAGGTTACCTGCCGGGCGTTGACGAACGGGCCGTCCGGCTCGAGCCGCACGCCGGCCCGGAAGGCGTTGGCGAACTTGGCCGTCGCCCGCATGTAGAGGTCGCCGTCCGCGTGCGAGCGGGCGACGTCCGTGCCCTCATGCCACTCGTTCCACGTCTCGACGTGCACGATCCACGGCCGGCACGCGGGGGCGATGCGCAGGAGACTCTCCCACTGGCGATCGTAGAAGGCCCCGCGCCGGCGGTCGACGATCAACGGCGTGCGGCCGGGGACGGCGGAGTGGTCGTATCCGGGGCCGAGGGCGGCGACGTGGCGCCCGATCTTGAGCCCGGTGGCACCGCCCCAGATGTACCAGGCGTCGGCTTCGCCGGGCCAGTCCATGTGCCGGACGAGGAACAGGTCCGTGCCGAAGTCGGCCTTGAACCGAGCCCGCAAGTCGTCAAACAGCGTCTCATCCACCGCCGCGGCGAAGGAGGCGGCGTAGAGGAAGACGATCGGCCGGCCGTCGATGCGGGCCCACTTGGCCGGCGGGATGAGGCTCCAGAAGTCGCGGATGGTCACATAGAACCATTCGCGGCCGTCGTCGGTGGTGAGGTCGATGGGGGCTTTGGCAGCACGGCCGTGGTGCTGGAGGGTGGAGGTATCGTAGAACATGCCGATGGCGGGCGGTCTTCCGGCCGGGGAGTTCGTCCCGGCGGCGGTCATCCGGTCGTGGGCCTGCACCAGGGTCCGCAGCCCGACGAAGCTCCAGGCCTCGTACTCGCCGGGCAGGCCCCAGTAGACCGGCAGGATGAAGTCGAGGCCCGCGGCGGCCACGTCGCGCAACTGCCGCTCGTGCCAGCCGACGCTGCGGTAGCTGAGGTCGGCCATCGCGTCGGCGGGCGGACGGCGGGTCAGGGCGCTGGTGCCGTCGGGGTTGGCGATGTGCTCGCCGGTGTAAACGTCGTACCAGTAGAAGTAGCTGGTGCCGACGATCGGCCGACCGAGCGGGGAGGATGCGCAGCCGGCGTGGTCCGCGGCGGTCAACCGGTAGTACGGCCCGGGCGGCGGCCGATCGTTCAGCGAACCCGCGTGCAGAGGTATCGCCGCCAGGCCGGCGACCGCCATCACCCACGGCCCGGCATGGACGACCAGGCGACCTCGCGACAAGGCACGGCTGTTCATCGGTTCCTCATTTTGCCGGATACAGCAGATAGGGCTGCCGCAGGGCGTCGAACTTCTTGAGGTTATCCTGCCACGCGGCGATGAGGGCCTCGACGTTCTGGGTGCGGATCTTCTCGTGCAGGTCGGGCACGCCCATCAGTCGCGAGGCCATGGTCGTCACCTTGACCTGCTCGGGGTAGAGGTCGCAGAAGGTCTTGAGCATGGTCAGGCCGGTGCGGATGGGGTCGAAGGCGTCCGGGTCGGTGACGTGGACCTGGACCCCGCTGCACAGCTCGCCGGCGAAGTCGTCGAAGGTCGGCGTGAACCAGGCCTCGCGGAAGCGCACGCCCGCCAGGCCGGCGGCGTTGAGCTGTTTGGCCAGCCGGGGGGCGTCGACGAACGGGGCCCCGATCAACTCGAACGGGCGGGTGGTGCCGCGGCCTTCGCTGACGTTGGAGCCCTCAAAGATGCAGGTGCCGGGGTAGACGATCGCGGTCTCGATGGTGGGCATGTTCGGCGAAGGAATCACCCAGGGGTAACCGGTCTCCTCGAAGCTCATGGTCCGCGTGTAGCCGGGAATCTTGACCACCGTGAGCCGGGCCTTGGGCTCGGCCCACTCGGCATTGACCAGAGTGATGATTTCGCCCATGGTCATGCCGTGCCGGGTGGGGATGCCGAAGGGCTGGCCCGGCCAGCGCGGCCCGATCAGGCCCGCGTCGAGTGTGGTGGGCGCCCCTTCCATGCGGCTGAGCCCGATCGGGTTGGGGCGGTCGAAGATGACGATCTCCTTGCCCGCCTTGGCTACCGCGTTCATGGCGGCGGTGACGGTCCAGATGCGCGTGTAGAAGCGTACGCCCACGTCCTGCATGTCGCACATGAGCACGTCGAACAGCGCGCAATGTTCGGGCTCGGGTGCCCGGCGCTGGCCGTACACGGAGAAGACCGGCAGGCCGGTGGCCTCATCGACGTAGTCATCGACCTTGGCGCCGGCCTGGCGGTCGCCGCGCAGACCGTGTTCCGCCGAAAAGAAACAGACCAGCGTGACCTCGGGATGGGCATGCAACCGGTCGGCCAGCAGGTTGAACTGCCCATCGACGCTGGTGGGTACGGTCAGCAGGCCGACCCGCTTGCCCTTGAGCACTTCCAGAAGCTGCTGGAATTGCGTCTCCACGCGCGGTTCCGCTGAAACTGCCGGAGCGGCCGCGACGGCAAACAGCAACGATACGCTCGCCAGTGTGAGGGTGTGCATGATGATGGTCCTTTCCTGGTCTGTAGGTCCTCTCGGCTGGTCGCGAGTTTATCGGCATTGGGCGTCACCCGCCAGCCGCGGGCGAAATGACCAATGGCGAAGCACCAATGACCAATCAAGTCCGAACGACGAATGGGTGGAATGAGTCTGTACTCAGACCCGTGGCTTGGCTCGTCCCAACCACAGGTCGGAGTACCGACCCGTGCCACCCGTCCTCATGAAGCATTGCGGCGGCGAAGCGAGTTCCCATTTGGGAGTAACTCGCTTCCCGCTGGGCGAAATGGGGACAGGCACCGCCGGAGCGCTATACCCCAGGGCGTCAACTCGGCTCGCATCCGTAGATGCTTCACTCATCAAGCGTCGCCGGGGCGGAGCCAGTCCCCATTTTGCCCGCGGGGCCGGCGCGGCGGGCGAGGGCCAGGCCCATGATAAAGAGGCACAGGGCCGGGATGATCACGTGCAGTGGCAGGTGGGCGGGCTGGGCGTCGGCGGAGTCCGGGATGCGCAGCCAGTCGCTGATCGCGGGGAGGCGGGCCAGGAGGATGGTCGAGCCGTTGTGCAGGGCGTGGAAAAGGATCCCGGGCCAGATGGAGCCGCTCTGCCAGCAGAGGTAGCCGAGGACCAGACCGAGCAGCACGGTCAGGGGCAGGCGGTCGATCATGAAGTGGAAGATGCCGAAGACCAGGGCGGCGGCGGCGATGGCGGACCATTTGCGGAGCGTGGTGCCGAGGCCGCTGAGCAGGAAGCCGCGGAAGAAGACTTCCTCGGCGACGGCCGGCGCGCAGGCCATGAGCAGCAGGATGAGCCAGACGGGGGCTTCCTGCAACTGGCTTTCGATCCGGCCGGCGGCCTCGACCATGGCGGCCGACTGCGGCTGGAGCAGGATGAACTCGTGGGCCAGGACCCAGCTTGATACGCCCAGCAGGAGGGCCGCGGGCCAGGCGGGCCAGCGCGGCGGGGCCAGCCGCAGTCCGGAGCGCAGGTCGATCTTCAGGTAAACGCAGATCGCCAGCGGCACGAGCAGGAAGAGGATGCCAAACTGCACGAGGGCGACCCAGCGGAGCTTGTCGACGAAGTGCTCGACGGTGTCTCCGATCAGCGCCCCCTGCACGTAGAAGCTGACGGGGAAGAGGATGGCCGCCAGCAGCAGCACCTGGGCCGGGGAGGGGCTCGACCGCGGCGGGAGAAACCGCCGCAGGAGCAGGGTTTTGTACGAGCCGGTATCGACGAAGAGGACGGCTTCCTGCCCAAACAGCCGGGTGGCCAGGGCGATGGCGGCCACCGCGTACAGCGAGGTGGAGAGCAGCACGACGAGTACCGCGGTCCAGTCGCAGGTCTGCTGGAACAGCTCGCGGGCCAGCAGGACCATGTTCCCGACGGGGAGGACGAGCATCGCCCCTTCGAGCCGGATGGTGGGGACGGTGACGGCCATACTGGGAATCAGGGCGGCGATGATGACCGGCATGACGTAGTTCTGGGCCTCTTTGAAGGTGCGGGCGAAGCTGCACACGGCGATCAGGACGGCGGCGAAGAGCAGGGCGAACGGGACCATGCACAGCAGGATGATGGGGAGGACGTGGAGGGGGAACTGCACGGGGTGATCGGCGGTGAGCACCCGGGTCAGGCCGCCGAAGTGCATGGTCGCCCCGACGCTGGCGAGGTTGAGCACGGCGGTGACCAGGCCGACGGTGGCCACTACCAGGAACTTGCCGATGATCAGGTGCAGGGGCGGGACGGGCGTGGCCATGAGGGTTTCGAGGGTGCCGCGCTCGCGCTCGCCGGCGGTCAGGTCGATGGCGGGGTAGATCGCCCCGGTGATGGTCATGAGCACGAGGATGATGGGGATGATCTGGCCGAGGGCCCATCCGCCGCGCTGACTGTCGCTGGCCAGGGAACGCGATTCGATGCGCACGGGGTTGAGGACGACGTCGATATCCGGGCGGACCGGTGCCCCGGGAAAGGCATGGTCCAGGATGGCCTCGACCGACTGGCGGGTAACGAGGGTACGGAACCGGCCGAGCGTGGCCGTCAGTCGCTCCATGGCCATGCGGCTGCGGATGTCCACCTCGTTGTAGGAGATGTGTGCATTGACGCGGGACGGGAAGGGGCTTTCGGCCGGCACCACTTCCAGAGTGACATGCAACTGGATGGCGGGGTCGTCGCCGGGGGCCGCCTGCCCGAAGACCCGGACGTCAAAGGTTGCCGGCGGCGGCGATGCGTCGTGCTCGTCGGCCTCGACGCGGGCGAGCATGGCTTCGAGTTCGCGGCGGGTGTGGTCGTCGTCGACGGCGACGACGAAGCGCTCGGCCTTGAGCTTGACCTCCTCGAACTGGGCGAGCCAGAGGAAGCCGAGCATGATGACGGGGTAGAGCACGACCGGGATGACGATCATGGCGGTGAGGGTGCGGCGGTCGCGCAGGATGTCGATGAGTTCCTTCCGGTAAATGATGAAGATACGTCGTGCGGGGCTCATGCGGCCGACTCCGGGGCGGCCGGCGGCGGATCGGCGAGCACGGCGTCGGCCTGGCCGTCGATGACGTGCAGGAAGATGTCGGTCAAGCGTGTGCGGCCGGTGCGGGCCTGGAGTTCGGCGAGGGGCCCCTCGGCGGCCAGTTGCCCTTCGTGGAGCAGGCCGACGCGGTCGCAGAGGGATTCCGCCTCGTCGAGGTAGTGCGTGCTGAGCACGATGGCTTTACCCGCGCGGCGTTCGTGGCGGATGAATTCGAGGATCACGCGGTTGGTGAGCACGTCGAGGCCGAGCGTGGGCTCGTCAAGAACGAGGATGGGCGGGTCGGCGATGAGGGCCCGAGCGATGTTGGTCCGCTGGCGTTGGCCGGTGGAGAGGGCCCCGCAGCGGGTGTCGGCGAAGTCGGCCATGCCCAGCCAGTCGATGAGGGCCTCGACCCGCTGGCGGATCACCGGCCGGGACAGGCCGTGCAGCTCGCCGAAGTAGGGCAGCAGCTCGCGCGGGCTGAGCCGTTGATACAAGCCCGTGTTGGCGGTGAGGAAGCCGAGCGATTGCTTGGCCGTCTGCGGGTTAGCGACCATGTCCACGCCGTTGACCTGGACGTGCCCGCTGGTGGGCTGCATGAGGCCGGCGAGGATCCGCAGGGTAGTCGTCTTGCCCGCGCCGTTGGGGCCGAGGAGCCCGTAGATCTCCCCCGCCTCGACGCGGAAGGTGACCCGGGCCACCGCCTGCTTCTGGCCCCCGCTGGGGGTGGGAAAGGCTTTCGTCAGCTCGCGGACCTCAACCATGCTCAACGCGGGTGCTCCACCGGGTCGGGGGATCTTACCCCCCGGTTGCATCCTGCAACCGGGGGGAATGGAGAATGAGGAATAGAGAATTGAGAAAAAGCCACCTTCCTTGTCTGCCGCCCGAGCTCACCACCGGTGAGGTTCGCTGGCATCCACGGGAGACGCGGTTTCTCACTTCTGACTTCTCACTTCTCACTTCCTCGGCGTTGCGGAATGCAACGCTGGGGTTACCTTGCGGGCATTGTCCCCCGGGGGGCGTTCGATGACAAGACACCGGGGTTACGGATCGCCGCGCTGGGGGGTGGCTTCGAGACTGAGCTTGCGGAACTCCATCTCCACGTCCAATGTGCCGGGCAGTTCCCAGCCGATGTTGAAACCGCCGAGGCGAAAGTCCTCGAGGTCCCGCGACTGCTTCAGGTGATCCCGCTCCCAGGCGGTCTTGAGGCCCTCGTGGATGAGCGGCAACAGATCGCGGTCGATGCGGATCCAGTCGCCGTCGTGGGCGCTGGCCTTGGTGTAGACCGATCCGGGCGGGTTGTAGATGAACTTGCCGGTACCGGTGTCGGCCGCGGCGTGGGCCTTGGGCTCGCGGTAGCGGCTGTCGTACATCTGAACGCCGAACCAGAGGTAGTCGCCGTAGCCGGGGCTGTCGCGGTTGAGGTTCTGCACGGTGACGTAGGCCAGGAACTGTGCCGCCTGGCCGGGGAGTTTCGTATCCGGCGGGGCGTAGTCCTTCACGGAAATCAGCCGGCACTCAATCACGAAACGCAGCCGTTCGAGGTCGATGATGCGGGGGTGGTCCGCGAAGCGCTGCTCGGCCAGCAGATGGGCCCAGGGCTCGCCGGCCTGACGGAAACGCTCGCCGTACTCGCGCTGCCCCTTGAGCGTCAGGATCAAACCGTCTCGCGCGGGCGTGAAGGTGACCGCCTTGGCATCGTCGGCGAAGCGCACCCCACCGGAGGCCAGCCGCTCCGCGGGCACGCCGGCCAGGCTGTAGCGGCTGGACCACTGGGCCAGTCCCCAGATCGGCTCGCCCGCGGCAGGTTCGACCTGCATCAGTCCGCGAACGACGTGCTTGCCCGGCTTGGGATCGTAGACCTTGAAGCCGCGGGCGAAGGCACCGTCCTGGATCAGCTCGACCGTCCCCGCCGGCCGGGTGGTCACCGTGTCCGCCATCCCGGCCGCCGCCCCGAGCCACGCCGCGACACAGGTCAAGCCCATTCCCCACGCCGTCGTCATGCGTTGCTCCGTCTGCAAGAAACCGGCATCGCCACGTCCAGCCGCGACCGCGTCATGATACGCACTCGGGAACCCGCTCCGGGCCCTGAAGCGCACTGCGCCGGCCGAACGTCTTCTCAATCAGCACGTAAAAAAGCGGGGCGAAGAGCACCACCAGAAGGGTACCGCTAATCATGCCGCCCAACACCGCGGTGCCGATGGCGTTCATGGCCCCGGCGCCCGCGCCCGTGCTGAAAGCCAGCGGCAACACCGACAACCCGGTCGTCATCGAGGTCATCATGATCGGGCGTAACCGAAGCTTCACCGCCTGGAGCGAGGACTCGATCAGGCCCTTCCCCTGGGCCGTGCCGGTCATCGCGAACTGAACGATGAGGATGGCATTCTTAGTGGCCAGCCCCAGGGTGTTCAATAAACCGATCTGAAAATAGACGTCGCTCGGCAACCCGCGCAGCGTGGACGCGGCAAAACCACCAATAACGCCCAACGGCAGAATCAGGAGGACCGCGATGGGCACATCCCACTTGCCGTAGAGCGCCGCCAGGAAGAGAAACACGATCAGGATCGAGAAGGTATAGAGCAGACCGGTCTGGGCGGCCGCCTGCCGCTCCTGGTAGGAAAGCCCCGTCCAGTCATAACCGATGCCCTGCGGAAGCTTCGCGGTGATTTCCTCCATGGCCCGCATGGCCTCCCCCGAACTTCTGCCCGGTGCCGGTTCGCCCCAGATGTTCATGGATGGGAAACCGTTGAAACGCTCCAGCCGCGGCGACCCGCTCGCCCATCGCCCCGACGCGAACGAGGCAAAGGGCACCATTTCTCCGGCCGCGTTGCGCACGTACAGTTTCTCGAGATCTTTGGGCAGCATCCGGTAGGGGGCATCCGCCTGGACATAGACCCGCTTCACGCGTCCGCCCTGGATGAAGTCGTTCACATACGCGCTGCCGAACGCCGCGGAGATGGTGCGGTGAATCGAAGTGATGGCCAGCCCTTGAGCGCCCGCCTTTTCCCAATCCACATCCAGCCGGTACTCGGGTACGTCCTCCATGCCGTTGGGACGCACCTTCGCCAGCCTCACATCCTGGGCCGCCATCCCCAGGAGTTGATTGCGTGCCTGCATCAGCGCGGCGTGCCCCAGGCCCCCTCGATCCACCAACTGAAAGTCGAATCCCGTGGCGTTACCCAGTTCGCTCACCGGGGGCGGAGGGAAGGCGAACACCAGGGCATTGCGGATACTCGTGAACTCCGCCATGGCCCGCCCCGCCACCATTTTGGCTCGGAGGTGCGGTTGATCACGCAAGTCCCAGCTTCTCAATTTGACAAACACCATGCCGTTGTTTTGCGCCCGGCCGGAAAAACCCACCCCGGCAATGGTCATGCACGACTCCACCGCTTCCTGCTCGTGCTCCATGAAGTAACGTTGGACCTCGTTGGCGACTTCCTGGGTCTGTTCCAAGGTAGAACCCGTAGGCATCATGATCTGGGCCAGCAGAATGCCCTGATCTTCATCCGGAAGGTAGCTGCTCGGCAGGCCCATGAAGAGCCATATCAGGCCGCCGACAATGACCAGGTACACCGCCACAAAACGCAGTTTTCGAGTGAGCGAGTAGCCGACCAAACCCACAAGACCATCGCGGAAACGGTTGAATACGCGGTCAAACGCCAGGAAGAACGGTCGAAGGAACCAGATCGCGCCTTCCGCCGCCTCGTGCCCCTTGACGATCGGCTTGAGGATCGACGCACACAGCACCGGCGTCAGAATCAGCGCCACCAGCACGGATAAGATCATGGACGTGACCACGGTCACGGAGAACTGGCGGTAGATAATGCCGGTGGAGCCCGGGAAAAAGGCCATGGGGCCGAACAGGGCCGAAAGCACCAGGGAGAAGCCGATCAGGGCACTGGTCACCTGGCCCATCGACTTGGCCGTCGCGTCTCGGGGTGACAGCCCCTCTTCGCTCATCAGCCGCTCCACGTTCTCCACCACGACGATGGTGTCGTCCACCAGCAATCCGATGGCAATGACCATGGCGAACATGGTCAACATGTTGAATGAGTACCCGAACGCCCCCAGCGCGGCACAGGTGCCCAGCAATACCACCGGTACAGAAATGGTGGGGATAAGCGTGGCCCGGATGTTGCCCATAAACAGCCACATCACCAGGAATACCAGCCCGATCGCCTGCAGCAGCGCCTTGACCGCCTCGATGATCGCCACTTTGACGAAGGGCGTGGTGTCATACGGATACACCACCTTCATCCCCGGCGGGAAATAGAGACTCATCTCCTCCAGCTTGGACTTGATCGCATTGGCGGTCTCAAGGGCGTTGGCTCCCGGCGTTTGCCGAATGGCCATGATCGCACTGGGCTTGGCGTTATATCGGCCTTCGATATCGTAGGACTCGGTCCCCAGCTCGGCTCGGCCCACATCCCGGATACGCACCACGGAGCCATCCGGATTGGTCCGCAGCGGAATGGCGGCGAATTCCTCCGGCGTTTGAAGAAGGTTCTGGACAACGATCGACGCGTTCAGTCGCTGGCCCCCGACCGCCGGAAGCGAGCCAAACTGGCCAGCCGAAACCTCCACGTTGTAAGCCCGCAGCCCCGCAATCACATCCTCCAGAGTCAGGCGATAATTGGTCAGTGCATCCGGGTTCAACCAGATGCGCATGGCGTACTGGGATCCGAACACCTCGACCTCGCCAACCCCGGGCACGCGCGACAGGACTTTCTCGAGATTCGACTGAGCGTAGTCCCGCAGGTCATGGCCATCCATGCTGCCGTCTTCAGAGACCAGCCCGACCATGAGCAGCCAGTTCCGCGTCGATTTGCTCACTTGCACGCCCGATTGCTGCACGACTTCCGGCAAACTGGCCATGGCCAGTTGCAGCTTGTTCTGCACCTTGGCCCAGGCCAGATCCGGATCCGTCCCGGGCTTGAAGGTCAGTTCGATTCGCGACATGCCCGAAGAATCGCTCGTGCCGGCAAGATAGAGCATGTCGTCGAAACCGGTCATCTTCTGCTCGATGATCTGGGTCACGCTGTTCTCGACCGTCTGGGCCGACGCGCCCGGATACCGGGATTGAATGGCGATGCCCGGAGGCGCGATGGGCGGATACTGCGCAATCGGCTGGTGGTACGTGGCCAGCCCGCCCAATAACATGATGAAAATAGCGATAACCCAGGCGAACACCGGGTGATCAAGGAAGAATCTTGAGAGCATGGATTTTCTCTGCTTACTTGGATTGCACGGATGGCGTCACCGCCGTCTCGGCCACCGGGTGGCCTTCCTGTCCCACGCCAGCCTCGACCACCTTCACAAGAACGTCATGCCTGGCTTTCTGGCTGCCCTCGACAACGAGCCGATCGCCGTCCACCAGGCCCGAGGCCACCAGCCAGCGGTTGCCGATGGCCCGATCGAGGACCAGCATCCGCTGCCGCACCTTGTTCTCGGTATCCACAACCATCGCGATCGGATCGCCTTTCGGATTGCGCAAGACGCCTTGTTGCGGAACCAGGATGGCGTGCTCATTGACGCCTTCCGTGATCACGACTCGTACAAACATGCCCGGGAGAAGCGTGCCTGCCGGGTTGGGGAAAACCGCCCGCAGAATGACCGATCCGGTTGTCGGGTTGACCGTCACGTCCTGGAACTGAAGCGCCCCTTCCGACGGATACGGCGTGCCATCCTCCAGGACGAGCTGGACTTTGTCCTGAAGCGTCTCAGTCTGATCCAGACGCCCCTCCGCCAGACGGCGCTGCAGACGCAGCAGCTCCACGGTCGACTGGGGCACATCCACGTAGATGGGGTCCAGTTGCTGAATCGTCGCCAGGGGGGTGGACTGATAAGCCGTCACCAGCGCACCGTCCGTGACGCTTGATTTGCCGATGCGACCGGAGATGGGAGCCGTGACCTGCGTATACGCAAGGTTGATCCGCGCTGTTTCCAGCGCGGCCTTCGCCTGTTGAATGCTCGCCTCCGCCACCGCAATTGCTTTCCGGTCGGTCTCCAGTTGGGCGTCGGCAGCCCGCAATGCGGCCTCGGCGACGGCGGCCTCGGTCACCACCCGGTCACGCTCGCTGCCGGAGACCGCGTTGGCTTTGAAAGCCTCTTCGAATCGCTCACGGTTAATCCGGGCCAGCTCCAGCATCGCCTTTTGCCGAACCACTCCCGCTTCGCTCGCCAGCAACGCCGCCCGCGCCCGGGCAGCCGTCTCCTCCATGACCGCCAGATGCGCGCTCGCGTTGTTGACCGCCGCCTCAAAAGGAGCGGGATCAATGCGATAAAGCACCTGGCCGGCCTCGACATCCGAGCCTTCCTCAAACAGCCGTTTCTGGATCAGGCCATTGACCTGCGGCCGAATCTCCGAAATCAGAAACGCGGAGGTGCGGCCGGGCAGTTCCGTGGTCATCACCGCCCGCTCCGGGCGTACCGTGACTACGCCCACCTCCGGCGGGCCGGCCTGCGGAGGCCCACCACCATTCCCCGCCCTTTCACAACCGGTGAACATCAGCCCGAAAATGAAGAGCCCAGAAACCACAGTGTTGCGACATATCATCCGCATACAAGACCTCTGTCCAAACCCGCATTCGCCCTGTTTTCCACACCCATGTCCTGGCTGTGCTTAACGTTCATCTCCGACATCTTCCGAAACACTCTCCCAGGGCAACGAGGTCTTCCCTCCCGAGAAGAAGAAGTCGCCCGGGCGGTGGAGCGCGTCGGAGTCGTCCTCCAGGTATTCCTCTTGCGGAGTCACATCCGGCGACCAGCCGCCTCCCAGCGCCTTGTAAAGCGACACCAGGTTGATCGCCACCTGCCCTCGACTCTGGGCCAGCGTGCTTTCGAGATTCGCCAGCGAACGCTGGGCGTCCAGGACGTTCTGGAAGTCAACCAGACCGTTGCGGTACAGCGTCTCCGCCAGCTTCACCGATCGACCGGCCGCCTCCACCGCCCGCGCCAGCGCGTCCCGGCGAGCCTGCTCCCGCTTGTAGGCAACCATCGAGTTCTCAACCTCCTGCAATGCCGTCAAAAGGGTGCACTGATAAACTACGTACGACTGATGCGTCACCGCCTGCTGTGCGGCAATGCGATGCAGATTTCGCAAACCGTCGAAGATATTCCAGCGAACCGCCGGACCCAAGCGGTACGACACGCTGCGGGCATCCAGCAGATGGGCCGCATCGGTGGCCTCAAATCCAAACGTTCCCGAGAGCGTCAACCGCGGATACAACTCGGACGCCGTCACCCCGATCTGCGCGGTCTGGGCGGCCAGACGCCGTTCCACCGAACGAATATCCGGACGCTGCCGGAGAATATCCGTCGGAACACCCACCAGAATCTCCGCTGGAGGCACGGGGATGGACGCCGATGTCGACAGTTCAGCGTCCAGCGCGCGCGGCTGCCGCCCAAGCAGGACGCTCAGTCGATACACGCTGATCGACCATCCGCTCTCAAGCAGGGGCAGATACGATTCGGTCGTTGCCAGGTTGGTTTCGGCCTGCTGAACGTCCAGTTCCGTCGCCAACTGCAAGGCCAGCCTCGCCTGGGTCAGCGAAAGCGTTTCCTTCTGCAGCGCGATGTTCCGCTCGATGGATTCGATCTCGCTTTGCAGGGTGCGAATCTCGATGTACGTGGCGGCCACCTCGGCGACCAGCGTGACCAGCATATCGCGGTAGTCCTCGACCGTGGCCTCCAGGACCGCGTCCGCCGATTCGACCTTGCGTCGCAGGCCGCCGAACACGTCAAGCTCCCACGAGGCATCGAAACCGACCGCGTGCAGATTGATCTCGTCAGTATCGGGACGCCCGGAAGGTGTGGGAAGCAGGCCGACTAACCCGGTGGCCAATGGATTCGTCACCCCCGGCACCCCCGGTACGACGGCCCCGAGACCCGCTCCCACGGCGCTGCCGGCCATCCCGCGTCCGACTGTGTTACCGAACGTCTCAAGCTTTCCCGGTGTCTGGGGAAAGGCCGTCGGCCCGTTGACGCTGCTCTTGGATCGCGTGTACCCGGCGTCCCCGCCGAGGGACGGAAGCAACTCGCCCGCCGCCACGCCACGTAACGCCCGGGCTTCACGGATCCGCAGCACGGCCAGCCGAACATCCAGGTTGCCCTCGACCGCGCGCTCGATGAGCGCTGACAACTGCGGATCCGCGAAGACCTCCCACCACCGCTGGACATCCGCCGTCCCGGCCGTCAGGCCGTCCGCGAGCGACTGGTGCCACTGATCGGGAACCCGCGGATCCGGCGCTTGATAGTCGGGTCCGACAGTGCAGCCCGCAATCGCCATGATCCCACCCAACCACGTCGTGGCGATGAGCCCGACCAGTCGCCGCTCCATGCGCGCTCCGCCCATCGCCAGGCCTGGGGGGGCGCAACCGCTGGCCGGCATGAGTCCTGGCCACCGCCGTCGCTCGGCATCGCCATTCAATGCTTCTCTAGTCATGGAATGTCTGCATCGCTCCCGAATCAACGAGTTCAACAACTTCAAACCGGACGGACGACACCCATTCAGCCCCCGGCGATCTCTAACGCGGATCGCGTTCCCCGGGATCCCCCGCTTGGCGGCAGAACAGACGACGCTCTGCCGCCGCGACCAGTCCCGGGGACACCCCGATCGCCCAAGCGGCATCCCGCGTGATCCGCCACTCAAGACTTTCCAGATACGTCTCCGGGTAACCGTCGGAGCCGAGAAGATCCATCACAATCTCACGGTGATCGGAATGGAACACCATCGGGCCAATCACCATATTGATCCAAAGATACACTGCGTCACTGGTCCAATCCGGACGCAGGCAAAGCGCTAAATCAGTCATCGTGGCAAAAGAGGGCTTCACCATCTGATCCCGCAGAAAAGCACAAAGCGGGCCGGTACGTTGCAGCGACTGATAAATCACCCGAGAGCACCAGCGCGGCCTCGCCGGTGAGAAAATCGTTCGCATGAAATGCCGAACAAGCCTGGCCACGGCCTCGAGCTGCCCTTCAGGAGTATCCAGATGCTGCTTGCTGTCCTCGATCAACGCACGAAGTGCATCCCCCTCGTTGGCTGGACAGGCAAAACGAAGCACCTCCTTGAATAATTCTTCCTTGCCCCCGAAGTGGTAATGAATGGTTCCCAAGTTCACCCCGGCACGTTCGGCAATGGCCCGAGTGGACACCCGGCCCACCTCGCTTTCCGCGAGCAACTCGCCCGCCGCGTGGATCAGCGCCTGCTTGGTCCGCTCACTTGTCGAATAGGTTTTCATGCCACGCCCAACTCATAAGCCAACTCGGCCAGCACGCCGAAAATGTTAATCAGTCGACCTAAATTAGTCAAATGATTAAAATGCGCCCTCCACATGCCCGTGTCCGGATTCGGGGCCGTCGGTAATACCCAGGCAACCTGCGGGCGGTGCTGGCCCGGAGAGGATCGACCCGAAGCGCGGAACACACAAGCGCCCTAACCTGTGCCCGATGATTACATAATGTTATATATAGCAATATGTTAAAGTTGACGCGCCCCTCATAATACCCGGCAACGTCCCGCCGGCCCACGCGCTTT
>CAZEEJ010000133.1:0-15941 GCA_964511155.1 uncultured Planctomycetales bacterium | reverse complement strand
CGTCGCAGACCACCGCCGGGGTGAACACGCACTCACCGGTCGCCGGATCACAGGCATCGTCGGTGCACAGGTCATCATCGTCGCAAACGATCGGCGTGAACACGCATTCGCCGTCCACACAGGCATCGTCCGTGCAGGCGTCGTCGTCGTCGCAAGCATCCTCGCCGACATCAAACGGGTCGGAATCGCCCGGGGCCAGGTCACCACCGTTCGTCTGGGTGGCCGTCAGGACGACGCCTGCTTCCGCCACGCTGTAAACGACGAAGAACTCGGCGCTCTCGTTGCCTGCGAGAATAGTGCCGGTAACATCGCCGCTCAGTGTCCCGGTGCCGGTCTTCACCGTAAGTTCGACTTCCTTGTCGGCGCCCACGATCTCCCCGAAGCCATCCTCATCCACGGGGGTGATCGTCACCATAAACGCCGCGCAGGCGTTCGCGGACGGGGTAATATCAACCCGCAGAGCCACCGGTACTCCAAGCACAGCCGCGGCCGGCAACAGCCCCGCCGCCAATACTGCCACACAACACCATCTACCTCGAGTCATGTCAGTCCTCCCTGTTTAAAGAGAATATGTTGGCTTCGAGCCTCGTCCCGGCCGCCTGCGCCTCACGCCTGCCGCTCATGGACCGATCCGGCACTTTCTTGTCCTTCAGCCCTCCAGCCGACCTGAACCCTCACGACCATTGTAGCGATGGCGGAGGCCCGTCGCCACAACTCTGATCTCGCAGACGCTTTCCGGGTGCGCGACAGCATCGGCGAGGTGCTGATTCACTGAGGGCCGAGTCAACCTCCCAGTTGCATAACACATGGCCCCACGGAGACTTGGCGCGGGCTACCGGCCGCGCCAAGCCTCCGTGGTGATCAACTCTGCAACGCTGGGGTCAACTTGCGGATCGACGTGTCCATGCGTCAGGGACGAACAGTAACAATTGGCCTTGGTTCCAAGCCCCTCCCGGCCACAACCGCCGCCAATATCTCCTGTCTCCTGTCTCCTGTCTCCTGTCTTCTGTCTTCTGTCTTCTGCCTCCTGCCTGCGTGCCCTCCGCCTTTCTGCCTGCAATAAAGAAAGCGGGCACCGCGCCTTGCGGCGCGATGCCCGCCTGTTTTGATCACCTGGGTTCCGGCCGAGGCCGGGTTACCCACCCGGGGAGCACCACTGAGGCACGGAGCACACGGAGTTGAGGAGTGCCGAGCTTTGCTCCGTGTCCTCAGTGCCACAAATGTTCGATCTTTTCTCGTCGCGAGAAGGTCGTGGCTGGTTTTTGTTTGGGTTGCGGGCGGTGGCCCGCGCCAAGCCTCCGTGGTGCTCTCCAGAACGCGAGCAAGTCTGTACGTCTCTGATCGGCGTTCATCGGCGGCCATCGGCGGCTCGCCATTCCTGGGGGTGCGGGCAAAGCCCACGCTGTGTAATCTGCGCGATCTGCGAAACGATCGGCTCTTATGAGCAAATGCCATTCCATTTCAGTCTGCGTGCTCGGCGCCAAAGGGAAGGTGCTGGGCGCAAAAGAGAAGGAGGCCGCGGGCCGAAGCCCGCGACCTCCTTGGTTGGCAATGTGCACTACCCGTGGTGGATTACGGCGTCCACCTGAAGGTAGCCGACGCGCGGTACTTGAGACCTGCCGCGTCTTGTGCCTCGAGGACGATCAGATCCGCCTGGGCAGCCGCCGGATCGACCAAGGTAACCGTCGCCTTTCTGGCTGCGGTCGGCGTCACCGGCGCCCTGTTTACACCAGCCTGCGTCACGAATAGAGCCGGCGGCAGTGTGGGATGCTGGAAACTGGTGAGATTCTCAAAACCTGCACCGGCTGTGATCTCGACCAGTTCATCACCAGTCCCTTGCCCCGCATTCGTCGGAGCCAGCGTAATGACGCCATAGGTAAAGGTGGCGGTGAGTTCGCGCGCGGGATCAACCGACGAATCCTCCAGCAACACCGTGTAGTTGGATCCGACGTTGATGTTTGCACCCGGCGCGACGAACTGAACCGTTGTTGCCGTGACGGGGGCGGCGGGTACAAGCTCCACACCGTTGAAATAGAGCTTAAGGTCGCCGCCGAGGGTATTGAGGCCCACCGGGTATCCAGTTACGGTGAGCGTCACCACGTCGCCCACAATCCCCGTGGGGATATCCAGCTCGGTGGTCACGATGTTCAGGCCGGCGACCAGAGCCGCACGCTGCGACGCGACCTCGGGCTCCTCGATCACATCCGAGCCGCTCGGAGCGACGAACAGACCGATGTCCACTGCACCCGCCGCCAAAGGCGTGTCTTCGTCGTCGGGAATCACAACCGTGACAGTGTCGGCCCCCGTAGCGGTTCCGTTGACCTGAACCGGGTCGTTCACACCGTCGTCGATCACCGCGAAGATGGCCTGGCCAGCCGCCAGGGCCTGCAGATCGGTGAAGCCTGTGGTTGTGATCGTCACAGTCTGCCCGACTGAGGCAAGCGTCGGTTCCACCTCGATCTCCGTGTAGGTGAAGTCGGCAAACGCCCGCTGGTTCGGTGTGCCGAATGGATCATCCACGATGACCGCGACCTTGACCACGTCACCAGCGGCATGACCGCCAGGAGCCACGAACTCGACGGCATCAGTGTCCGTCACCGTCGCCCCAACAAGGACATCGTCAACCTCGACAAACACGACCGCAGTGGCCGGGAGATCCTCGAGGTCGGTGAAGCCGACCACCGTCGCCACCACCGTATCACCAGCCTGCGCTGCAAACGGCAGGAGCGACATGTCGGTGTAGGTAAAGGTCGCCTCAGGCGAGATCTGCTCGGCCGGGCCGAACGGATTGGTCTGGACCTCGACCTGGACAGTCGCCGTGGCACCGGGGGTGCCATCGGGAACTTCCAGCTCCACCCAGTCAACGCCGTTGTCTACGATCCGCTCAGACACGTTGTCACCATTCCACAGAACCACGATATCAGTTGCGTCGATTGGTGCACTCAGATCCATGCCAGGAACATTGATCCGAATCGTATCTTCGGCCGGTGCACGCTCGGGCACCAACGCAATCTGGGTAGCACCAAAGGTGTCCTTCGTCGTACCACAGATCCTGTAGCGTGCCTGCTCGATCGTGCCGTCGGCCAGTTGAACCGTCAGTTTGGCATTCACCGTGGCCTGCAGATCATCAGGCACGATAAGCCTCAGCGTGTTGCTGTCGACCACGGTGACCGCGGCAGCCTTGGAGCCGAAGAGGAAGCTGACCTCGGTACCCGCAGCAGTGAAGTCGCTGAAGCCGGTGGCCTTGAGGACAACCGTACTACCTACTGGTGCGGCACGTGGCGTCAAATCAAAGGCCAGGTAGGTGAACTGAGCGAACGCTGTTCCACAAGCACCACTGGTGCATGATGCGCCAAATTCAGTAAGCATCACCTGAACTGTGCCAGCCTCAAACGCGCAGTTCCACTCGGGGACGATGACCCGCAGTTGAGTGGGGCTGAGGGCTGTAACTGTGGCAGGGACGCCATCAAAGGAGACAACGGCATCGGAGGTCAGCGCCACCGGGAAACCGACGCCCGTGATCACCACTTCCGCACCAGCCTCGGTCTTGGGCGGTACAATGGTCAGCGACAGGTCGCTGTAGGTAAACGCGCCGGCGAGCTTGCCGACTTGGCCGTCGGGGTTGCGGACGATGATGTCCACCACACCGGCCGCCTGCGCCGGAACTCTCGTCAGGATCTCCGTGTCGCTAATGACGCGAACCGGGCCAGCCGCCACGGTGCCGAAATACACGGCAGCGCCGTCCACAAAGTCCGTACCAGTAATCGTTACCTCGGCGCCACCGCCAACCGGGCTGCCGGCCAAACTGATGGCCGTCACCGTCGGGGCCGGCTCAACCGGCTCGACGTAAGTGAAGGCCGCGGGCAGCTTGCCGGTCTGGGCGTCGGGATTGCGGACGACAATATCCACCACGCCGGCCGCATGGGCCGGAACCCTGGCCAGGATCTCCGTTGCGTTGACGACGACAACATTCGCGGCAGGCTCAGTGCCGAAATAGACTTGGGCGCCGTCCCCGAAAACGTCGGCTCCGGTGCTGAAGCCCGTACCCGTGATCGTCACCTCAACGTCACCAGCGGTCGTGCTTTCGGACGGACTGATGGCCGTGACTGTCGGGGCCGGCACAACCGGCTCAACGTAAGTGTAGCCCGCGGCGAGCTTGCCGCTCTGGCCGTCCGGGTTGCGGACCCACACATCCACCGGGCCGGCCACGTGCGCCGGGGTACGGGCCAAGATGGTCGTGGAGCTCATGACCTTGACGTGCGGCGAGGTCAGGTAGCCGATCTCAATCAACGCTTCGGCAAGGTCAGTAATGTTCTGGAACCTGGTGCTCGAGCATGGCTCGCAGTCGGCGGCCCTGGCACCAAAGATGACCACGGCGCCGTTGACAAAGTTTTCGCCGGTGATCTCGACGGACGTGCCGCCATCCGGAATGCCGCTGCTCGGAGTGACGCTACTCACCACCGGCGCGGGCACTTCTTGGTACGTGAACGCGTCGGCCAGGAAGCCGAAGCGCACGCCGTCTTCATGGCGAACAACCACGTCGGTGAGGCCCGCCGGGTTGGGGGGCGTGACCGCGATAAGCGTCGTCGGGTTGATGACCAGGATATCGGTGGCCGCGACTCCCCCCACAAGGACCGCCACCGGGCCCACGAAACCGCTCCCCGAGACGGTAATGCGCGTCCCACCGGTTACCGGCCCGCTTGCGGGGCTTACCTCGGTTACGGCAACCGTGTCGAGGAAGTCTTCGACCCCCGGACAGCCACAAAGGCCAATCAATCCAACCAAGAGCGCGAGTTGGGAAACCCTTTTTAGCATTTGCATCACTGATTACCTCCACCCATGTGCTAGACATCTGAAGCCCGGAAGAACATCCCAGCCCCAGTGGCCGGAGTCCGGTTAATCCGGAGCCTGATTGCGAAACACCCAAAACTGCTACGCTAGAATCGGCACCCCCTGCCCGATTACTCGAGCTAAAAAACGGGGTCGGCCAATACGCCAGGAACACCTCGCCAGCAAAGCCGGCCCCGCGGGTACTGGGACGAAACGCCCGAGCGGTCGAGCATGCCCTCTCTTCCTTGTCACTGGGACCGCACCATCCCAAAGCACCCAAGCGTTTTACCCTCATTCGTGATCCGCTGTCAAGCCCGCCGGCGGCGGCTGAACCGCAGGGTCACCAAACCGAGCACCGTCAGAGCCGCCACCGGGGTGCAGAACGGGAAGCAACCGAAGAAGTCGCCGCAGACTTCGCACACATCGTCATCCTCGTTGCAGGTCTGGTCCGCATCCGCGTCGCACGGCGGTGTGCCCGCTACGCAGGAGCCCGTTGCGCTGCAGGTCTCGACGCCGGTGCAGAACAGCCCGTCGTCGCAGTCCTCAGCAACCTGGCACTCGTCGCACTCGTCATTGGCCTCGTCGCAGAACTCATCGTCCGCACACGGCGCTTCGCCGGCCACGCACACCCCAGCCGCACACAGCTCCTCGCCATCGCAGAATGTCTCGTTGTCGCAGTCGGCATCGGTCAGGCATTCAACGCACTCGCCCGTCGCCGGATCGCAGAGCGCATCTCCACAATCCTTGTCGGCCTCGCCGCAGACGCCTGCCTCGCACACCGCAACCTTGCACAGGTCAGCGGGGGCTTCGCAGTCGTCAGCCGACAGACACGCCACGCACTCGCCCGTCGCCGGATCGCAGAGTTCGCCCCCACAGTCCTTGTCGGCCTCGCCGCAGGCGCCTGCCTCGCACACCGCAACCTTGCAGAGGTCAGCGGGAGCATCGCAATCGTCGGCCGACAGGCACTCGACGCACTCGCCGGACGCCGGATCACAAACCTCGCCCTCGTCGCAAACTACCGCCGGCGTGTTCACGCAGGCGCCTTCATCGCACGTGTCCGTGGTGCACAGGTTGTCGTCATCGCAGTCCTTGTCGGCCTCGCCGCAGACGCCTTCCTCGCACACCGCAACCTTGCAGAGGTCCTCTGGCGTCTCGCAGTCGGCGGCGGTGACGCACTGCCCCAACACAGCCGCCGCGGGCCAGCACGCTGCGACCGCGACGACCGCGACGACCAACAAGAGACTTTTGCCTCGTACCATCTCGATCCTCCCTCTACAAAAAGGAAAAAACACCAGTTTCAAACCTCGCTCCAACCGCCTGCGTGTCATGCCTGCCATCTACGAAGGTCGAAGCTTACACTTCTTGATTACTGCAGCCTTCCGGTCGACCTGCATACCCGTGACAAAGGACCCATGGCCTCAACTTCCTACGAACCCTGCCGGACCGACCTGATGCCCCCTCCGCCGGCCCGGAAAAACCGAGGGCCGCCCGCCTGGTATTGTTTGGTCTCCGGAGGTGCCTTCATCCTGTCGTCCACGGCCCCGCGCCACAGAGCCGCTCACCACGGGTGTCGATCCATATCCTCTGGGGTAGCCGCACGCGCCGTTCGGCCATCCGCCGCATAGAGCCCAAGAGCAGCCACCCGCCGGGCCAATAGTACAACCAGACCAGGGGTTGTCAAGGGCCTTTTTCATTTTTTTCGGACCAACAGGCGATGCCCAGCGCTTGTGTCATGGGGACCTGCAACCGTCCCCACCATCGGCGGCCACTCATTCTCACAGAACGGGCCGCCCCACGAATGCCAAACCAAAAGAGCCCTCACGCCCTGCAGGCTATACGATCCGGCACATCCGCCTGTATCTGCGGAATGGCTACCCGGCGCGCCAGCCGGTTGGAGCCATTGTGGCATTTATCGCCGAATCAGCCGCATTTCAACAGCCTTTTCCGCGTTTTTTCAATGTTCCCGGGCCATCGCGGGCTGAAACCGCGAGCCGCGGGCCCCACCGATCGACCGGCCGGTCCGCGCCTCCCGAATCCCAGCCATCGCTACCTCATAAACTTAGCCCTGCTTCCCGCTGCTGACCATAGTCTCTTTCGGCAGGCAACGCAGATTCATCCGCTCCCCCCTCGCAGAACCCGCGACCATCCGGGCTCGCCAGGTGACGGAAACCCGTCGCGCCGTGCGTCGCCGGACGCTCCTGGCCGGGGTCAGAGGCCGGGGAGAATGGGAAATGGAGAATGGAGATTATGGATTGCGGAGCGCAGGGAGATGGTCGCTGGGCGAGAGCAGGGCCAGGTACTCCACGTTACCCTTCCGGCCGCGAATGGGGCTCTCCAGGGTCTGCACGACTGCCAAACCCAAACCGCGGATGCGATCGCAGACCGCCTCGAATGCCACCCGAGCATCATGAGGCGGCAGCACGCCCCCCCGCAGACTCGCCGCCCGGGCTTCGTAGTGCGGCTTGATCAGCGTCACAATGTGCCCACGGCGGGGCCACTCCCCACTCCCCCCTCCTGTCTCCTCTCTGCCTTCTCCCGTCTCCGGTCTCCCCCCTCCTGTCCCCTGTCTTCTGTCTTCTGTCTCCTCTCTTCTCTCTTCGCTCGCCTCTCTCCTCTCCGCCTCCTCCCTCCACAACATCCGCACGGCCGCCGGCAGGATGTGCTCCTGCGAGGTCCAAGCCACGTCGATGGTCACCAGGTCGGCCGGCTCGGGCAGGGTGACGTGGAGAGCGTTGGTCCTTTCGCGGACGACGACGCGCGGGTCGCGGCGGAGGCGGTAGGCGAGCACGCCGTATCCGGTATCGACCGCATACACCCGCGTGGCACCGGCCCTGAGCAGGCAGTCGACGAAGCCGCCCACGTTGCTGCCCAGGTCGGCACAGACCCAGCCGGCCGGCGACAGACCGAACGCCTTCAAGGCGGCGGCCAGCTTCAGGCCCCCGCGGCTGACGTAGTCGTGATCGGCGGAATCGGACATGAAGGGTGGCCCATGCTCGCACGACCCGCGCACGAAACGGCGGGCGATCCGGGATCACCCGCCGCGACAGAACTCAAGTCAGATGGAAGGCTTCCGCTCAGGCGGACGGCTTGCTGACCGCGTTGAGCCGCTTCTGCAACCGCGATTTCCGCCGGCTGGCGGTGTTCTTGTGCATGGTCCCCTTGGCCGCCACCTTGTCGATCGTCTTGATCGCGGCTTTGAGGGTCTCGGCCGACTTGCCCGCGTCGCCTCCGCGAAGCGATTCATCAAAGGCCCGGATCGCGACCCGGACATCCTTCTTGCGGGCCCGGTTGATCGCCCGGCACTTGGCATTCTGACGGATTCGCTTCTTGGCAGACAACGAGTGAGCCACGGATATCTCCTCTAATACAAAACGCCCGGCCGGGCCGGGTTCCTCAACCCCCGGCCTTCAGGGCGTCAAGCCGTTTCCTGACTTCGCCATTCCGGTAGTTGTAGTCCCATTGTATGAGCTGCCCGTAGGTTTTCAAGGCATCGTCCACCCGGCCGTCCGCCTCGTAGGCCCGCCCCAGCCGGTAGTGCATCTCCTTGCCCAGGTCGTCGTCCGGGCTCTCGTGCGTGCGGATGGCCTCCTGGAGGGTCTCGACGGCCTGCGAATGGTACCCTTTCTCGAAGAAACACCGGCCGATGTACAGGTTGCAGTGCGTTCGCGCCTTGGGGTCGCTGCGGGCCTCCTGCAGGACCGGGATGGCCTCGTCGTACTTGCCGGCCTGGAACAGCCGCAGTCCGTATTGGAAGCGGACCCGCATGTCAGTCGGGTAGTGATCGCAGCGTTCCTTGAAAACATTCAGCTCCAAACGCAGTATCTCAATTTTGTGCTTGCGGGCGGCGTCGGCGTCTCCACTGGCGACGATCTTCTTGGCCTGCCGTTTGAGCTGCCGGATGCGGATGTCGTCGGCTTGCATCTTGAAGCGGTACTCGCCGGTCTGCTCGGCGGCCTGGCGAAGGAGCACGATGGCCTCCTGCTCGCTCTTGGCGTCCTCCTGGCGGCAGAGGAGGCCGGCCAGTTCGTTGACCGCCAGCCGATCCGTAGGATCGGCCTCATAGCGTTTGCGGGCGGCGGCGATCAGGACGGTCATCCGTTCGTCGGACTGGAACATCCGGTCCTTGTCATGCAGCTCTTTCTGGCCGGCGGTATCGTGCACGGACTCGCGGAACGAATCGGCGGTGCTGTACCGCCCCTTGAGAATGGTCAGTTTGCCAGCCACGTCGCGCAGATCCGTCGAGACCTGCATGTCGTTGGGCTTGAGGGCGCGGAGTTTGGAGAGGGCGTCGACCGCCCGCTCGAAGGCCTGAATGGACAGTTCGGGGGTATCCCGCTCGTTGCGGTCGCCCACTTCCTCGTACACCTTGCGTAGCAGGATGAACCGCTCCGGGTTGGGTTTCGTCTCGCGTACGGCGGCGTCGGCCAGGAGTTCCCCCATCCACATGACCGTCTGGTCGAACCCCGCCCGGGCGGCGTTCTTGAACACCGCCTCCATGTAGCCGACGTTGTTCGGGTCCTTGGACAGGAGCATCTCGGCGTTGAGCATGGCCTTTTTGGGGTCTTTGTCGGTGATCTTGTACTTGTAGCCGTCGGCGAAGGAGGCTTTTTTCGAGCCCCGGAAGAGGGCGGCGGCCCGACACGGCTTATGCCCCTCGTCTACGGCTTCCGGCCAGAAATTGAGCCCGGAGATGTAGCTTTCGATCGCGTAGTCGTAGTTTTTCTTGGCTGCCAACCCCTGGCCCTTGGTGAACCAACTGCGGGCCTTGGCGATCTCGACGTCGCTGAAGTGGGGCCGGCCGGCGTGACCTTCGCCGCTGGAGTTATCGCTTTTCTGAGCCATGGGCCTCGTTGGTCCGGTTGCATGTCCCCCCGACGAGGCGAACCCAGGCTGCCTGGCCGCAGAGGGCCCGGCGTCGGCCGCTGCCGCCGGAGGTTGGGGGCGAGGAATAATCCTGACCGGTATCGTAACCCCCTGTGGTTACAGGGTCAACCCCGCCGCTGGACGCACGAAGGCGGATAAGGCACAAGGGCACAGAGGCACAAGGGACAAAGGCACAGAGGCACAGAGGCACAAGGGACAAGGGACAAGGGCACAAAAGCTCAAAGGCACGTCGGGGCGGTGACAGCCTGGGCGGGTGGCCCATCCCCGCCGCGGCGGGGGGGGCTCACGATGACCGAACGCGTGGGAAAGCCCGTCTTAGCAGGGAGCCTTCTCGCATCCGCATCATCGTCAGCCCACCCATCGCGTTGCGATGGATGGGCCACCCGCTGCCCGGGAGGGGAAAAACCGCACGCTGTGAGCTACAATGGCGGGTAAGTCCCGCCGGGCGGCGCGTGGTGCGGCCGGGGACCGGACGCGACTCAGGATGTATCACCGATGCTCGTCGAGACCCTGCCCACGCGGATCGTTCTGTACCCCGACCCCTGCCTGCGAAAGAAGTGCGAGCCGATCACGGTGTTCGACGACGCCCTGGCGGAACTGGCCCAGCGAATGCTGGAGCTGATGCACGCGGGGCATGGCGTGGGTTTGGCCGGCCCTCAGGTGGGCGTCTGCCGGCGACTCTTCGTGGCCAACCCGACCGGCGAGCCGGGCGACGACCGGGTGTTCGTCAATCCCGTGCTGTCGGACTTGGCCGGCTCGGTCGAGGCCGAGGAAGGCTGCCTGTCGATCCCCGAGGTGCACGTGCAGGTCCGCCGGGCGAGGATTTGCCGCGTGCAAGCCTTCGACGTGACCGGCCAGCCGTTTGCCCTCGAAGGGGAAGACCTGCCCGCCCGCATTTGGCAACATGAAACCGACCACCTCGACGGCCGCCTGATCATCGACCGCATGAACGCGACGGACCAGATTGCCAATAAGAAGCCCTTGGCCGAGCTGGAAGCCCGGTATCGAAGGAAGAAGGCTAAAGGCTGAAGGCTAAAGGCTGAAGGAGGAAGGCTGAAGGCCAAAGGCTGAAGGCTGAAGGCTGAAGGCTGAAGGAGGGCTGAAGGCTGAGGTGACGGCGATGGATCGCGTTCGGCTGGGAGGAGGCGATGGTCTTGGCGAACAGGAGGAACGGCGACGCGTTGAACCGCCGGCAGGTTCTGGTGGGGACGGCGGTGATGGCGGGTGCGGCGCTGCTGCCGCGCGGAGTGAAGGCGGGGCCACCCGCGACCCAGGCCAGCCGGGGCCGGCGTGGGTTCGAGGGCCGGCCGATCAAGGCATTCTGCATCGACTTCAACTGGGCGCCGCGGCCCACGCCGGAGAGCCCCAAGGGGGTGGCGCCGCCCGGGCTGTTCGCCCAGGCCGATCCCCAGGAACACGTGCGCTGGTACCGGGAACTCGGGTGCAACACGATTCAGACCTTCTGCGTCTCCTACAACGGGTACGCGTGGTATCCCAGCGGTGTGGCCCCGGTGACCCCCGGACTCAAGCACCCGGACTTTCTGGGGAAGGTCGTGGAACTGGGCCACGAGGCCAACATGCTGGTCATGGGGTATTTCTGTGCCGGCTCGAACCCGTACTGGGAGGATCGGCACACGGACATGGCCCACATCGAGGACCGCGGCAACGTCAACGTGCCCTTCACGCTGGAGTACCTCGATTACTTCTGCCGCTCGGTCGAGGACGCCTTGCGAAAGACAAACGTCGACGGCTTCATGGTGGACTGGATTCGCCCGACGCGACACCAGCGCTGGCTGGAATGCGAGAAGCAGATGTGGAAGGAACTGCTGGGCGAGCGGTTCCCAGCCGGCGGGGACCCATCTGCCGCTGCGATCCTGGAGTTCGATCGTCGCGCCATGGAGCGATGCTGGCGACACCTCCGCTGGGCGACGCGGGCCACGCGACCCGCGGTCATCTGGACCAATCATCCATTCCTGAAACAGGAGTATCCGCTATGGGAAGGCCAGCCGGTGCTTACCGAGGCGGACTGGATTCTCAATGAGTCTCACGAGCTGGAACATCTCGACTGGCTGAAGACCCGCGTCGGCCCGAACACGCTGATCGTGCAGAATCTCTGCGGCTGGGCGGGGCACGACGCATCGGTGTGGCGGAAGCTGGATCCTGCCCGGTTCGGTTTCTACGGGTATGCGCGGGCGGATGCCGAGACGACGCTGGTCGACCTGAACCACGAGCACAATCCCAGAAACATCGAGATCCTGCGGGAAGCATATCATCAAATGTAACGGGCGTAACTCGCCTCCCCCGGGGCGAAAGGGGGACAGGCACCGCTGGAGCGATTTGCCACGGGCCCTCAACGTGGCGCGCATCCGAGGATGCTTCTTTTATCACGAATCACTGGGGCGGAGCCAGTCCCCATTTCGCCCCGATGTCGGCATCCTCGCGTACGCGGCTGGCGAGTTACGCCCAGATGCAATAAGCCGATCGGCTGAGTGGGCTTGAGCGCACACCGCATCAACGTGCGGTATTCGGCGACCGCTTCGCCTTGGCTTGCCGCTGCGGAGCCATGAGCATTTCGTCGGGGTTGAGGGCCCGGCTGGCGATGCGGGCTTCGCAGATCAGGCCGTTGAATCCCTCGTGATACGAGGCGCTCTGGATATTGCCGATGCCGACGCTGAAGCCGTCTCGGGAGGTTGGATCGGCGGACGATCGGACCTGAGTCATCGGTCGAAGGTCGGTCACGACCGAGCCGACGCATTTGCCGTCACAGTAGAGACGCATCTGATGGTTGCGGCCATCGAGCGTACCGGCAACGTGAACGAGCCTGCCGGTGGGGAGCTGCTCGGGGGAGAGCAGTTGAACCTTTCTGTTCCCCGCATCGCCACAGAGGTGGAACATGAGGTACCCCTCGTTGGAGACGGCCAGGAACCACGGGTCCATTCCGGGCTGGTCGTCGCCCCAGAAGAGGATCTGCTGCTGATCGAGCGTGCCGGGTACGGGGCCGTCGTAGCGGATGACGGCCTCGAGGGTCATGCCGTCGCCCAGCGTGAACTCCGGTGCGAACGGAACCGCGATGCGATCGTCCAGCCCGGTGAACTCCAGGCCGACGTGATCCCCGACCCGGCGATAGATGGGTCCGCCGAAGACGGCGCCCGGGAATCGTCCTGTCAGCTCCGCGATGACGGTGCCATCCGCAGGGACCGACCCGATGGGGCCTGCGAACCGCCAGTGAGCGACGGTGCCGGGCACCTGGGCCTCCTGGCCGTGATGATCCTGCCGTTCCGCCGGCACATCGGTGAGCGTGTACGTACGCCCCGCTCCGCTCAAGGCCAGCAAGGCCAGTAACGCGCCGCCGAGTGCCAGGGGTGCTCGCGACATGGGTGTTTCTCCGTAGACAGGGTCCGGCCGGAACCAAGCAATGCCCACCGAGGGAGCGCGGCCGGCCGTTCATAGCTCTAAGACGCTGCCCAAGGCCAAAAGTTCCACTAGCCGGGATCGGGGGCCGGGGATCGGGGGTCGGGGGTCGGGGGTCGAGGGTCGGGGGTTGGGGATCGGGGGTTGGGGGTCGGGGGTCGGGGGGTTCCCGGGCGTTGCAGAATATAACGGGGCCTCACCTCCATGAAGATTGACGCTACTACCAGCCGGTAGGTTGCGTACCTGAAACCTGGGATGTAGAATCCCGCCAAGTCCCATTTTAAGGAGGAACCAACATGCGTAAGGCAGCGGGGATCGTGGTGGTCATCATTCTGCTGACGGGCTGGAGGTTGCACAATCGCGGCTCTGACGACAAGCAGGTGCTGGCCGACATGAAGGCGCTCATCACCGAGCTCGAGCTTTCATCGGAGGACACGGCCTACCTGAACGGAATCGTGGATCGCGAGCACCGGCTGGCGTTCGATGGGGCCTATGACATGGGCAGCCGTCGGCGAGGGGCCACCTTCGATGAGGACAAATACGTCGACGCGGTCTTTCAGGCGATGATCGCGCGGTGCGACAAGGATAAGAAGAAGGACCTGGCCGGCAAACTTCGCATCGCCCATCGGATTGTGCTCGAAAACGAAGACGAGTGAAGCCTGAGGGGAGTCGAAACGCGAACGTCGCCTGCCCGGGCCTCAGCGGGCCGGGGCTGCCGGCCTGCGGGCTGCGCTGGGGCCGTGACAGGTCAGGCGGGCGGCCCATCCCCGCCGCCGCGGGGGGGGGGCTCGCGAGGAATGAACGCGTGGAAAAGCTCGCAGGGCTGGGAGTGTTACGACTGGGCGACGGTATGCAAAGAGTCGTCGACTCCCGTGTTGACGCCCGAGGAGTGGGCGGCCTACTTTGGCGTTGCGCACTTGGTGTACGATGAGGATCTCCGAAAGGACCATGAGTGGACCTGCGAAATTAGCCCGATGGACGGAAGATGCGAATGCCAACCCGCCGAGAGCGACTGGTACACCATCAGCGACCAGTGGATTAGCGTTTACTGGGAGTTCGTCGGCGATCCCCCCGACGTGACGGAGCCGGGTACCTATACGCTCAAGGCAGTCTTTGCTAACGATACGATCCCGGCCCCCGTCCGCTGCAATCCCTGCGTGTGCCCGGACGGCACGGAGAACTGCGAGGCGTGCCAGAAGTGCCCCGCCAAGAAGGTGCCGAACCTCCGCGATCCCGACGTGGAACGCTTGTTCACCATCTGGGTGGTAGACGCCGAGATCATGTGGCCGAAGGACCCGAAGACGGTGGCCCAGGGAGGGGCTCTTGAGGAAACCTTTGTGATAGCGGGCGGCTGCTACCGCCAATCCCGCGACGCCGTGGTGATCACCGCGCTTGGCGAACTGGCCAACAAAGCGCTTGCTTGGGTAGCGGGGCAAGTCCGCCCGGGCATTGTCACCCCGCTGTGGGAGATGATACCTGAATTGGGCACCCTCGATCCCACGAACAGTACGAATCCAGACCACACGCCTCCCGCCGATCCGTACTACGCCCCAATCCGGTTCACCGCCATGCATGGTGAGGAGGACACCGGCTGTGCCAAGCAGGTGGAGGTCTGGGTTTTTGAGGGCCATTTGGACAGGGATCTGTGGAATTTTCACACGGGCAAGCGATGCTCACCAAATCCGCCAGCCCTGGCGGGGGCTGCCGACCATCTCCCCTGTACCGGAGGCACAACTCCAGGCCTCCAGCTTGCCGATGACTCATGCGTTGCCGGTCTTTCTTTGACCTGTGGTGCCTCAGTAAGTCATGCTACCATTGGAAACCATGCAGGCTGGAATCAAACTACCGGATTGATCGGACATTCGGTTGTTGATGGCGTGAAAACCTGGCAGCAATTCGAGCAGATGCAGATTCAGCGAGGCGACATCATACAACTTGGTTATTACCCAGCGGGTTCTTCCGTACCCACCAACATGCAGAGTATACACGTTTGTGTCGCAATCCAGAATGGGCCTGGCTCGTTGCTTTGGACTCATGCCGGCGACACCATGAGTGGGGTCTTTCGTAGGGAAAACCCGGAAGGCTACTATAGCATGATGTGGTCCCATGCGTGGATCCCTCAGGAGCAGAACCACATCATCCAGGGAGCATCCAGCCTGGAGGAGTGGCTCGACCTGTATGCACGGCTGAAGGTGTGGCGAAGAAATGCTTCAGGAGAATAGGAATGGATCGCATGAGACCAATCAACGCGATGTTGTCGTCAGGCCTGGCACTTCTCCTTCTCGCCTTACTCGTTCCTTTGGCCTCAGGTGATGTTGTCGCGGATGACGAGGCCTCAGCGACCGAAGTGTTGACCGTGCTCGAGCGGGCGGTGTGGTCGCGGCGCGATAATCAGATGTACGCCAAGCTCACCCTGACTGCGTATGATCCGGCGACCGCGCAGCGCTGCGAATTGGCTGTGCTGGAGGAGAAGAGCTCGGCACTGGGTTTGTACTGGACCTCGTTGGGCGACTCATTGATTACAGTCGACCGCAAGACCGCTGACTCGCTGGTCCGGAAGCGCAAGGGCCAACGCACCACGACAGCTTTCCCGGAAGCGGTTCGGACAGGGGTGAAAGGCGGAGAGCGATCAGTGAGAAGCGTACAGCTCTCTCCGGATGGCCATGGATGGCTCATGCGGATAGGGCGATCGAACTTGGTTTTGCACCATGAGCAGACGACGCGGACGTTCGATCTCAAGTGGGTTGACTGGGACGGTGGGGATGGCATCAATGAGACGGCTTATTCATGGAGCCCGGACTCGCGCAAGGTGGCCT
>CAZEEJ010000132.1:0-15986 GCA_964511155.1 uncultured Planctomycetales bacterium | reverse complement strand
CCTTGTGCTTGCGGGCTTTCCCTTTCTTGTCCTTGGGCCTGTCCTTGTCCTGCTTCTTACGCTTCTTGTCCGCGGCATTCTCTTCGTCGCACGCGCGCCGGTGCTCGGCCTCTTCTCTGGTGACGGCCCCTTCCGCGACAGCCACGATGCTGAAGAGCTTGCCCGACCGGACGCGCTCTTTCAGGCTGGCCGCGACCCCCTTGGCGTCGTAGGCGATTTCAGGGATGAGGATCACATCCGCCCCGCCGGCCACGCCCGCGGCCAGCGTCAGCCAGCCCGCCCGGTGGCCCATGATCTCGACGACCATGACGCGGTGGTGGCTTTCGGCCGTGCTGTGGAGCCGGTCGATGGCTTCCGTAGCGGTGAGCAGTGCGGTATAGAACCCGAAGGTGATGTCCGTACCGGCCACGTCGTTGTCGATGGTCTTGGGCAGGGTGACGACGTTGATGTCCCCTTCCCGTGCCAGGTGCAGCGCGTTTTTCTGCGTGCCCCCGCCGCCGAGACAGACCAGGCAATCCAGATGCAGGGCCTCGAAATTCGCCAGGGCGGCGGCGGTCATGTCGAGCTTGCCGGCTTGGCCCATGGGCATTTTGTTGGGCTTGTCGCGGCTGGTACCCAGCACGGTGCCACCGAGCGTCAGGATGCCGGAGACGTCGGAGGGGTGCAGGATGCCGGCGCGTCGCTCGACGAGGCCGCGGAAGCCGTCGCGGATACCGATGACGGTCATGCCCTGCCGAGCCGCGGCACGGGCCACCGCCCGAATAGCGGCGTTCAGGCCGGGGCAGTCACCGCCGGAGGTCAGGATCCCGATGCATTTACAGATGTTTTTCTTGCTCACGACAGGCTCCTTGACGGGGACTGGGTATGTAGTCGGCCTGCAATGTTTGTCGGCTGGCTGATGCCAGGGCATGAAGAGCCAGCCAATCAGGAAAGTACGGCAGTTCGGTTATCGGAGTTCGTCCCGCGAGGGATACTGACCGGTGGAACGGAACCGCGAGGCGTTGGCGCGGGCGAGGAAGCGCTGTCGGGCAGCTTGGCGGGCGGTCACGTCAGCGGAGTCGGGAAAAGAGACCACCGCTTCCACGCGATCTCCCTTGCGGCAGGGCAGGTCGCTGAGGTGCACCTCCCCGTCCTTCTGTGCAACAGCGTCGACGCGAATGGATCGCATAGGCAGTCTCCATGAAGCTACTATTGCATTGTATGGTCCGGCCTCGCAAACGCCAAACTCCTCAGCACACCGGGAGGGGAATCAGGTGTAACGGAGCTGTTCAATCCTCGGGGCGTTCGCCGGCGGGGGACATTTTGACGAGGCGGGGCATGAAGCGGGCGAGCGGGCGGACGAGGGCCTCTTGGGCGGCCATGACCGCATCGATGTCCTTGTAGACCCACGGGGCCTCGTCGAGTCCGGCGGACAGGAGGGTGACGCCGCGTTCGGCGAGGTAGCGTTTGACCTCGGGCCAGCGGATCTGCTTGAAGGCGGCGCTGCGCGAGAGCCGGCGGCCGGCACCGTGCGAGGCAGAGTGCAGCGAGGCGGGATCGCCCCGGCCTTCGACGAGGTACGCCGGGGCGGCCATCGAGCCGGGGATGATGCCCAGCACGCCCGCCGACGCCGGCGTTGCCCCCTTGCGGTGCACGATGACCTCGCGGCCGTTGTGCACCTCGCGCCAGGCGAAGTTGTGGTGGTTCTCGACCTGGAGCAGGACGGGGTCGCCCACCGCGGCGGCGATCTGGCGATGGATCACGTGGTGGTTGGCGGAGGCATAACGCCCCATCAGCTCCATCGCCGCCCAGTACTCCTCGCCGTCGCGATCCAACTCCAGCCAGGCCAGGTGCCGCAGGTCGCGCGGCATGCGTCCATGGCGGCTCATGGCCCACTTGCTGTAGTGCATCGCGATCTTGTTGCCCGGCCCGCGGCTGCCGCTGTGCGAGAGGACCGCGAGGTATCGCCCGGGCGGCGTACCGTGAACAGCTTCATCGAGAACCAGCTCGCCGAACTCGACGAAATGGTTGCCCGAGCCGCTGGAACCGAGTTGCCGATGGGCGAGGTCCTTGAGCCGGGCGGTCACCGGGGTGACGTTCCAGTTCTCGTCCATCACCGGGTGCTGCCGTCGCGGCTTCCATTCCGCCCCGACGCCGAACCGCGTGTTGTCCTCGATGATGGTCTGGAAGCGGTGTTCGTCCTCGGCCAGCCGCTCCGGCGGGAGGTCGAACACGGTCATCATCATGCGGCAGGCGATGTCCACGCCCACGGCATAGGGAATCACGGCATTGTCGGTCGCCAGCACGCCGCCGATGGGCAGACCGTAGCCCACGTGGGCGTCGGGCATCAGGGCCCCGGCGACGGAGATGGGCAGGCGGCAAGCGTTGCGCATCTGATCGTGGGCGGCGGGATCGATATCCTCGCCCCAGACGCGGTACTGCAGCGACTCGTTCCAGCGGTACTCGGTCGGCGCCCGGTATTCGCCGCGAGCCCCGCCTCGGCCGCCGGGCTCAGGCGAATGATCGTCGGGCACCGTCGCCGCGCGCGAGGCTCGCTTGGCCAAGCCCGCCTCCGAAACGGCGGCGGCCAGCTTACCGAAGTGAGGATCGTCAGCGAACCGCTCTGGCTCGCCCAGCAATAAGGCAAGGTCCGCGCGAACCTGCCGTGTCGTCCGGCCGGCCATGCGGGCGTTACCCGCCGCCGCTCGGGCCATGCCCAGAATCGGACCGGCCGGGTAACCCATGTTGGTGAGTTCTCGCGCCTTCATGCTACACAACCCTCAGTAGCGGCCGCCCCCCGTGGCGGCCGCTACAACCTCTCAAACAATCAGCATCGCGTCGCCGTAGCTGTAGAACCGATATTCGCGTGCCACCGCCTCATTGTAGGCCGCCAGGACCGCATCCCGGCCGGCCAGGGCAAAGATCATCGCCAACAGCGTGCTGCCGGGCAAATGGAAGTTGGTGAGCATCCCGTCGACCGCCCGGAAGCCGTACGGCGGATAGATGAACAACCGGGTCCATCCGCTGCCGCCGGTCACGGCACCGGCGTCATCCGCGCAGCTTTCGAGGACCCGGGCGCTGGTCGTGCCCACGGCGATGATCGGCCGACCGGCGGCGCGCGCGGCGTTCACCGCGGCGGCGGTCGCGGCGGGCAAATCGTACCACTCCGCGTGCATCACGTGTTCACGCAAGTCCGCGCAACGGATGGGGGCGAACGTCCCCACACCGACGTGCAACGTCACATACGCGGTCTCGATACCCACGGCCCGCAGACTGGCGAACACCTCCGGCGTAAAGTGCAGCCCGGCCGTGGGTGCGGCAACCGCTCCGCCGGAGCGGGCATAGATCGTCTGGTAGCGGTCGGCATCGACGGCCGCCTGCTCGACCGAAGTGGCCCCGTCACGGGCGATGTACGGAGGCAGCGGCGTGCGCCCGTAGCGATTCAGCAGTTCAACCGGCTCGACGGCAGGCTCCGGCACAGCCCGCCAGACGCCCGCCTCAACCCGTTCCTTCAACCGCAATGCGTACGGCGAGCTTCCCGGGGGTCCGTAAGCCTCCAGGCGCTCGCTCGGGTGGCCCAGGTCCTCTGGACCTGGGGGAGCGATTGCCGCAGACGAGGGAATGCCGTGAAGGGATCGAGCCTCGCACGGCGACTCGATCGCTCCCCCACCTCCAGAGGAGGCGCCCCCCCCATCCGCCGTTTCGGTCACGAGCCCGCTGTCCAGCAGCAGTTCCTCGCCCACCCGCAGCCGGGCCGAGCCGGTGAGCATCACTTCCCAGGAACCCTGGGCATCGCTGCGCAGGAAGAGCGCTTCCACGCGTCCCCCGGTACGCCGCCGCAGGGTCAGCCGCGCGGGCAACACCCGCGTGTCGTTGAGAATCAGCAACGCTCCGGGCGGCAACAGCTCCGCCAGCCGATCGAAACGCTCGTGCCGCCGCTTTCCCGTACGGCGATCCAGCACCAGCAGGCGGCTCGCGTCGCGTCGCTGGGCCGGGACTTGAGCGATGCGTTCCGGCGGCAAATCGTAGTGCAGCGCACTCAGCAACACAGCGGCATGTCCTTCCCGTAGGGCACAGCGCATCATGACCGGAAACGGTGGAGCCCGCCGTAAGGCCGGAGCGTCCATACCCGCTTCCAGTCGCCATGCTACGGTGGCTCAGAGTCAAAAACAAAAGGACGCAACTCACCAGCCGCGGGGCAAAATGGGGACAGGCACCGCTGAGGTGATGTGCCGCAGGCCCTGAACTTGGCCCGCATCCGAGAATGCTCGCTTCATCAGGCGTTGCTGGGGCGGAGCCTGTCCCCATTTTGTCCTGATGCGCGGTCGCGGATCGACGCGGCGGTCAGTCGGCGCAGTTCGGATCGCCGGGATTGTCTTCGCCGCTGTAGCACCGTTGGAAGAGGCCAAAGTCGCGCGGGTCGACGTCGCCGTCACCGTCGAAGTCCTTGCCCTCGCAGCCCGCCTCGTGGAGTACCGCGGCGCCGGAGAAGCAATCCTCGAAGGCCGCGAAATCGTCGCCGTCCACGTCGCCGTCGCGGTCGAAGTCGCCGGAGATCAGCGGCGGGCAGCCGTCGGCATCGACCGGCGAGCCGGGGACGGTTCCCGGGCAGAGGTCGCTGCAATCCGGTACGCCGTCGCCGTCCGAATCGCTATCCGGCTCGCCACAGCCGCAGGCGCCGGGCTCGGTTTTGCCGGGATCATTCGGGCACCCGTCGCAGGCATCGCCCACGCCGTCGCCGTCGGTGTCGAGTTGATCTGGATTGTATACCGCCGGGCAGTTGTCGCAGGCGTCACCGATGCCATCCGGCGGGTACGATCCCTCGGTCACCATCAGCAGGATTTCAGACCCGCTCAGCGCTCTGCCGAACACGCCCACTCCGTCGATGGCGCCGGTGAGGAAGTTGGTGGCGCCGCCCCGGCTGCCCAGGTAGAGAGGCGAGCTATTGGTGGTATCTCCGCTGGTCGTATCCGTCGCCGAGGCCTCCTCCACGCCGTCGATGTACAGACGGAGCGTCCCTGCGTCGCGGACGAACGCGATGTGGTGCCAGCCGCCGCTGATGGTGGACTGCGAAGTGACCGATGCCGCCGTATTGCCGTCGTAGCGGATCGCGACCACCCGGCCGGCATTCCCGCCGCTGGTCTGATTGAGGTAGCGGATCACATACGGATAACCGCCAACGCCGCTCCATTTTTCGACGATCGCGTTATCGTTCGCCGCGATGTCCAGTTGGGCCGCGGCCACGTTGGCCCAGACCGTGACGGTGAAGTCGCTGCCCGCGGAGAAGTTCAGCGCCGCGTCATTGGGAATCGCCACACGGCCGCTGGCCCCGTTCAGCGAAACAGCGGTCCCCGATTGCCCCGCGGTCCAGCCCGCGCCGCCGGCCAGCGCACCATGGTGGTTGCCGACCGAATCCGCGGCCACCGTGCCACTGCCCTCGTCCAGCAGCCAGATCGCGACCGGAGAGAGCGTACTCCAGCTTGCATCGCTGTCGAGTTGATCGGGGTTGTAGACCGTCGGGCAGTTATCGCAGAAATCCGGCACGCCGTCACCGTCGGCGTCGGTTTCGCACGTGGTGCCCGGTCCGGCCCATGTGCCGCCCGCGCTGGTGCATTCGGCCGGCGGTTGCTCCTCGATACACCACGGCGCCTCCGGAAGACAGCAGGCCCCCAAAGGCGGCGTCTGAACGGCGTAGCTGTGGTCCCATCCGCCGGCGACGAGGAAAAAGCGGGTGTTCGGCGCTGGCACGTTGATCTGGCCGTACTGGTTTCGACCGAACGCCACGATGGAGCCGTCGGCCTTGAGGCCCAGGCTGTGCCACCCGCCGACCCCGATGGCCACGAAATCGCTGTTCGGTGCGGGCACGCAGGACTGGCCGTAGTTGTCGCCTCCCGCTGCCTCACAGGCCCCCGCGCCCCACGCCACGATCGAGCCGTCGGCTTTGAGGCCCATGCTATGCCAGTAGCCGGCGGCGATGGCCACGAAGTCGCTGTTCGGCGCGGGCACGTTGAGCTGACCGTTCTGATTGCTCCCGAACGCCGCGATGGTGCCGTCGGACCGCAGGGCCAGACTGTGCCACGCCCCCGCCGCAACGGCCACGAAACCGCTGTTAGGCGAGGGCACGATGATCTGCCCGTAATCCGGATGCCCGGCATGCGTCGCCCCGGCACCCCACCCGACGATCGAGCCGTCGGCTTTCAGGCCCAGGTTATGGCCCTGGCCCGCCGACACGGCCACGAAGCCGTTATTCGGCGAGGGCAGGTCAGTTTGACCGGCCCAGCTCGATCCCCAGGCCCGAAGTGAGCCGTCCGCCTTGAGTCCCACACTGTGGGCCGCACCGGCCGCAACGGCCACAAAGCCGCTGTTTGGCGAGGGCAGGTTCGTTTGGCCGGAGTTGTTGTCGCCCCACGCCGCGAGCGTGCCGTCGGTCCGCAGCGCAATCCCGTGGCTGGCCCCGCCGTCGACCGCCACGAACCCGCTGTTGGGCGGCGGCACGTTGAGTTGACCGAACGAAGCCCGTCCCCAGGCGACGATCGAACCGCTGACGCCCGGCGGGCAACTGGCAACGCCACAGGAGACGCCCGGCCCCTGGAAGGTGCCCCCGACGAGTGCGCAACCGGGTTCATACAGCTCCATGCACAGCCCGTTGGGCAGGCAACACGCGCCGGTCGGCAACGGACAGCCGTCGACATCAACGGGAGTGCCCATGGGTGTGCCGGGACAGAGGTCGTCGCAGTCCAGCACCCCGTCGCCGTCCGAATCGATATCGGGCGAACCGCAACCGCACGCGCCGGGCTCGGTCTTGTTCGCGTCATCCGGGCAACCGTCGCAGGCATCCGGCACGCCGTCGCCGTCGGTGTCGGGACCGCAGGGCACGTCGGCGCCGGACCACGTACCGTCCGCATTCGCGCAAGCGTCCTCGGTCACTTCGCCGCACCATGGCGACGCAGGCAGACAGCATGCACCGCGGGGCGAACGCAAGGCGAGCCCGTAGTGTTCACCGCCTCCGCCGAGCAGCAGGTAGTCACTGTTCGGCGACGGCACCGTGGACTGGCCGAAATTGTTCTGGCCCCAGGCGACGATCGTCCCGTCCGATTTGCGGCCCATACTGAAACGCCATCCGGCGGAGACCGCGACAAAGTCGGCGTTCGGCGCGGGCACGTCCCGCTGTCCCTGGGCATTGGAGCCCCAGGCCACGATTGAGCCGTCGGCCTTCAGTCCCAGGCTGTAGTCCGCGCCTGCGGCAACCGCGATGAAGTTGCTGTTCGGCGCCGGCACATTGAGCTGCCCGGAACCGTTCGCTCCCCACCCGACAATCGAGCCGTCGGCTTTCAGCCCGAGGCTGAAGAACTCGCCACCGGCCATGTCGACAAAGCCTCTGTTGGGCGCGGGCACGTTCAGTTGCCCTTCCGTGTTTCTGCCCCAGCCCACGATCTCGCCGTTGACCCGCAGCGCCAAGCCGTGCTGCCGGCCGCGCGCCACTTTGATGAATCCGCTGTTGTTCGCCGGCACCTCGGCCTGTCCCAGGTCGCTCGCCCCCCACGAGGCCACCGATCCATCGGCGCGCAGGGCCAGACAATGACTGCCCAGGGTCTGAGCCAGCGCGACGAAGCCGCTGTTGGGCGAAGGGATATTGTGCTGACCGTAGTCGTTGTTGCCCCAGGCAACGATCGATCCATCAGCCTTGAGCCCGGCGCCGTGCCAGCGACCGCCGCCGACGCCGACGAAGTCTTCATTCGGCGCGGGGACGTTGAGCTGGCCGAATTCGTTACGGCCCCAGGTCACGATCGAGCCGCGTTCACCCGCCGGGCAGACCGCCGCGCCGCAGGTGCTCGCCGCCCCCTGCCAGGTTCCATCCACCCACCCGCAGGCCGGCTCCGTGGTCTCGATGCAGAAGCCGTTCGGCAGGCAACAGGCACCAACGGACAATGGGCAGCCGTCGCCATCGATCGGCGTTCCTGGCAGCGTGTCCGGGCAGAGGTCACAGGCGTCAGCCACACCGTCGCCGTCGGAATCCGTGGGATCGTAAACCCCGGCGATGGTCGCGACGGATACGCCGTACAGGGCATAGGCTGAAGCCCCGGCGGTCTGCGCGTTGCCGAAGAGCAGGAACGGCCCGTCATCCAGGCGGATGTCGCATTCGCCCTCTGCGCCACCGCCCTGCTCGAACCAGACGTGCTCGATCAGGTACTCGCCGGGCTCCAGGAAGACCACGTCGCTGAGGGCGTCATGCGGCCCTGAGAGCACGTCGTCGACGATGATGGTTTCACCCGGATCGAACTGGCCGCTGCCGTCCAGGTCCAGGCGCAGGCGGGAGCCGTCATCGGTGTGATTGCGGAACTGGTAGTAGCCCGCCTGACGGACGTAAAGGTAACCGCGGGAACGCACGGTGAAGTCGTTCTGATCGGAGCCGGGCAGCCCGAAGGGATTGATGTCGCCGGGGTGGTTGCCGGCGTTGCCGGGAGGATTGCGGTAGTTGACCGCCGCCGCGACGCCGCTGCCGACGTTGGTACCGTTGTCGATCGCGTCGTCGGCATTGGCCAAGTTGGCGATGGTCGCGTTACCCGGCCGGCGGTGGGTCGAGGACTGCCAGCCGTGGGGGATAGCCACGGCCGGGCAGGGGTCGCACGCGTCGCCCAGCCCGTCGCCATCGGTGTCCGTCTGATCGGGATTGGCGACCTCCGGGCAGTTGTCGCAGGGTTCGGGCACGCCGTCGCCGTCGGTGTCGGGACCGCAGAGCGTATCGATCCCCTGCCACGTGCCGTTCGCATCCTGACAGGCGGCCTGGGAAAGCTCCAGGCAGCCCGGGGCCTCGGGCAGACAACAGGCCCCGGTCGGCGGCACCTGGACGGCGAGGCTGTGCCGGTAGCCGCCGTCGATGGCCACGTAGTTCCGGTTCGGCGGCGGCACGTTGGCCTGACCGAGGTTATTCAAGCCCCAGACCACGAGCGTACCGTCGGCCTTGAGCCCCAGATTGTGATCGGTGCCCGCGGCGATGGCCACGAAGTCCGCGTTGGGCGACGGCACGTTGAGCTGGCCGGAGGAGTTCCTGCCCCACGTCGCGATCGAGCCGTCGGACCTCAGCCCCAGGCTGTGATCGGCCGCTGCGGCGATGGCGATGAAGCCGCTGTTCGGCGAGGGCACGTTGAGCTGACCCCAGCCGTTGTACCCCCAGGCCACGATCGAGCCGTCCGCCTTGAGCCCCAGGCTGTGCTCATAACCCCCGGCGGCCGCCACGAAGTTTTCGTTCGGCGCCGGCACGTCGAGCTGACCGACGTTGTTCGAGCCCCAGGCCACGATCCGGCCGTTGGCTTTGAGCCCGAGGCTGTGGAACCAGCCGGCCGCCACACGGACGAAGTGGCTGTTGGGCGAAGGGACATCGATTTGCCCGCCCTGGTTCGATCCCCAGGCCACAATCGAGCCGTCCGCCTTCAAAGCCAGATTGTGATACAGCTCGCTGGCGATGGCTACAAAACCTTCGTTCGGTGACGGCGGTTCGCCCCGCCCATCGGGGTTCTCTCCCCACGCGGCGATGGTGCCGTCCGCTTTCAGGCCCAGGCTGTGCGAACCACCGCCCGCGACGGCGACGAAATCGACGTTGGGCGGCGGCACGTTCAACTCGCCGCTGGCATTGGATCCCCAGGCCAGGATGCGCCCGGTCACCGGCGCCGGGCAGCCGGCGCTGGCGCACTCCGTCTCCTCCCCTGAGAAGCTTCCACCCGCTACGTCGCAGGCGAACTCGATCAGCTCCATGCAGAACCCGTTGGGCAGGCAACAGGCCCCCGCGGGCGGCGGACAGCCCACGTCATCAACGGGGAAACCGATCAGCGTATCCGGGCAGGCGTCGCAGGCGTCGGGCACACCATCGCCGTCGCTGTCGCCTCCGCAAGCGACGTTCGCGCCGAGCCAGTCACCCTCCGCAGCGGTGCAGTCGGCCTCCGAGATCGACGAACACCCGGACGCCGAGGGCAGGCAGCACGCTCCCGTCGGCGGCATACGGATGGCCAGGCTGTGGGCCGAGCCGGCCGCGACCGCGGCGTAACGCTCGTTCGGGGCGGGCACGTTGACCTGCCCCGAGAAGTTCCTGCCCCAGCCCACGATGGTGCCGTCGGCCCTGAGGCCCAGGCTGAACAACGAGCCGGCCGCGATGGCCACGAACCCACTGTTCGGCGCGGGCACGTTGAGCTCTCCCTCACCGTTGCTGCCCCAACCGACGATCGAGCCGTTGCTTTTGAGCCCCAGGCTGTGGTTGCTGCCGGTCGCAATGGCGACGAAGTCGCTGTTGGGCGCGGGCACGTTCAGTTGCCCGCTGCTGTTACTGCCCCAGCCGATCACCGAGCCGTCGCTCTTGAGCCCCAGGCTGTGATTCGAGTTGGCCGCGACCGCGGTGAACCCGCTGTTGGGCCAGGGCACGTTGAGCTGCCCGAAGGCGTTGTTGCCGAAAGCCACGATCGTGCCGTTGGACTTGAGGGCCAGCGTATGGATGTTGCCTGCGGCGACGGCGATGAAGTCGCTGTTCGGCGCGGGCACGCTGGACTGGCCCCAGTTGTTCCAGCCCCACGCGGTGATGGAGCCGTCGAACTTGAGGCCCAGGCCGTTGTTTTGGCCGGCGGCGACGGCCACGAAGCCGTTGTTCGGCCCCGGGACGTTTCGCTGACCGAAATCATTGTTTCCCCACGCGGCCACCGAGCCGTCGCGCTTCACCCCCACACTGTGCAGCGAGCCACAGGCGATGCCGACGAAGTTGCTGTTTGGTGAAGGCAGACCGTGCTGGCCCCAGGAACCGTCGCCCCAGGAGACGAGCGCGCCGGCCTCCGCCAGCGGACACGCGTCGGCGATGCAGTCCGTCCCCTCGCCCTGCCAGGTCCCGCCGAGCCAATCCTCACAGGCCACCGCGTGGGTCTGCAGACAGTGGCCGTTGGGCAGGCAGCAGGCCCCCTTGGCCGGGCGGATGGCCAGTGTGTGGTGATCGCCCGCGGCGATGACGGTGAACGCGCTGTTCGGCGAGGGCACGTTGGTCTGACCGAGACCATTGTCCCCCCAGGCGGCGATGGAACCGTCGGCCCTGAGAGCCACGGTGTGATCTTCGCCCGCGATGACGGCGACGAACCCACTGTTCGGCGACAGCACGTCGAGCTGGCCGTAGGTGTTCCTGCCCCAGCCCACGATCGAACCGTCGGTCTTTAACCCAACCGTGTGATACCCGCCGGCCGAAACCGCCGAGAAACCGCTGTTCGGCGATGGAACGTTGAGCTGCCCCCAGTCGTTGCGCCCCCAGGTCACGATCGAGCCGTTGGACTTGAGCCCGGCACTGTGGAATCGGCCGGCGGAGATGGCGACGAAATCCGAGTTGGGCGCGGGCACGTTCAGTTGGCCCTCGACATTGCTCCCCCAGGCGACGATGGAACCGTCGGTCTTCAGCCCCAGACTGTGCTGGGCGCCGGCCGCGATGGTGATAAAACCGCTGTTCGGCGAGGGCACATCGATCTGGCCGTTGGCGTTGAACCCCCAGGCGACGATCGAGCCGTCGGTCCGCAAGCCCAGGCTGTGGCTTCCGCCGGCCGCCACCGCGACGAAGCCGCTGTTCGGCGACGGCACGCTGAGCTGGCCCGAGTTGTTGCTTCCCCACCCCACGATGGTTCCGTCGGCTTTCAGCGCCAGACTGTGCCGTTCGCCGGCGGCCACGGCCACCGCATCCGCAAGCTGCGACGGGACGTTGAGTTGATTCGCGACATTCCAACCCCAAGCCACGACCGGACCCTGGGCCACCGCGGACACCGGCCCCGCCCACAGCATCCACATCACCGCCGCCGCCCCCAGGAGCGTGCGGGCCGCGAAAGAAAGTCTGATCGGCTCCCATCGAGAGTGTGTGAGCTGCCTTTTCAGAGCCGCGACCGTGAGGGAGCGGTCACTCGCTGCCGGGAAGAACCGCTTTCTTACGGTCGCGGCTCTGATACGCCACGCACTTCTCACACATCCTCTTAATCTCTTCTGGTGCATGAATCCGCCTTTCATCAGGACCTCCCGAGCCCAAGGTGAACAATGATTCCACCGCCGCGGTCCCGCCGCGGGTATCCGCGGTGATTCCGCTTGAACGTCCCCCCCGATTCCAAGGGAAACGTCACCCACGATTCCAACGAAACGAAAAAGGCCCCCTCGGAAGGCAATCAGGCTGCGTCCCGGGCGGTGAGGTCCGCGTTTCGCAGCTTTTACCCTTCCTGCTTCCGGATGATCCGGTTCCTCATCGATCGGATCGGTACCTGGGTGCCGGCCCATCAAGCCAACGCGCCTCACGCCGCGGGCGGGCCATTGTAGGTAGGGGTTTTACCCGCTTCCACATGGTTTTCGTGTCAGATTTAATCGTTGTGCCGTTGACGCAGGCGGGGTGACAGACGGAGCATCCATTGGATGCGCTCGAATTCGGCGAGCCACTCGGCGGTGGTCGCGGCCAGGACATCGGTCTCCTGACCGATCCCCGTCGGGCAGGCGGCTCCGGCCAGCGAGGAGGCCAATCGGCGGTACTGGCTGAGCGTGCGGTCGCCGTAGCGGGCGCACTCCTGCATGTCCTCCGACAGGAACACCACCACGGGGACGCGATGGCCCCCATTCATCGACAGCATCTCCTGCAGGTCGGCATGCTTGTCCCGGTCGAGGAAGCGCAGGTCGATTCTCGGGGACGACTCGGCGAAGCGCTGCAAAACCGGACACTGATTAACGCAGTCGCCGCACCACGCCCCCGCCAGGCAAAGGACGTTCATCCGGCGGGTGAAGCCGCCAAGCAGGGCGGCCTGTTCTGCGTTGAGTCGGACGCTGTCGTGGACACTCGCCCAGCGGCCCTGGTGTGCGGGTGTGCCGTGCGCCTTGAGAAAGGCCTCGTAGGACAAACCCTGATCGAAAGCGACTTTCCAGTCCATGCAAATCGTCTCCCATTGGCGCAACCTGCGGCCCGTATTGTAACGCCGCCCGGCTGCCAGTCCCTTATGATAGTCACCCGATCGTCCCCCTGCCCGGACCTGGAAATCACCGGGGCCCAAAGGGGGCAGAACCATGGCAATGGCATGGGGGCGTACAAGGGGCCATGCCTCATTGTTCATTGGTCAACTCGGCTGAGGGTGTCGAGATCCTCACCTCTGCGTTCCTCGGCGACCTCGGCGGTAGAACCAAGAGGTCTGAACCGCAGAGGCCGCGGAGGATCGGGGCGGGCCGGATCGGCAAATGGCCGGGCGGGGGGAAGGACTCTCGAATGGTCGTAAGAAAACTCTGTAAAGTCTGGAAATAGCTCTTGCCTCGCAACCCGGAGCGGGGTACATTGGTGGTGTGGCGAGGTGAAGATTGGGAAAAATGGGGGGATGGATGTTGCCGCGCTGAGTCCGGGTGAAGAGGCGGGGGGACAGGGTGGCGATGGGCAAAGGGGAGAATATGCGCTGCTGCGGTGATCTTGGTTAAGCGGGGTAACCCCAGCCCCAGCCGTAGCGGCCGCCCCCCGTGGCGGCCGGTGCCGGGTGGAGGACGGCCGCAGGCCGGCCGTTCAGGATACGCCGGCCGGGCTGTCGCCGACTTTCTGAACACGCCGGAAGGGTGATGAGGATGAGGCCAAGTCGTGCCCAAAGAGCGTGGCGAGCGCCGCCAGTCGGGCTGGACCACGGGCCGCCGGCCAGGCGGCATTGGTTGATTTCAACCACCAGGGGGTGGTTGAAATCAACCAATGCCCTACTGGCCCGCGTCTCCAATGGCCTTGGCGCTCCCTTAAAGGCCGCTCCGCCGTGCGGCACGCCGCTTGCCCCGAGAGTGTCAAGAGACACGCGAACGGTCTGCCCGGACACTGGTTGTGACATGGATCAGGCCACACATCGGGCGGGCTCGGATGTTCCATGCCGCCACGGCCCATGGTTTGCACTCAAGGAGCAGGTGTAAAAGTAGAATGTCTTTTGTGCGCCCAACCTGTCGAGGAGCAATGAGATGAATAGCACATTGAGGCGAGTGGTAACATGCTGGATAGTCCTGGCTGCTGGGATAGAAGTGTACGGCGGCATCGAGACGTTCGACGCCAATGACGTCTTGGTCGACAGTTGGCGTGTCCGGACAGCTGCAGCAGACTACATCGATGGTCCGGGCTTGATGGCGGCAGTAGAGGAGGCCGTCACATTTCCATTTGACCTCAGCAGGACGGTGGTCGCAGGTCAATCGCAGAGCACGACTGTGTATGACTTTGACGCCACTGCGGACGGGCTCGTGTTCAACTTTGATTTCAGCCACGTGCGGGACGGAGATGAGATCTTTCCCTATTACGATTTCGCCGGCAGCTCCGGCACCATAGGGTTCACCGTCTCCGAGCCAGCGCGATACCTTATTACGGGAAGCTACCAGCTAGAAGGTTCGAATCGAGTTGGGATGAGGTTGGAGCTGATCGGCCCCAATCAGTCTCTTGTTTTTAGGAATACTCAGCGGAGCACACACGTCCAAGATCAGTACTTCCTCGTTGGGGGAATGGATGGCGAGGTAAACGATCTGGTTGGAACACCAACGGGCGTATTGATGCCAGGCTTGAGCTACAGCTTCTCATATTACTACTCTATCAGCACCGAGTACAATGATAGCGGTGCAAGTGCCTTCGGGGATCTAACATTTCAGATTGTGCCTGAGCCCTCTCTGGCGGGGGCGATGATGGTAGCACTATTCTGGGGCTGCTCCGTGCAGCGAAGAAGGCGACCACCTCAGGCATAGTCGGTGTCCCGGATTGGAAAAGGGATTGGAAAAGGGGATTGGACAAGGGGACATTCTACTTTTCGGTTGACTTCCGGCTGTGATTGCTGAGGTTCGGCGTAGGCCCAAAGAGGAAAGGGGCGGTAAAGCGTGGATTGAGCCGGAGATGCTGGGCGAGCCGACGCAGCCGGAGCTTTCGGCGGTGAGCGGCTGGGCGTGGCTGGTCGAGCATGAGACCGGCGAGAGCGCGATCAAGCTGCCGGCCGAGGGCGGGAGCGTGTGGGTGGACGTGGTCCTGGCGGCCGACGGGCCGGTGCGGGCGTTCGCGGGTCGGCTGGGTGCGGACGCGGCCAAGGCGGTCAGCGTGGCTACGGCCGACTGGACGGTCGAGGGCAACGTTGCCTGCTCGGCCGATGTGAGCAAGTGCGAACCGGGCGGCTGGTACGACTTCGGCATCATGGAGTGGTACACGGTGCACGCGGATGGGGCGATGGCCCTGGGCACGGACGCGGCCGAGCTTGAAGGTGCGACGGTCGTAGCGGTGTGGACGGACGTGCTGGAGTTATCCGCCCTGGCCGGCCCGATCGAGGTGCCCGCCGGCGACGTGGCCACGATGACCGGCGACTTGGCCGCGGCAACGGATGATGCGGCGGAAACGACCGATGACGCGGCGGAAACAGGCGATCCGGCCATGGACGATACCGCGGAAGCGACGGGGGACTCAGAGGAAGCCGAGGGCTCGCTGTTCGTCACGGCGGGTGCGCTTGGCGGCCTGACGCCCGGCCTGACGGAGGCCGGCGAATGGGTGGTTGCCACGCTGCGTCTGGACATCGCCCCCGGCCGCGGCACCGTCCGCCTGCTCCTGTCCGACGCCTACGCCGTCGACGCCACCGGCGCCCTGATCCTGCTGGCCCCCGGCCCGGACCTGGAGATTGTCGCGGACCAGGAGTGATACCCGACTCCATCAACAAGTTGACTCGGTGCTGCCATCAACAAGTTGACTCGGTCCCGCATCACGTCAACAAGTTGACTTGGTCCCTCCGTCAGCCGGTGGGCGACGCAGGCGAGGAGGCGGAGTTGATCGAGTCGCGTCAGGCCAACATCGCTGGATTCCGGCCACATGGCCGGTAACCATACCGTATCCCGAGGCTTAGACCTGCCGTGCCTGGATTACCTGTTGCTTCAACGCAACAAGAGCGAGCGCGCCACACGGTGGCGGCCGGCGGCCGGCACAAAAATCATGCTCGCCAACCTTCGCCTCGCCCGCAGCTTATGGGAACGGGCCGCGGGAGGCCCACGGCGAC
>CAZEEJ010000131.1:0-16339 GCA_964511155.1 uncultured Planctomycetales bacterium | reverse complement strand
GGCGCCAAAATCTCGATGTCCCCGGGCCACGGCCTGGTGTGGAACGGCAGCGGCTGGGGATACGAACGCGGTATCTACTGTGCCCCGCTGTCCCGCGAGGATCTGCACAACATCGACCTCGTCGCCATCCTGGACACCTACCTGCGCCAGGACGGAGCGACCACCAAGAATTACCGCTGCATCGACAAGAGCTACGGCAATTACCCCACCGGCCAACCGTGGTGGTATATGTCCGGCTCTTACTGGCTCAAGCACCTCGGCTATCCCTGCTCGGTTTATGCCAGCTCGACCGGCGACTGCAACCTGGGCACCGGCTCCAGCGAAAGCAGCGACAGCATCCGCAGCCGGCCGCTGGCCTCCGACTACGACAACACCGACCTGCACATCGCCATGCACACCAACGGCTATACCGGCGACTGCACCGGAACCGGTTGCCCCAACGGGACCATCACCGGCTACGATCTCAGCAGCAGCGAGCACGCCGCCTGGGGCACGATCAGCAAACAGCTTGCCCAGGCGGTCAACGACAATCTGGTCAGCGCTATTCGGACGCACTACGGTGACACCACCTGGCGTAACCGCGGAATCGTCGATGACGCCGGCGGCAGTGCCGAAACCCGCATCCCCAACCGGGCGGCCATCCTCATCGAAGTCGGCTTCCACGATACCTGCGATCGCGACGGCCTGTACCTTCAGGACAACTTCTTCCGCTCCACCACCATGTGGGGGGTCTACAAGGGCGTCTGTCAGTACCGCGGCGTAACCCCAACCTACGACTTCTATTCCGACGAGTACGTCAGCGATACCATCCCGACCACCATGACCGCCGGGCAGAGTTACAACGTCAGCATCACCTTCCGAAACCGCGGCGTGTTGTGGAACAGTGCCAGAGGCTTCAAGCTTGGAGCGGTGGGCGAAAGCGATCCCTTCACCGGCACCACCCGGGTCGCGCTCAGCGGTGAGGTCTGGCCCAACACCACCCAGACGTTCAACCTCACCCTGACCGCCCCGCTCACCGCGGGCACCTATACCACCGATTGGCGGATGCTCCGCGAGGGAGTCACCTGGTTCGGAGCCACCTGCATCAAGCAGGTCCAGGTCAACGGCGGCGGCCCCCAGGCGCCCAACATCACCGCGCAGCCGGCCGACACCACCATGCCCCTGGGCGGCACCGCAACCTTCACCGTCACCGCCACCGGAGAGGCCCCCCTGGCGTACCAGTGGCAGAAGAATGGCGCCGACCTCGAGGACGGCGGCGATATCTCCGGTGCCCATACCAGCACCCTGTGGATCGCCAACGTCGATAGTGCCGACACGGGCAACTATCGCTGCGTGGTCTCCAATGCCGTCGGCAGCGCCACCTCCAACAATGCCGGCCTCACCGTGGTATCCAACGTATACATGGTCGAAAGCAGAACCGGCGGGCAGAACTTTGACCACTACAGCGAGACCGGAGCCTGGGCCAACGCCGCCAAGAGCAGCGCCGCCGGCACCACGTCGGGTATCGGCGCGCGCTATGGCAGCACCTACCGTTCCGTCGCCGGCGAAAAGCATGCCCTTTTCAAAGCGGACATTCCCGCCGCCGGACAGTACGAAGTGTTCACCACGTGGGCGGCCAGCGTCAACCGGCAAAACCCGATCCTGCACCGCATCACCCGCGCCGGCGGCACCACCGATGTCAACGTCGATCAGACCGCCACTGGCAATGTGTGGGTTTCCCTGGGCACCTACCCGTTCAACGCGGGCATCAACGCCGGTCAGGTCGATATCAGCAACCTGAACATCGACGCCAGCGGCAGCATGTATGCCGACGCGGTCAAGTGGGTCTATGTCACGCCGCCGATGATCAGTCAGCACCCCGTCTCCACCGCCGTCTGCCCGGGAACCCACGTACAGTTCGCAGTGACCGCCTCCGGGGGCGGCACTCTCTCCTACCGCTGGCAGAAGAATGGCACGGACCTGAACAACGGCGGGCATTATGCGGGAGTCACCACCGCGACACTGACCATCTCCAGCACCGACGCGGCCGATGGTGCCGACTACCGCTGCGTGGTCACCAATGCGGCCGGCAGCAACGTCTCTCACGCGGCGGCCCTGACCGTCAAAGCCGCCACCATCATCACCGCCCAGCCCCACACCCAAACCGTTCTGGCCGGCGAAACCGCGAACTTCACCGTAGAGGCAACCGGCGAAGGCGCCCTGAGCTACCAATGGCAGAAGGATGGGGCCGATCTGACCGACGGCGGTTACATCACCGGCGTCGGTACCGCGACGCTCACGATTGTTGACTGTCAGGAAAGCGACGCAGGCGATTACCGATGCGTGGTCACCGGCGGCTGCGGCGGAGGGATCCCCTCGGCGGTTGCCCACCTGACCGTGACGTTGCCCGCGATCCCCGGAGACTACGATCAGGACCGCGACGTGGATATGGATGATTTTGCGCTCCTGCAAAGCTGCCTTACCGGCCCCGCCGTCGCGCCGACGGACGCATCCTGCATGGACGTGGATCTGGACGGTGCCACGGGCCTCGACATCCGCGATATCAATCTGTTCTGGATGTGCATGAGCGGTCCCAACATCCCCGGCAATCCCGACTGCCTGCCGCAATGAGGAAGCGTCGCCCCGCACACAGGACCCTTCGAGCCTGAAAGGCTCGTTCTGTCAGCCCAGGCCGAAGGCCTGGGAAGAGGATCACGCCACGAAGCCGGTCCTGAAGGGACCGTTCATGCCGTCGCCCGCCTTGACACAACTACTCTCGTCGTTCGCTGCGGCGTGAACGGGCCTTACAGGCTCGCCGCACAGGTGACCGCCCTCGACCTTGCAGTGGCTACCGCTCGATGATACGCTTTTCAGAAGAGAAGGACATGACCATCAGACAGCATACAAAACTGGTTCACGAAGGGCGGTACGTGGCCGAAGTCGAGGTTTCGTTGATCGACGCAGAGGAAGGCTGGTCGCCATACCTGAGCCTCGGCGACGCTTACAAACTTGACGACGTGCGCGAAGCCCTACGCCGCGGCGACATCAAACGTGCTTCCCAAATGGGCCGCGTCTATACGCTGACTCCCGTGGCCGGCTGACGCTGATGCCGCCGAGGGGGCAGCCGGCTGCGCTCGGAACCCTTGAGCCTGATGCACACAGGACCCTTCGAGCCTGAAAGGCTCGTTCTGTCAGCCCAGGCCGAAGGCCTGGGAAGAGGATCACGCCACGAAGCCGGTCCTGAAGGGACCGTTCATGCCGTCGCCCGCCTTGACACAACTACTCTCGTCGTTCGCTGCGGCGTGAACGGGCCTTACAGGCTCGCCGCAGGTGCATGACCGTTTGAGCGGCATGTTGGATTCGACTGGCCAGGACGGTTCCGTACCGCGACCGTCAGGGAGCGGACCTCGCGAGGTTGGCGTTCCCGTCCGAGGGCCGCTCCCTGACGGTCGCGGTACGGAGATGCTACACAACTGGAGTCAACTGTCGTCGCCGGAACTGCCATGCACCCGCTTGCCCCAGGCTTCCGGCCCGCGTTTGACTCTCCCCTGCGGGCGGCCTAGCATAACGGGCATCGGGCAGGCACCAGCGCAGGGGATCATGACATGGCTCAGCGGGACACCGGGACTTGGCGGCCGGAGACTCTGGCCGTCCACCAGGGCGTGGCCAAGGACGCGGCCTTCAACTCCGTCACTACGCCGATCTATCCGAGTTCGACGTTCGCCTTCGAGCGGGTCGGCGTGCACAAGGGGTTCGACTACACGCGGTCGGGCAACCCGACACGGCAGGCCCTGGCCGACAACCTCGCGGCCCTGGAGGGCGGCATCGCCGCCTGGGCTACGTGCACGGGCATGGCCGCCCTGACCACCACCGCGTTCCTCTTCAAGACCGGCGACCACATCGTGGCCGGCCACGACATCTACAGCGGCACCATCCGGCTGCACGAGAGTCTGCTGGCCAACGTGGGCATCACCACCAGCTTCGTGCGCATGCGCGACCCCGACGAGGTCCGCCGGGCCATCCGCCCGACGACCCGGGCCCTGCTCATCGAGACGCCCTCCAACCCCATGCTCAACCTGGTGGACATTGCCGCCATGGTGGCCATCGCCCGCGAACACGGGCTGCGGATCATCGTGGACAACACCTTCATGAGCCCGTACTTCCAGAACCCCCTGGAGATGGGCGCCGACGTGGTGGTGCACTCGACGACCAAGTACCTCAACGGCCACAGCGACGTGGTCGGCGGTGCGATCATCGTCCGCGACCAGCAGTTGGCCGAGCGGTTCAGCTTCCTGGTCAATTCGCTGGGCACCGCCTGCTCGCCCTTCGACGCCTGGCTGGTGCTGCGCGGCGTCAAGACGCTGGCCTACCGCATGGAGGCCCACCAGCGCAACGCCCTGGCCGTCGCCCGGTGGCTCGCGAAACACCCGCGCGTGCTCAAGGTGTACTACCCCGGCCTGGAGGACCACCTCGACCACGCCCTGGCCTGCCGCCAGATGCGCGGCTTCGGCGGCATGGTCAGTTTCGACCTGGATCAGAGCAAGCTGGCCCTCGACGACTTGTTCGGTAAGTTGCAACTCTTCGCCCTGGCCGAGTCGCTCGGCGGCGTCGAGTCACTCATCGAGCATCCCTGGACGATGAGCCACTCGTCGATTTCCGAAGAAACCCGCCGGGCAGCGGGTATCACCCCGGACACCATCCGCATCTCCCTCGGCATCGAGCATCCCGACGACCTGATCGCCGATCTGGAACACGCCCTCGGCCCCGCCGCCTGAGCCAGTCCCCATTCCGCCGCTTGCGGCTTCGCACGGCGCAGGACTCGGCCGGGCTACTTGTCCGTTGGCGCGAACGTGTAGGCGCACTCCGCATCGTGCCGACCGCTCCCCACCTCTTGCCGCTGGCCGTCGGGCAGGATGATCTCAGCGCTGACCTCCTCCGGCACTTCTGCCTCAAGCCGGAACCGGCCGCCAGCCACCTTCCAGCGGCTCACGATCCGGCCGGCGGGACTCGCGAAACTCACCTCGGCTCGCTGCAGCGGCCCGGGCTCGGGCGCAATGAGAATCCGCTTCCAGCCCACCTCGCCCGGCTGTTGCCGGATGCCCCCCACGTAGCCGTAGAACCACTCCATCACATGCCCCAACATGCAATGGTTGAGCGACTGGTAACCGTCGTTCATCGCGTCCCAGGTTTCGGGCATCGCGGTCATACCCTTCTTCAGAATCCCGCCGTAGCTGCCCAGCCCATCGCGCGAATACACGCGGTGCAGCACGTCGGACCGGCCCGCCTGGGCCAGGGCGCGGATGAAGAACACGTGGCCGACGTCGCCCGGGGTCTGCTGCCAGTCGCGCTTCGCCAAGTCAGCAACGACCGCGTCCAACACCGCCTGCCGATCCTCCGCCGGCACGAGCCCGGCCACCAGGGCGATCGTATGAGCGCATTGGCAGGAGCCCGTATGCGCAAAAACCTTCCGCTGCGGATCGTAGAACCGCCGCAGGAAGCCGGCCGCCGTGTCCGCGCGGAGCGTGCGATAGCGACTCGCATCCTCCGCACGTCCCAGCACCTCCGCCGCCTGGATCACGGCGTCGATACACATCACCTGCACGGCGGTCGCGGTCAGTTCCGTCGGGGTGAATCGGCTGGGCCCCGGCGGCTGGCCGTGGCCGTAGTCGTACCAGTCGCCCAGCCCGGCCGGGGCGATACCGTCGTTTGATTCGGACGCGACGTAATCCACGAACCGCCGCATGGCCTCGAAGTTGTCGCGCAGGATCTGCGGATCGCCGTACCAGACGTAATGATGCCAGGGCAGAAGGGCACCGGCGGCACCCCACTCCACGGTCCAGTGGAAAGCCGCCGGGAACCGCGTGCCCGCATAGGATGGGGCGACGGTGAGGATCCGGCCGGTGGGCTCCTGGGCCTCGCGGATGTCGCGGGCGATCTTGGTGAGCCAGTCGCGGCACTCGTAGCGGTAGCTGAATGTCGGGGCCAGCAGGTAAGCACACTCCAGCCAGCCGAGCTTCTCGCGATGCGGGCAGTCGGTCATCACGTAGGACATGTTCGAGCGCATCGCCCAGTCAATGAGTTGATGCGTACGGTTGAACAGGGCGCTGGAGGTTCGGAAAGTGCCCGCCTCCGGCAGGTCGGTGCGCACGTGGACCATCTCCAGCCGCTGCAGCACCGGCAGTCCGTTCGGGTTGGGTTGACCGGCAGGCACCGCGCCGATGATCTCGATGGCCTGGAACCCATGATAGTGGAACAACCACTGATGCGACTCCGGACCGTCGCCCTTGAGCGTATAGCGAAACAGCGACGGTGCTCCCCATCGCGGCTTCATGAACGCGCCGTCCTCCGTGCGATACTCGGATGGCTGCACCGTGAAGCTCTGACCGGGCTGCCCCTCGACGGTGAAACGCAGCATGGCGGAGGCGTTCTGACCGAAGAACACGTGGTAGACGCCCTGCCCGGCCGGCACGACCTCGCGCGCGGAGAAAACCTCCTGCTCGCGGATCGGCGGCCAGAACTGTCTCTCGAGCCGGGCGGCAGGCGCCGGCGTCGGCACGGCCGCCGACCAGTCCGCGTCACCGAAGTCCGCCGAGTCCCAGCCGATCGGCAGCAGCCGAGCATCATAGTCCTCGCCGCCGAAGATATGGCTGAAGGTCACCGGCCCCGGTGAGGCTCGCCAATGCTCGTCCGAGACGACCCGCACCGGGTCGCGGTCGGCCATCTCGATATCCAGCTCGACGCGCAGCAGGAACGGCGTGCCGAAGTCCGTCTCCGCCCCGCTCTTGTGATAGCGCTCCGGCGGCGACGGCGGATTGTACCAGAACGAGTTGCCGAGCATCACGCCCAGGGCGTTGCGGCCCGCGTTCAGCAGCGAGGTGATGTCCATCTCTTCGTAGTAGATCGTCTTGTCGTATTGCGACCAGGGCTGGTGAATGGCCGCATCACCGGCTCGCTTGCCGTTCACCCGCAACTGGAAGTGGCCGAGCCCGACGATACGAAGCACCGCCCGCGTCGGTTGGGCCGGCAGGTCGAACGCCCGGCGCATCAGCGGATTGCTCATGCCGGGCGCCGTCAGCCACACCGGCTCACCACCGAACAGGGGAACACTCAATCCCAGCACCAACAGCAGGGCCGCGCCCTGGCGCTGAAACCCCACGCTCACAATCAGATCGTTGCTGCTCATCACTGGATGCTCCAAAACGCACTGCTCGCAGAGTAGTGACACACGCCCAAAGAGCCGCGGGCTTCAGCCCGCGTGGCGTTTGTACGTGAAGCAACCGCTGTTCTCACCGCAAAAGCCGCGCGGGCTAAAACCCGCGGCTCGTTATACACATCGGTCGGTTTGAGAGACTAAAGATGTCGGTCGCCCGCGGCCTCCGGCTGGTACAGCATCTCCTCAACCTTCAGACGCAGCTTGGTCTTCGACCAGGTCCAGCGGATCTCGTCGCCGACCTGATAGCCCAGGATGGCTGTACCCAACGGATCCAGGACGGACACCTTGCCGGCGGTTGCGTCCGCGTGCTCAGGGAATACCAGGGTAACGACTTGCTCTTCGCCCGTGTCCAGATTGCGAATACGGACCTTCGAGTTCATGGTCACCACGCCGGGCGGCACGGCCTCGGAACTGACCAGCCGAGCCTGGTCGAGCTCATTGTGCAGGGCTTCGAGGGCCTCGGGGTCCGGGGCTTGGGCGACAATCGCGATCAGCAAATGATCGAGCCGATCCATGTCGTGTTTCGTCATATAGAGCTGACGCTTGGCCATAGAACACTCCTCGGTATCGCACGTTGATCGACGGCATGACCGGTCGATCGGGTCGGCCTGTGACAAAAGCCATCCCTCGCCCCGCGTGGGCACCCATTATCATGCCGAATTGCCCGCCTGGTGCAAGCCCCCCCCGGCCGGTGGGGTGCGGCCCGTGACAGTTTGGGCGGGGTGCCGATTCGCTGAGGACCGAGTCCACTTATTGATGGAGGTACCCCGACGCAGGTGACGAACAGCAACAAGTTGCCTTGGTCCCGGCAACGGACCCCGCCGATTCCGTCACTGCCCCGGGGCGACCGGAGAGCCTTTCTTCCGCAGGTTCAGGATGAGTTCGACCTCGCCGACCGTCTTGCCAAGGTCCTTGGCGATCTCGAGGGGGGTAAAGCCGGCGTCGGTCAGTTCGTAGACCACGCCGTGGCGAATGTCCGTGTCCGTGGACTCGTGGGGGAAGCCGCCTTCGTGCGGGGCGCCGTGTCGGGCAAGTCGATTCAGGGCGGCGATACGGCGATCCGCGTCCCGAATCGCCGCTTCCAGCTTGGCGAAGCGGGTATCGATCTGCGCACTGATCTTGCGTGACAGTTCCTGCAGCTCAACCAGCAGCGACTCGAGGTCGCGCCGCAAGTGGGCCTCCGGCGCAGGCTGCCGGGCGGGCGACGGATCGCGAAGCGGCGTGCTGCGCGGCGGCTCCTGCTCGCGAAGTCGCTGGCGGCGACGCAGGGAGGACATCAACAGGATCACCGCCACGACGATCACCGCCAACGGCACGAGGTTCTCGGTCGGTAGGAATCCTTCAAGCACAGGCAATTGACCCGCCATACCAGCGCCTCGTCCGTATCACCTGAAGGCGAAACCTGTGCTCAGCTCGCCCACCCGTCTGCCGTGTGCCACTGCTCTGTGAGCAGCACGCCTGGGAAATTGCGGCTGCCAGCCGCCCGCACCGGCGAGACGCGGCTCGGCTGAGCTCGCCGAAGTCCGGTGCCACACCGCTTGCGGCCACCCGCCGCCTGCCCTGGCTATTCCGCGTGTCCCTGCTGCCGCCATGCCTGGCAAGCCGCCTCGATGACTTCGAGCACCGGCCGGCCGGCACACCGGGCTGCCGCGCGGCAATCCTCGAACTCCGGCGTCGCCCGCACCACCTGCCCGCCGCGGCGGCCCACCTTGACCCGCACCTCCCCGAAGGGCGTCGTCACCGTCTCCAGCGTCCGGGCCAGCGTCCGCCGTTCCGCCAAGTGACTGCGCACCCCGAACGTCGTCGTCTGGGTGAACAGGATCTCCTCGACCGCGTCGCGCAGGGCCGGCGGGGCCAGCACGGTGATGAGCGTCCCCGGGCGGCCCTTCTTCATATAGATCGGCGTAGTGAACACATCTCGTGCACCCGTATCGAGCAGGAGCTGGCAAACCTCGGCCACAACCTGCCCGGTGGCGTCGTCCAGGTTGGCCTCCAGGACCAGGACCTGGTCGGCGTCCTCCTGGCCGGGCACCTGGACCTCGTCGCCGATCAGCAGGCGCAGGATATTCGGGCGGGTAGCCCCGTCCCGCCGGCCGGCCCCGATACCTATCTGCCGCACCGTCATGGCCGGCACACCGCCGTAGCCCTGGGCCAGCGTGGTCAGAATGGCCGCCCCGGTCGGGGTGGTCAGCTCGCCGGGCTCGTCGCAGGCCGCCAGGGGCACGCCCTTGAGCAACTCCGCGGTGGCCGGGGCCGGCACCGGCATCAGCCCGTGGTCGCACTTCACCGTCCCACTCCCCGTGGGAATGGGCGACACGTGCACGTGCTGCACGCCCAGGCGGTCGAGGGCCAGACACGCCCCGACGATATCCACGATGGCATCGATGGCCCCCACCTCGTGGAAATGAACCTTCTCGACCGTGGTACCGTGGACGCGGGCCTCGGCCTCGGCCAGCCGGGTGAAGATGGCCGTCGCCTGTTGCCGGACCCCTTCGGGCAGCCGGGCGGCGCTCAGGATCTCCAGAATGTGCCGCAGGTGGCGGTGTGGCCGGGGCTGACCGGAGTCCACCTTCACTTCAAACTGTGTGGCCCCGAAGCCCTGCTTGCGGATCGCCTGGGCCTCCACCTGGTACCCCTCCACCCCTAGCAGGGCCAGATCCTCGCGCAGGCGGTCGATCTCCAGGCCCGCGTTGAGACACGCGCCTAGGATCATGTCCCCGCTCGCCCCGCTGAAACAATCGAAGTACGCGATCCGCATGGGTTCCTCTACCTTCGCGGCGACCGTCGACAACCGCGCTCCGTCACAGCCGCGATCCGTCAGAGCCGCGACCGTAAGGAAGCGGTTCTTCGGGCGGGTGGCCCATCCATCGCTACGCGATGGGTGGGCTCACGACGATGCGAACGGAGGAAGGGCTCCTGGTCAAGCAGGCTTACCCACGCGTTCGACCATCGCCAGCCCACCCCCGCCGCGGCGGGGATGGGCCACCCGGCAGAGCCGCGACCGTAAGGAAGCGGTTCTTCGGCAAGAAAGAACCGCTCCCTCACGGTCGCGGCTCTGCTTGCGGTCACGGCTCTGCGCCCGGTCGCGGCTCTGATCGGGCACGGTCGAGTCTAGGTCCGACACAGGTGGTTTGCAACGGCCGGGTTGTGGCGGGCGGCCTCGCCGTGTTCTCGAAGCGGGACCCTGCCCCGACTTTGGAACGAATCCCGCCTTCGCCACGGGCGAGGACTCCAGCCGGTGAAGCTCCGGTGAGCTCGATCCTCGTGATTTCGTGCCTCGTTTGTGGTTGTCCCCGTGGAATCGCGGCCCTACAACAGAATGGTCGCTTGTCGTTTCCACCTGAGTTTCAGCTTCACAGCTTGGTCGGAATACCCGGAGGGATATCGCCATGCGTTTTCCATTTCCAGCGGGTCGGGCCGCTATCGGCGGTTTCTTGCTGGTTTCCCTCCTGGTCAGCCCGCTCGCTCAGGCCACCGTCGGGCCACCGGTGAAGATCACCATGCCGGCGGATGCACCACCCGCGGTGGCCGGACGACCCTATTCGGGCGTGTTTGAGGTCCGCGTTGGCAGGGCGGGGGTGATCGGTGATTTCAAGCTGAAGGGTGAGGGGTGGAAGCTTCAATCCTTCAACAAGTCGCTCGAGGGCACCATGGTCCAGGCGGGGGTGGTAAAAATACCTTTCACCGCCACACCGAGTGACGTGGAAGAGCCGATCCAGTTGAGCATGCGGTACCAAGGGCGGTTGGTCTCGCGCTCCTTTCGCCTGGGCCCGGAAGCCTTCGCCCGGCGGGGCAAAGGGCGACCCGCGGTCCAGGCGGTCGCGGGCAGCGCCGGCGGCGCGCAGCCTGAGGCCAGCACGCTCACGCTGCGTTTCACCGGCCGGATCGTCTACTCACGTCCCACGGAGCTTAATGATGACGACGAGCCGATCTGGTTCAATCCCACCGACGAAGGCGTCGACACCATCTGGGTCGAGATCATGGATGACGACGGCGCGATCGACGATACGATCTGGTCCGGCTACACCGACAAGGACGGTTACTTCGACACCGGCGTCTTCACCTGGGAGGATTGTGACCCGCTTCCATGTGAAACGGAGCCCGACATCTACCTCCGCTGGGAATGCGATACACCCGTCGTCAACGTCCAGGACGCCGAGGATATTCTGGAGGAGGACTTCAACTGGGATACCGAGGATGTCCTGATCTACGAAGACTTCACCGGCAATTTCATCGACTTCGGCACGTGGAAGCCGGGAAGCGTCGAGGAGATGGCCCCGCTGCACATCCACAACAGCATCGTCCGCGCCCATCGATTCCTCATGGACTCGCAGAAGATCGGCGTGGTGATCGGCGGACTGCCCGAAGTGGACGTCCTTTGGCCCGATGGCGACAACGCATTCTACAACCCCTTCTTCGAGGAGATCCACATCAGTCGCCGGCGCGAGTGGAACGAGGGAACCCACACGCACGAGTACGGGCATCACCTGCTCGAGAACACCGCCGAGAACATCGAGCCGGACTACTGCAACGGCTTCTGCGACAACGACCCGGATCCTCCGTTCCCCGACTGCGGCCACTGCGTCTGGTGCCAGGAGACGGATCATGACGCGTGGAATGAGGGGTTTCCCAACTGGCTCGCCGACATCGTCACGCGCGAATATCCATTCACCTACACGTTCAGCGATGGCTCGCCCTACGAGGCGCTCATCGCGAGATCTCAGGAGAATCTCGGCATCTGTGATCAGGACGGCCAATCCCACCCGCCCTTCATCACCGAAGGCTTTCTCGGCGCGCTGCTGCGCGACATCGAAGACTCAACAGACTTCGACGGGAAGTCGCTCCAGGACGATCACGATGGAGACGGCATCTGCGACTGCCTGGAACTGGGTTACCGAGAGATCTTTACCGTGGCGCTGATCGACGACGTAACCACCCCGGCGGCGTTCCTCAACGCCTTCCGGGCACGCTATCCGCAGCACACGCCCGGCCTCCATTCAACCGCCTTCAACGTCCACCCCGACTACGTGAGCCAGTTCCCGGCGGACACCCAGCCGCCCGGAGTGCCCCCGTGGGTCACATCACCGAGCCATCCGCCCGTCGTCGGCGGCACCTCCCCCTGCATCGAGCTTCACGTCGGGCCCGTCCCCGATGACGTAACCGGGGCCTGTGGATTCAGCTATGTCTGGACCACGACGCCTGCGGGTCTGGAGCCGGACATGGATGAGGAGGGCTTCTACGTCGATGGGTCCTGCTGCATCGTGACCCATGCACTGAATCTGGGTGATCACTGGATCAGTCTTCGCGCGAAGGACTGCGCGGGGCACTGGAGCAACGAATGGGAAACCTATGGCCCGTTCACCGTCACGGAGTGCAACGGCAACGGGATCCTCGATATTTGCGAGTTGCCATGCGTTGACGTCTGCCCGTGCAACGAACCGGACGTCTGCGGGAATGCCTGCGACGCTTCGCTCCTGGCCGACGACCCGCAACGCTCTCCCCGACTCAAGTGCAGACCGTCCCCGAGTTTCTGTCCGACCCTCTACCCCGGGGGCGCCTGCGGCCAAGGGGCGGACTGCAACCTCAATCTCAAGCCGGACGACTGCGACATCGCCGACGGCACCAGCGCCGACTGCAACGAGGACGGCATCCCCGACGAGTGCCAGAACATGGCCACCTGGGTCGGCGGCAGCGGCTCGTGGCACGACCCGCAGAACTGGGACACCGGCCAGATCCCCCAGACGGGACAGTACGTCTGCATCAACGACCCGAACGAGGACATCACCGTCACCTACACCGCCGGCACCACGGATATCTGGCACTTGGCCTGCCACGAGAGCCTGGATTTCCGGACAACGTCAACGAATCACCAGCTCTCCATCCAGACGTCATCTTTCATCCGCGGCGATCTCCTCATCGGCGGGCGTACCGGCAACCAGATCACCCATGCAAATCTGCTCACCATCGACGGGCAGTTGAGCGTTACCGGCCCCTACTGGCTCCGAGGCTCCGGCGACATCATCGTCAAAGGCGGTATGAGCATCACCGGCAACGCCACGCTGTTCGACGGCAAGGACGTCTACCTCGCCGACAATAGTGACGCCGTCGCGACCGGATACTTCATCGTGAACACTGCAAGCGACGTGCGGATCACGCCCGGTTCGACCTATACGTATCAGGGAGATTTCAACGTCATCTCGGGCGGCAGCGGTCGGCTCTTCAATGAAGGCCTCTTCCAGCGCACCGCCGGCACCGGCCGGGCGACGATCGGCGCCTCCATCCAGAACGACGGCCTCATCCACAATCAGATCGGCGAGCTGTCCATGGCGTCCGGCGGCACGCATACCGGCATGGTCCTCAGTGATCCCGGTACGCTCCTTTCCCTCGTGAACGGCACGTATGAGTGGATGCCGGGCTCCGGCCTGACCGCTGATGACGTCACGCTTTCCGCGGGGAACTCCACCACCATCCGCGGCAATGTCAACATCGCCGGCACACTGACCGTGGGCACTCCGTCGGGGTCTAACCTCACATTCACCAACGAAGCCAACGTGACCAGTTATGGGCAGAATCTTTTCGCACGCGCCGGAACCGTGCGCTTCGAGTCGCCCGCCGCCCCGGCCGTCGACTTCGACACCGCGACCGTCGGCGAAGGCTTCATCTACTGCGGCAATCCGTACTTCGATACCGGCGAGACCTTCGTGATGAACTCGCTCCTCTTCGTGTGCGGCACCATCAACGGCGCCGACCCGATCACGATCAATGACTCGTTTACCTGGGGCGGGGGCGGGAGCTTCCTCTCCGGCGGGGCCGTCACCTGCCTCGGCCCCGTCATCATCCAGTCCACCAGCAGTCAGCGCAACCTTTCCCGTCTCTTCTACAACACCGCGCATGCGACGTTCCTGGGTTCGTTTACGCCTTCGGGCGCCGGGCGCTTCATCAACACGACGACCGGCACGGTGGATCTGCAGGGCAACGTCGGGCTAACCGGCGGGCAGTCCACCAACGACGGCACGATCACCAAGACGGCCGGCACCGGCCGCTCGACGCTGGCCGGCATGACCAACAACGGCCTGATCCACGCCCAGACCGGCGAGATCTTCTTCTACTTCGGCGGCCAGAACAACGGCGACATCCTGGGCGATCCGGGCACGCTCCTGTCGTTCAACAACGCCCACGAGATGTTGCCCGGCTCGAGCCTGACCGGCGACAACGTCGATTTCACCGGCAACGCGTCCACCATCCGCGGCGACGTGAACATCACCGGCACGCTGAGCCTGGGCAATTCGTCGTCGGGGGGCAGCGCGACGTTCACCAGCGAAGCCAACGTCACCAGCTACGGACACACGGCGCTCGTCCGCTCCGGGACCGTCCGCTTCGAAGCGCCGGTCACCGGACCGTCGCTTGATTTCGACACCGTCACCATCGGCGAAGGGAACACCAACGGCCAGACGTACTTCGACACCGGCCAGCCGATCAACATCGACACGCTCAACCTGATGAGAGGCAACATTCAGGGTGCCGACCCAATCACCATCCACGACGCGTTCACCTGGGGCCCGGTGGGCACCATTTTCTCCGGCGGGACGATTACCTGCCGTGCACCGTGGACGCTGCAGGCCAGCAGTTCCAGCCGATCCATCGCGCGCGACTTTGTCAACCACGGTGACGGCAGCCTGTTCGGCCCGGTCAATCTCAGTAGCAGCGCTGATTTCACCAACGAACCCGACGGCACCGTCGACTTCAAGTCCGACGCCGGCGGCTTCGGCCTCACACTCACCTCCCACGTCCAGAACAACGGCGTCATCGTCAAGAGCGGCGGTGCTGGAGACAGTCCGATCTCCACCCACTTCACCAACGCCGGTACGCTGGAAATCCTGACCGGCCGGGTCAATTTTCAAGCCAATTACACACTCAACTTCATCCAGACCGCGGGCGCCACCATCCTCAACGGCGGCGACCTCGCGACCCTGGGAAATCCATACCACATTCAGGGCGGGGACCTGGCCGGCATCGGGACCGTCTTCGGCGACGTGAACAACAGTGGCGGACGGGTGACCCCCGGATTGTCGATCGGCACGCTGACCTGCGACGGTAACTACACGCACGGCGCCGACGCTACCCTCAAGATTGAACTCGGCGGCCTGAACCCGGGCACCGAGCACGACCAACTCGTCGTCACCGGCACGGCAGACCTGCAAGGGGGCACGCTCAACGTGGTGCCCGCCGGCGGCTTCATGCCTCAAGTCGGACAGCAGTTCGTGATCCTGACCGCCGACGACGTGCAGAACACCTTCGCTGAGGTCACCGGACCCGGCGAGTACACGGTGAGCTACAACGCCACCAACGTGACCATCACCGTCGACGTCTCGCCCTGCTCGGCCTTCGTCGCGGCGGACTTCGATCTGGACTGCGACGTGGACGGCGACGACGTGGCCCTGTTCGTGTCCTGCGCCTCCGGCCCGGCCATCCCGCTAACCCCCGGCTGTGAAGCCAAAGACCTCGACCTCGACGGTGACGTCGACGCCCGCGATTTCGGCATCGTCCAGCGCTGCTTCAGCGGACCGGACGTCGTCGCGGATGCGAACTGCGAGAACTGAGTGAAACTGGCAATGTGCGCTTCCGGATACGGGAACAACCAGCCACACCGCTTCAACGGGACCACGGGCGCCCCCCTCGGCATCTTCGTCACCCACGCCAGCCTGGACGGCGACGGGCAAGGGTTCGCCTCGGGCGTCGACGGGGCCAACGGGCTGTTCTTCGGTGAAGAGGGTTACCTCCAGGTCGCGGCCAAGGTCGCCGACAAGAGCAGGCGCTTTAATGCGACGACCGGAACGTTCGTCGACGATTTCGCCACGAGCAACGGGCCGATCGGCATCACGCACGGCGGCGATCACTTTCCGCCCAAACCGGTGACGCCTGCGGGCAAGGAGCGGACCGCAATTTCAATCTCAAGCCGGACGACTGCAACATAAAGCTTGAGTGTCTTTTATACCATTTCACTTGCGCTGGTCTCAAGCCGCGCATTTCGGTCGGGAAAGTAAGCCGAGACGGCACAACGCAGCCCCGCGCTATGCGGCGCCAGGCCACTTCAACTTTGACGCGCCCCTCACAATGCCGCCTTCACGCCGCGGCGAGCAGGAGCGA
>CAZEEJ010000130.1:0-16407 GCA_964511155.1 uncultured Planctomycetales bacterium | reverse complement strand
CGCACCCGCCTGTGTTCCGGCCCAGGCCCCCTATGGTCCTGGTGGGCGCTCACACCGTAAGGGAGCGGACCTTGCGCGAGAACGCCATGCACACGAGATCCGCTCCCTCACAGTCGCGGTACGGAAATAGAGCCCACTCCCTCACGGTCGCGGCTCTGCGCGGTTGCGGTACGGAGATGCTGCCCCGCCGGGGCCGAGCCTCGCCGCCTGCCGCGGGGCTGACGGGCGGACCCGGAAACCCTACAATGCCTTGGGGCCGGGCGGATCGTTCGGGCGTCGCTCGGCCGCTGTAACGGAGAGAACCATGACCGACCGGAGAGACCGTAACCCCTTTGGGGCCGCTGCCACTTTGAAGACCCAGGCAGGGCCGGTGCGGCTGTTTCGACTGTCCCGCTTGGCCGAGCAGGGCGTCGCCGAGGTGCATCGCCTGCCGTACTCAATGAAGGTGCTGCTCGAGAGTGCCCTGCGCAACACGGACGGGTTCCAGGTTAAAGAAGATGACGTAACGCGGATCGCCCGGTGGGACGCCCGTTCGCCGGCCGAGGTGGAGATCCCCTTCAAGCCCGGGCGGGTGGTGCTGCAGGACTTCACCGGCGTGCCCAGCGTGGTGGATCTGGCGGCGTTGCGGTCGGCCATGCGGCGGCTGGGCGGCGACCCGCGGCGGATCAACCCGGAGGTGGCCTGCGACCTGGTCATCGACCACTCGGTGCAGGTCGATGCCTTCGGCTCCGCGAATGCCCTGGGCATCAACAAGGCCATCGAGTTCGAACGCAACCGCGAGCGCTACACCCTGCTCAAGTGGGCCCAGCAGGCGTTCTCGAACTTCCGCGTCGTCCCGCCGGCCACGGGGATCATCCACCAGGTCAACCTCGAATACCTCGCCAAGGTCGTCCTCACCCGGACGGATCATCCGTCGGACCCGCCGACCGCCTACCCGGACAGCCTCGTCGGCACCGACAGCCACACGACCATGATCAACGGCTTGGGCGTCGTCGGATGGGGCGTGGGCGGTATCGAGGCCGAGGCGGTCATGCTCGGCCAGCCCATCTACATGCTCATGCCCGAAGTGGTCGGCTTCCGGCTGATCGGGCACCTGCCCGAAGGGGCCACGGCCACCGACCTCGTGCTGACCGTCACCCAGATGCTGCGGGCCCACGGCGTGGTGGGCAAGTTCGTCGAGTTCTTCGGCCCCGGCATCGCGGACATGGCCCTGCCCGACCGGGCCACCGTGGCCAACATGGCTCCGGAGTACGGGGCCACCATGGGCTTCTTCCCGGTGGACGCGGAGACGCTGCGTTACCTGCGGCTGACCGGTCGGCCGGCCGACCTTGTCGATCTCGTGGAACGCTACTGCAAGGAGCAGGGCCTGTTCCTGACCGCCGGCTCGCCCGACCCCGAGTACAGCGAGATGCTCGAACTGGACATGGGCACGGTCGAGCCCAGCCTGGCCGGCCCCAAGCGACCGCAGGACCGCGTGCCGCTCGGGCAGGTGCAGGCTTCCTTCCGGGCAGCCCTGCAGGCCCCGGTGACCGCCCGCGGCTTCGGGCTGGACGACTCGGCACTCGCCCGGCGGGCCAGCGTGCGCTTCAATGGCACCTCCGCCGACATGGCCCACGGGGCGGTGGTCATCGCCTCCATCACCAGTTGCACCAATACCTCGAACCCGTCGGTCATGCTGGCGGCCGGCCTGCTGGCCCGCAAAGCGGTCGAACGCGGACTGAAGGTCAAGCCTTACGTCAAAACCAGCCTGGCCCCCGGCTCGCGCGTGGTCAGCGACTACCTCGACCACGCCGGCCTCACGCCCTACCTCGACCAACTCGGCTTCCAGACGGTGGGTTACGGCTGCATGACCTGTATCGGCAACAGCGGGCCCTTGCCCGACGCGGTCGCGGCCGCGATCACCGAGCACGATCTCGTCGCCTGCTCGGTGCTCAGCGGCAACCGCAACTTCGAGGGCCGCATCAACCCGCACGTCAAGGCCAACTACCTGGCCAGCCCGCCGCTGGTCGTCGCGTACGCCCTGGCGGGGACGACGGACATCGACCTGGCCCGCGAACCCATCGGCCGGGACTCGGCCGGCGGCGAGGTCTTCCTGCGCGACATCTGGCCCACGCAGGCGGAGATCAAGGAGGCCGTGGGCCGATGCGTCACCGCCGAGCAGTTCTCACGCCAGTACGCCCACGCTTTCGAGGGCGAGGAGCAGTGGCAGGCCATCCCCGCCGGGCAGGGCGAGCTCTATGCCTGGGACCCGGACAGCACGTACATCCAGGAGCCGCCGTTCTTCATCGACATGAGTGCCCAACCCGGGCCGGTGCGGCCGATCCGCGACGCCCGCTGCCTGGCGGTGGTCGGCGACTCGGTGACCACCGACCACATCTCGCCCGCCGGCTCGATCAAGGCCGACAGCCCGGCCGGTCGGTACCTCCAGTCGCTGGGCGTCAAGCCTGCCGACTTCAACAGCTACGGCGCCCGCCGCGGCAACGACCGCGTCATGGTCCGCGGCACGTTCGCCAACATCCGGCTGCGCAACCTGCTCGCGCCCGGCACCGAGGGCGGCGTGACCATCCACCTGCCCACCGGCGAGCCGATGAGCATCTACGACGCGGCCATGCGCTACCAGCAGGCGGGCACGCCGCTGATTGTGCTGGCGGGTAAAGAATACGGCACCGGCTCGTCGCGCGACTGGGCCGCCAAGGGCACGCTGCTGCTGGGCGTGCGGGCGGTCATTGCCGAGAGCTTCGAACGCATCCACCGCAGCAACCTCGTCGGCATGGGCATCCTGCCGCTGCAGTTCCCGCCCGGCCAGACCCGCGAGTCGCTGGGCCTCACCGGCCGCGAGGTGTTCGACATCCGCACCGACGGCCCGCTGACGCCCCGGCAAGCGATCACCGTCACCGCCCGCGACGAGGCCGGCCGCGTCACCACCTTCGACGCCGTCTGCCGCATCGACACCCCGGTGGAGATCGAGTACTTCGCCAACGGCGGCATCCTGCACACCGTCCTGCGCAAGCTGCTCGCCGAGTAGGGCCAGCTCCGCTGTCCCGATCGCAATACCGGTTTCAGACCGTCAGGCAGGGGCACGGAACGAGAAAATCAACGTGACTCCGTTCTCAGTGCCGGTCGGGTGGTTCCCTCTTCATCCCTGCTCAGGGGCATCAGGGCCGATGAGCGGACCCAGGCGTCGCGGTCGTCGGCCAGCCGGATGTAGGCGAAGCCGTCGTGCCGGTCGAGGATGCGCACCTCGGTGCCCGCGGGCAGAGGCTCGGCAAAACGGCTCGGTGCGTGGGTTGAATCGGCCGCCCGGGCAACCACCTGGTCCGCAATGATCACCGCCTCGGCACCCTGGTCCGAGGCGAAGCGGGCCCAGGCGGCCGACCCCATCAAGGCCAGCCATCCCGCCAGGGGCAGCAGCGCGGCCGTCCGCCCGGCCGGCCAGCGGTAGCGGATCGACAGGCTCAGCAGCACGGCAGCCCCCGCGAAACACAGTGCCGCCACGCGCAACCGCCCGCTCGGCGACAGCAGATGCCCCCAACCAAAGAGCGTGTCCAGCAATGTTTGTGCCGGCGGACGCGGCACCCAGCTCGGCAACTGGGCCCGCGCGTGTTCCAGGTTCTGCCGCGCCCGGGCGTGCCCCGGAGCGATCGCCAGCGCACGGCGATAGGCCAGGACCGCCTCGCCCCGCCGCGCACTGAGCAACGCGGCGTTGCCCATGTTCACCCAAAGCTCGGCACTGACCGCCCCGCCCTCCGCGGCCGCCTGATGAAAGAGTTGATAGGCACGTCGAAACTGGGCGAGCCGCCGATCATGCTCCTTCGCGTCCATCCCCTCGCGGTAGGCCGCGATCGCCTGCTCCAGCAGCGGCACCGCGTCGCCGAACGCGGGACGAACCGCGCCGGCCGCCATCAGCATGACCATCACCGCAACCGCTCGCCTCATGATCGCTCCCGCGCGATGCGCTGAGCCAGGTCAACCGCCCGGCGGTGCAGGGATTCATCGATCCGTTGATCGGCCTCGCCGACCGGTGCGAACGCGAGGGCATCGCATTCGCCGATCAGCGCGTCGATCTCCGGCCGGGCCGCCGTCCCAGCATACGGGACCAGGCATCGACAAGCCGCCCCGATCTCCCGCGCCGCGGCCTGGCGCGGCTGACGCACCGCCTGCTGGATCTGACCAAGCTGGGCGCGCAGCAGGCGCCGTCGCGCGATCACCGCCGGGTCCACGTCCGCCGCCCTGCGCCGCCACCATGCCAGCAGCACCACCAGCCCGGACACCGCGTAAACCGCCACCAGGGCCCCGACACCCCCGAACCGATCCGCATCCGCGATGGCCAGCCGGCCGATATCCGTTTCGATGGTCAGGTCCGCACCGGTCAGATCATCCACCGCAACCGGTGCCCGCGGGACCTCGACCGGCGCCGGCTCCTCGTCCGTCGGCGGGTTCGCATCCACCACGTCCTGGGCCCCGATCACCTGACCGGCCAGCACCCGCAACGCGATCGGTGAGGACTGCGTCGTCTGATACTGCTTCAATACCGGATCGAACCAGGCATAGCTGATCGGCGGAATCTGATCCACCGACGCATCCAGCACGCGCACGGTCACGTCGAACCGCTTCGATCGGCCGTCCTCAGCCATCACCCCCGTCGCGTCGCTACCGGGCGAGCGAAACCGCTTCGGGTCCAGCCCCCCCGCATACGCGAGCGGTGCCAGCCCCGCACTCTCGATGTTCCCATCGCCCCGCAGGGTCAGCGTCAGCCGGATGGGATCACCCACGTGCACAACCGTCCGGTCGGCGGCCACGTCGATCGAGAAACCCTGCCCGACCGCTCCGGCAAAACCGGGCGGCGCCTTGTCCAGCGGCAGCGACTCCACGACCAGGGTCTGCGGCTGACCGACGGCCCGCACCCGCGCTGTTTCCGCCGGGCGGCGGCGACCGAATACGTCGCGCGTCCAGCGGACCGCCTTCTCGACGTTCACGCTGACCGGGGCCAGCTCATAGCGGCCGGGCTTGTCCACAATCAATGTCCGCTGGGCGGTCACTACGAGGTACTCGCGCCCGTCGAGCTTTCGCTTGTCCACCCGGGCCTTCAGTTGAAGCGTGCCCATCCCCGCGATGATCGGAATGGCCGTATCTCCCCGCTGGATCGGTTCATCCTCAAACCTGAATTGATCGAACAGTCCGGCCCGGATGGCCATCGAGGCCACCGCTTCAAGCTCCCCGGCATACCACCACTCCAACGTCACCGGCGCTCGTTGCCCAGGGTAAACCGGCCCCGGCGGCAGCTCCAGAAGGATCCGCATGTCGGAGGCCGTCTCGACCTCGTTGAACTGGATGCTGATGCCGCTGGCCTGGGTGCTCTTCGTGCCCTGGCTGAGCTGAAAGCCGCCGATCCGGTACACGCCGGGTGTGGATGCCGTCACCTGAAAGTCGAAGTTGAACCTGACAGTCTTGTGCTCCGTGCGCCGACCGTTGATGATCTGCACGAAGCTGCTCGTCAGGGGCGCAACGTTCGCGAGGGTGACGGACAGGCCCGCACCCACCTCCTGCGGTTCGCAGGTCGGCTGGGGCGCCTCGTCGAAGTCCTCCGCGGTCACCCGGACCAGGACCGCATCGCCCACGTAGTGCGGCCCCTCCTGCATCGACACCCCCGCCCGCTGGGCAAACGCACTCGAAAACCCGACCGTCAGCATGACCGCAAGACACAGCAGCCTCGCGTAGCGGCCGCCCCCTGTGGCGGCCGACGTGTGATCCACCGCCCGCACCGGCGAGACGCGCCTCGACTGAGCTCGCCGAAATCCGGTGCCACACCGCCCGCACCGGCGAGACGCCGGTGCCACACCGGCCGCACACCCGCGGGCCGCCGGTACCACACCAGCGCGAACACGCACTCGAGGCCGCGTCTCGCTCACCAGTCCTTCTCCACGGGTTGATAGCCGGCCGGTTCACGGTTGCGCTCACGGTCGCGCTGCGCCGCCCGATCACGCACCGCCTGAAGCACATGCCGGAGATCCATCTGTTGCTGTTGCTGCTGCATCTGTTGCTCGTCCTCGCCCTCCTCCGGCTGCGGCTGTTCCCCTTGCTGCGGCTCCTGCCCTTCCTCCGGTTGCGGCGGCTCGAGCAGCGCGATCGCCTCGATCAGCTTATCAAATGCCGTCTGTTGAGGCTCGGCCGCGCATTTCAAGTCGGGCGGCTCGGCGCCAAGCCGGCCCGCCGCATCGTCCATCGCATCCGCCGCCTGGTCCACCGCCTTGGCCGCCTGCAACAGTTGCTGCGCCACCTCTTGCTGCCCCGCGGCATCCTGGCCCGGCACACCACCGCCCGTCGGCAGCCCTCCCTGCTGGGACTGCGCCTCAAGCGACTCGCCGATCTGACGCGAAATCGCCGAAAGCTCCTTCTGCCGTTCGCCCAGCGGCTCAGCAGGGGCATCCCCCAGGGTAGCCGCATCCCGCGTGTCGTCCGCCAGTTCCGCCTGACGCTCAGCGGTCTCCTTCAAATGCTCCACGATCGAGAAGAACAACCGGCGCAGCGTCTCGATCTGTTCAACGCCACGGTCAATCAACGGCTTGGCCGCCGCCGCCTGCTCCGCCTGCAACGCCGACCCGGTCTCCGTGAACGTCTGCATCACCTGGGCGAGCACCGCCTTCGCCAGCTCGTACCGTTGCTTCTCCGCCTGGCCGTCCTCATCTCCGGCGGCGGGCTGAGTATCCGCCACCGACAGGCCCGCGAGCTGCTCATCCAGCATACCGCCGAGCCGCTCCCCCCGCTTCACGTTCCCTTCCTGCAACTTGCCGAGCAGCGGCACATACTCCTCGAACGGCACGCCCTCATCCTGCACGGCGCCCGCCATGCGTGCCTGATCCGCGTACATCGTCTCGATCAAGCCCCGCACGTCGAGGAACAACTCCCGCGCCGCCGCCAGCCGCTCCAGACCGCGCACGTCCGCCTCGAACGCCCCCCGGCCCTCATCCGATTCCACCGCCACATGCGCCTCGCGAAAAGCGTCGCGCGCCTCACCCACCAGCGGCAACGCCTCCGTCACCCGCGCAACCACACGCTGCTGCTCGGCGTCCTCCGGCGGTTGCTGCTCGCTCGCCTTGACCCCCGCATCCATCCGCGCGAACAGCACGTCCGCACGCTCCACGACCGCCTCATGCTGTTCCTTGAGATGCTCGAGCGTCAGCCACGCCGGCCGCGTCGTCGCGGAAAGCCCCCCGGTCTGCCGGGCCAGCCCCCCCGCGTCCGCCAGCAGCACCCCCAGCACCTCGACGATGTCGCGCAGCATGTCCCGGGCCTGCTTCATGCGGTCGAGCCCCGCCGAAGCACGGCGATACCCGCGGTCCGCCTGCCGCTGCCGGAACTGGCTGCGGGCCTGCCCCACACGCTGCGAACCGTCGTGCAGGTAGTGCATCATGTTGCTCAACTGGGCGAAGCGCATGGATTGCTCCGGCGTGCGATCCGATTCCTGGATCGCCCCGAGTTGGCTGAGCTCCTCCCCCGCATCCTGCATGAATCGGCCGAGATCGCTCAGGATCTGCCGCTGCCGGCCCTCGAGACCCTTGAACTCCCCGACCAGGTACTCCGGGATGCTCGGGCTGTCCAAACCCGCGACACGTTCCACGACACTTTGCGCCGCCACCGCGACCTGCCGCTGCCCTTCGATCAGTTCATCCAGTCGCTTGGCCAGATCACTCGACTCCGCCTTGCGCAACGAGTCCGCCAGCGCCAGAATCCGCCGGGTCAGGATCTGCAGGTTCTCCCGGGCGGCCCGATCCTGCGAATCAAGCCGAACCGCGTCCCGAAACCAGTCCGCCGCTCGCGTCAGGTGCGCCAGGGCCTGCTCGGGCTCCTGCTCCATCACCGCGTCGGCACGCTTCACCTCCACCCAGCCCAAATTGTACGTCGCATGGAACCGCACCCGCGCATCGGCGCCCGCCGACCTCCGCGCATCCAGCAACCGCTGGTCCGCATCGTCCAGCTTGCCCTCCCCGAGCAGCGACAGGGCCTCGTTGTACGTCGCCCGCGGATCGGTCGTCTCCGCGGCCCGAACCTGGGGAACAAAGGCCAGCAGGCACAACGCCGCCAACGCCCCCGGCGAAGGCGCCGCCTTCCCCGCGATGACGCCCGCGGCCAGCAGGCAGACCAGCGACACCAGCAACGGCCACTGATACCCTTCCCGCTTGACCAGTCGGCCCTGGTCCTCCAGCCGCCCCCGGGTCAGCGGAGCAATGTGGGCGCTGTAGATGGACTTCAGATTGAGCACCCCCGTACCCGCGGGGATATACGCGCCACCGGTCTCCAGGGCAATCTGACGCAGCAGGTCGCCGTCGAGTCGCGTCGTCACCGGCTGCCCCTCCGCAGTTCGCACCTGAACCCGCGCACCCGTCCTGGGATCGGTGACCAGGATCGGGCTCCCCGCCTCGTCGCCGAACCCGATGGTGATGATGCGGATACCCCGCTCCGCCGCGGCCTTGGCTGCGTCCAACGGATGCGAGTCGTGATCTTCACCGTCGGTGATCAGCACGATGGCCCGCGAAACATTCTCCGCGTCCCGAAAACCGTCCAACGCCTCGCGGATCGGGGCCTCGAGGTTTGTCCCGCCCCGCACGACGCTCCGCGGACTGACCGAATCCAGCACCATGCGGTAGAAGCCGAAATCCGGCGTCAGCGGGCATACCACCGTCGCCTTGCCCGCGAACGCGATCAGCCCGACGTTGTCGTCCGTCAGATAAGACAGCAGGTCGGCAATCTCCGCCTTGGCTCGCTCCAGCCGGTTCGGAACCGCGTCCTCCGCCAGCATCGACCGCGACACGTCCAGGCAGACCATGATCTGCGCACCGACCCGCGGCGTCTTCACGAAGTGTCTGCCCCACTGCGGACGCATCACCGCGAGCACCAGGAACAGGCCCGCCAAACCGATCATCCCGATCGCCAGGGCCCGGCGCTGCGGCCGAACCACCAGACGGTTCTGCATGACCATCGACAGAAAGCGGTCCAGCTTGCGCGTCGATCGCCGGTCCAGCCACAGCAACACCGCCACCAGCCCCAGCACCAGCCAGATGGCGTGCACCCACTGCGGATCGGCAAACGTGGGCATCAACCTGCTCACGGCAGCCTCCGAAACAGCGTCGCCGACGCCAGCGTGCCGACGGCCAGCAACGCCAGCGCCGCCAGAGCGAACATCCCGTAGTGCTCGTGGTACTCCAGGTACTTGATCTGCTCGATCTCCGTCCGCTCGAGCCGGTCGATCTCCTGATAGATCCGATCCAGACTCGCCGCATCCGTGGCCCGGAAATACTGCCCGCCGGTCTTCGCCGCGATCGCCTCCAGCGTCCGCTCGTCAATCTCCACCTGCATCGGACGCAGCACCACCCGACCCGTGAACGGATCCTGGGCCGGATAGGGAGCCAGACCCGTCGTGCCCGCTCCGATGCAATACACTTTTACGTGATGGGCCGCGGCGAGTTCGGCCGCCTGCGCTGGGCTGATGTCCCCCACGTTGTTCACTCCGTCCGTCAGCAGGATGGCCACCTTCGATCGCGCGGGACTCTCTCGCAAACGCTCGACCGCCAGGCCCAGCCCCTCGCCCAGGGCCGTCCCATCCTCCTCCCGACGCGTCACAATGCCCAGGTCATCGACAATGTTCACCAGGTTGCCGTGGTCCAGCGTGAGCGGGCAAAGCCCGTCGGCATACCGGGCAAAAGCCACCAGCCCGATCATGTCGTCCGGTCGCCCGCCCGCCTCCCCGTCTCCCAGTACGAACCGCCGAAACACCGCCTTGACCACGTCCAGCCGGTTCACGCTCGTGTCGTCCGGCCGAAGATCGCGGGCATCCATCGAGCCCGACCGGTCCACCGCCATCACGATGGCGATCCCCTCACGCTGAATCCGTGTCTGCGCATCCGGCGTCCGCGGGCCCGCCAGGGCGACCCCCACCGCCCCCAACGCCAAGGCCAGCAGCAGCGCCGGCAGGTTCGCCAAACGCGACCGCACCGACCGCGGCGCCCGTCCTACCAGCGCGACCGTCGAGTAGGTCACCGCTGCACGCGACCGGTAAGCCAGCAGCGCATACAGCACCGGCGCCAGCAGCACCGTCAACAGAAGCCAGGGATCACGAAAACCCCACTCAACCATGCCGCCATACCTTTCTCACTTCTCACTTCTCACTTCCCACTTCTCACTTCTCACTTCTCACTTCTCAATCCGCAATCTCCAATTTGCAATCTCCAATCCACGCGGCAGATGCTCATCCAAACATCCAGTTCCCTCCGCTCCATCTGTGTCCATCTGTGTCATCTGTGGGCAGTTGTTTCCTTTCTTCTCAACTCCCACTCCCCACCACCTCGTGCGTCTCCTCCAAGAACTTTCTGGCCGCCGCAATCGACTGCTCCACGTCCTCCTCCGTCGGCACGTACTGCGCGAACTTCACCAGATCCGCCCGGCTTAGAAAACCCCGAAGCAGATCCTGGTGCCCACGCGACAGGTCCGGCGAACGCACCATCAAGTCCAGGAACTCTTCCGTCGTCAGTTCCGGCGCCCGCAGCTCAAACCGGTCTTCGAGGTACCCGCGCACGATACCGGACAGCTCCACGAAGAACGCATCCAACTCCTCCGCCGTCAACCGCGGCCGGGCCAGGAGATCCTCAAGCCGCGCCAGGGCCACGTCAAACGCACTCCGCTGACGTGCTCGTTTGCGGGACGCCAAAACCAGCCAGCCGGCCAGCAGCGCGACCACCCCGCCGATCGCCCCAGCGATCCACCAGCCCCACCCCGGCACACGTGAATGCACGATCGGTTCCAGCCTGCCCAGCGGCGGATGCAGATCCGCGTCCGCGTCCGCGGGCAGCACCGCCTGGACTTCGAAATCCAGACGTTCCGTCAAATGCTCGTACGCATCCATGCCGTCCGGCGCCGGCTTGGCACCCGGGCGGCGATCCACGTACTCCACCAGAATCGGCGGGATGCTCTGCCGGCCCGAACGCGGCGGCTGTAACACGTACCGCTGCGTGCTCACCGTCCGGCCCTCGGCGTCGATCCGCTCGCCGCTCGAAAAGTCCACGATGGCGAACGCCTCGAGCATGTCCCCGAACTCGGGCATGAGCACCTCGGCACCCTGATCCGCCGTCACCCGAAGCGTCAGCGTCACGTCGTCCCCGATCACCGGCCCCTCGGGCTCCAACGTCAACACCGACTCCACCGGCCCGGTACGCTGGGTCTTCTCCAGCCCCCCCGCCGAAGGATCCGCACAAACCAGCACCACCAGCAGCGCGAGCCCGGCCCTCATCGCCGCATCCTCCGCTCGCGAGCTTGAAAAAACCTGACCAGAGGATCGGCCACCGAGCCCGTCGGGTCCACCGTGATGAAGTCGATCTCGCTGCTGCGAAACTGCTGCTGCAACGTAAGCACGTGCTGGGCCGCCGCCTCCTCGAAGGAGCGCCGGAACGCGGCCGACGACGTGTCGCACAGCACCCGCTGCCCCGTCTCCGCATCGCGCAGCGTCACCAGTCCGACGTCGGGGACGCTCCGCTCGCGCGGGTCCGCCATGTGCACCGCGATCACGTCGTGCTTGCGGTTGGCCGTACGCATCGCGGCCAGATAATCCCGGTCGAAGAAGTCGCTCACCACAAAACAAACGGTTTTGCGCTTCGCCGCCTGCATCAGAAAACGCATCGCCCCCGCGATGTGCGTGCCCTGCCGGGCACTGCGCGGCCGATGACCCCTGCGCCACGGCCAGCGCCGGCTCCGCGGCGGCGACGACTGCGGAGCCTCCGCCCCATGGGCAATGATCTCCCGGATGACGCGCAGAACGTGTTTCTGGCCCTTGCGCGGTGGAATGTACTGCTCAATCCCACTGTGGAACAGCGTCAGCCCTACCTTGTCGTCGTTCCGGATCGCCGAAAACGCCAGCAGCGCCCCCAACTCGGCCGTCGCCTCACGCTTCGACCGCGGCCCCGAACCGAAATCCTGCGACGCCGAGATGTCGATCATCAGCATCACCGTGAGCTGACGCTCCTCGACGTAACGCTTCACGTAGGGCAGCCCGCTCCGCGCGGTCACGTTCCAGTCGATCGTGCGGATGTCGTCGCCCGGCACATAAGGACGCACCTCGTCGAACTCGACCCCGGCACCTCGGAAGACGGAGACGTACTCGCCCGCCAGCACGTCGGCCACCTGCCGGCCGGTGCGAATCTGAATCTGACGAACACGTTGGATAATCTCGCGGGTCAGCATCGCTACTACGGCACCAGCACACTGTCCAGAACCGTCGCGATCACGTCGTCCGAGGTCTTCCCCTCCGCCTCCGCCTCGTACGAAAGAACCACGCGGTGACGCAGCACGTCCGGGGCCAGCGTCTTCACGTCGTGCGGGGTCACGTAATTGCGCCCCTGCAGCAAAGCGTGCGCCTTGCCCCCCTTCATCAACGCGATCGCCGCCCGCGGACTGGCCCCCATCTCGATCAGCCCCTGCAGCGAGGCAATCCCCGCCCCAACCGGATCACGCGTCGCCCGAACCACGTCCACAATGTAGTCACGCACCTTGTCGTCCGCGAATACCTGCTCCACCAGCCCACGGGCGTGGAGGATCTGCTCCGGCTCCGCAACTTGGCGAATCTCCTCCGCCGGCCGCACCCCCGCCATCCGGTCCACGATCTTCCGCTCCTCGTCCCGGCTGGGGTACCCCACCTTCACCTTGAGCATGAAGCGGTCCACCTGCGCCTCGGGCAACGGGTACGTGCCCTCCTGCTCGATCGGGTTCTGCGTGGCCAGCACCAGAAACGGCTCCTCCAGCCGGTGCGTCTCGTCGCCAATGGTCGCCTGCCGCTCCTGCATCGCCTCCAGCAACGCCGCCTGAACCTTCGCCGGGGCGCGGTTGATCTCGTCCGCCAGGATCAAGTTCGAGAAGATCGGCCCCCGCTTGACGCTGTAGCTCGCGTCCCGCGGGTTGAACACCTGCGTACCGATCACGTCCGCCGGCAGCATGTCCGGCGTAAACTGAATCCGCGAGAACCCCGTGTGGATCGCCTGGGCCAGGCACCGCACCGTCAGCGTCTTGGCCAGTCCCGGCACGCCCTCCAGCAGCACGTGCCCACCGGTCAGCAAACCGATGAGCAATCGCTCCACCATCGCCTCCTGTCCGACCAGTTTCCGGCCGACCTCCTCCACCAGGCTCGCCGCGAGCCGGGAGAAGGCCGCGATCTCGTCACCCGCCTGCGTCGTCGCGTTCATCGCTTACTGCCTCCAAGCCCAAATCAACCAAAACCCATAGGATAACGCCCGCTTTTTCAGCAGACAAGCAGCCCACCAACCACACTCAACCGCACAGGGTCCCCCCCCAAAAAAAAGCCCACGGGTTGCAACCCGTGGGCTGTGCAGCCTGTGATCTCCCCCCGCTCAGCTCAACCCTCCGACCCCTTACCCGGCAGCGCCGCCGGGCTCTGGGCCTGCACAAGCGATTCGGCGGGCTGATAGTCGTAATAGGAGCGGATCTGCTCGCGGAAGTAACCGCCGCGCGTGATCTGGGCGGCGTTCAGCACCGCCCCAAAGATCCGAATGTTCGCTCGCTCCAACTGCTCGCGGGCACGCAACACAGTACCCCGCGACGCGACCTTGGCGCGGCACACCAGAATCACGCCGTCCAGCGAACCCGCCAGCACCAGCCCGTCGCTGACCAGCAGGGCCGGCGGGCCGTCGAAGATGATCTGATCGTACCGGTCCGTCGCCTGCGTGACCAGGCTGGCCAAGTAAGGGCTGGCCAGCAGTTCGGCCGGGTTCGGCGGGATCGGGCCGCTGCCCAACACGTCCAGGTTCGGCAAATCCGACGGGCGAACCACCTCCTCCAGCGCGGCTTGCCCCACCAGGATGTTGCTCAGACCCTCCGAACCCACCTTGGAAAACACCCCCTTGATGGCGGGACGATGGAAGTTCGCGTCCACCAGCAACACCCGCCGGTTGCTCTGGGCGACCACGATGGCCAGGTTGATCGCCACCGCCGTCTTGCCCTCCTCCGGCTTGGCGCTCGTCACCAGCAACGTCCGCTGGCGCTCGGCCGGCGAGCTGAGCTGCAGGTTCGTCCGGATCGTCCTGAAGGCCTCCGCAATCAGTGAACGCGGAGCCGTCCACGTCGCCAGCTCCATCTTCTCAATCGGAACCTCCTCATCGTCGAGGTCCGGCACCGTACCCAGAACCGGAACGTGGATGTGCCGCGATACGTCCCGGGGCGTCTTGATCGACGTGTCGATCACCTCCAGCAACAGCGCCAAACCGATGCCCAGCACCAGCCCCAGCAGCACGCCGGCCGGCAGGTTCAGTTCCCAGCGCGGGAAGCTCCGCTGCAACGCCGCAACCGCCTGGCTGATCTGCCGCACGCGCACCATCTGGCGATCCCGAACCACGATCTCCAACTGGTTGATGTACTGCGTAATCTGGTTGTACTGCTCCTCGAGCCGGGCCTGCTCCTCCTCCAACGCCTGGTACTGGGCCAGCTTCCGGTCTGCGTCACGCTGCTCCGCCTTGGCCGCCTCCACCCGCTCCTGAAGATGAATCTGTGATTGCAGGGCGTTGTACCACGCCGTCTCGGCCGCCGCCACCTGGTATGCCCGGGCCTCCTCCAGCTTCTGCTGCATGACCTCATCCAGCATCTGCTGATGAGAGACCAACTGCGCATCCACGCTCTGAATGTCCTGGTGGTTCGGGCCGACACGCTGCAAGAGCACCATCCGCTGCTGACGCAGACCCAGCAGTGCGTTCTTCAGCCCCGCTACCACCGGATCCTGATCGATCACCATCATCATCTGCGGGCTCAGCGTAACCTCCGACGGTGCCAGACCCCGCAGATTCTCGAACTGGGCCCGCAACTGAAGCTGCATGATCTCGAGCTGGGCCTGCTCCACGGTCAACGCCCGCCACAGCTCGCCCACCACGTTGATCCCTGCCGCCAGACCCGGAACCCCCAGTTGCGAGCTGATGAACGTTTCTTTCTGATCGCGGACCTGCTGCAGCGTCCGCTGCATCTCCCCCTGCCGTCGCCGGTAGTCCCCCAGTTCGTTCGAGTACTGCTCCAGCGACATCGCCTGAACTTTCGTCACGTAGTACCGGATCACCGTGTTCACGATCTTCGGAGCGTCATCACGCACCTTCGTTGCGAACGTGACCACGAAGAAGCTCGAATCCCGAGCCTGGTTGATCTCCAGGTCCCGTTTCAGGTCCTCGATCAGGCGGTTCTTGTCCGGCTGCGCCTTGTACCACTCCGTGCCCATGATGTCCGCGTCATTCAGCGCCTCGCGCAGCAGCCCCTCGTCGCGAACCAGGAACATCTGGTCGCTGATGAACCGGTTCATCAGCTCAACCTGCAGGATCCGACCTTCGAGCTGCATCGGCTGCCGGGGAAAAGGCGACTCCACCATCACCGCCGACTGAGACCGGTACAGCGGGTAGTTCTGCTGCAGGTAGTAGGTCAGCCCGGCCGCCGCCCCCACCGTCAGGATGAAAATGAAAATGATCAGGAAGATCCGCTGTTTGATCGCCCGGATCAGGTCGTTGATCGTCATGGCCGCCGCGGGTGAGGCCGGCCGGCCCCCCATCGGGACGGGCATCCCAACGCGATCCTGCATGGTCACCGGCACCGTGGTCATTCAGTCATACCTCCTGCCACCATCGCGGACGCCCCCTCACCGGCCGGCGGCTGATGCTCCTCGAACAGGTGGCTCAGCACGTACCCCACTCCCAGATACAGCAGCAGGGCCAAGCCGAACGTCACCAGACCCAGAAGCATGTGCGGTGTCCCCGTCGCCAGGTCCTCCCGCCCAAGAACCACAAAAGCCCCCGTCGCCGTCACCCGAATCATGTTGCAGAAAATCGCGATCGGCAGACACGCCAGAATCATGACCATCCGATGCCACAGCGGACGGGCACTCAAAAACGCCATCGCCACGCCCAGCGACGAAATCGCCATCAGCGACTTCATCCCGCTGCACGCCTGCTCCACGTTGATCTGCCCAAAGCGGTTCTGGTAGTAATAATCCACCGCCACGTTCCGGACCTCCAGATCCAGACCGGGGATCACCATCGTCAACACCGCGCTCGAAACCTCCGCGGCAATCCGCTGCAAAGGCATCGTCAACTGCACGTACAGCCGCTGAGGCAGCGGCAGAGCAAACAGTAGAAAAGCCACCGCAAACCAGCTCCACCGCGTCCAGACCCATCCGCAACTCAGAAGCACCGCCCCGAGAATCGTCAGCACCAGCGCGACCCCCTTGGGGTACTCGATCTTCGCCGTCGTGCAGTAGATGTACAGCAAAAACCCCAGGATCAGGATCAGCCCCCCCAGGACCCGAGCCCCCGGGCCACGATCCTGCAGACCACGCGGCATCCGCTGCCGCTGCAAGTACAGGTAGTACAGCCCGAAAACGGG
>CAZEEJ010000129.1:12927-16452 GCA_964511155.1 uncultured Planctomycetales bacterium | reverse complement strand
TTCAGGAGCCTTTTTTGGGGGACAGCCCCGAGGGGCTGTCCCCAAAAAAAGGCTCCTGACCCCTTTTCCGTGTCCAGAACGGCGCGTTCCTGGGCCGACCGGACGACCAGGAACCGGATGCCGAGGGCCCGGCAGAGATCCGGACGGTGAAGCAACCAGACGATCTCCTCGCTGGAGCCCCAGGGCATGAACCGCAGCAGCAGTCGATTGGCCACCGGCCAGAAGGGGCCGTAGCCCTGGAAGGTCGCCACACGATGCTGGATGTTGGTCTGCGGCCAGAGAACCTCAAGGGGGCGGTCGTAGTCCGCGGCGGCCCGGGGAACAAGAAGCCGCTCGCCAAGTTGCGGCTTCAGGGCACCGATGGCCTCGGCCAGCGGCGGAGGCTCCCGAAGATCGTCGCGCCGATAGGTGCGGGTGTCCACGTCAACGAAGGCGGCCACGGCGGCCAAATCCACCAACAGCACGCTGCAAAGGATCAGCCATCGCACCGGCGAGACGCCGGTGCCACACCGGCTGGTGCCACACTGATCGGTGCCACGCCGATCGGTGCCACACCGGTGGCCGCCTTCCGTCGGCGTGAGGCTGCGAAGCCACGCGGTCAAGGCATAAGCCGTCGCCCCCATCAGGAGCAGCGGCCACCACAGAGCCGGGTTGCCCGGGCGGACAGCGGTGCACAGCCCCTCCCAGAACTCGGCAGCGCGGTAGCCGGTCAGACGCTGCGACAGCGTGCCGCTCAGCAACCGGGCGACGACCAGCAGCAGCAACGAACCGGCAAACAGGGCCGGCAGAATGCGCGTGGCGAGCATCCGGATGGCACGGCGGACGCGCATTGCGGCGGGATCATCGCGCATGGCCACGGTCAGCGCGATCGACGCCAGGATGGGCAGGCCGACGGACCAGACGAGGATCCACCGGGCGGGCACGCGCAGGCTCTGGTACACGGGGACATGGAAAAGCACGCGGCTCAGCGGAGTAAACTGGCCGAGGGCCAACAGGAAAGCGACGGCCATGGCCATCCACCAGAAGAGGACTTCGCGACGGCGGGCGGTCTCGCAGCGCATGGTCAGGAGGGCGAGCGATGCCCCGGCAAGGACCAGAACCACGAGAGACGCGTAGGCCGCCTGCTCGCAGAAATGCGAGACGCCCCACCAGGGCTGGCTCCACACATTGGGCGTGCGGCTGCCGAAGAGCATGGGGAAGAGGAACAGCAGCGCGGACGTGGGCGACCAGGAGTTCTCGATGAACAGATGGTAAGCGGGTGTGCCGCGGGCGGTACCCGCGTAATGCAGCCAGGTCGGCAGGATCTGGATCGACGCGAGGGCCAACCCGAGGGCCAGCCCGGCCGGGTACTGCCAGAGCAGAGCCCGCCGTTGGGGCAGCAGCACGACAAAGACATACCCGCTGACCAGGGCCACGCTGATGATGGAGACCTGAATGTGCTGGACGAGCATCTGCAGGCCGAGGCAGACGACGGCCAGCGCCAAGTGGCGATACGCCCCGCGGTGGGCGAAGCGGCTCCAGGCATAGAGCATCCACGGCAGCCAGGCGGCGGCCTCGAGCATGGTCAGGTGGACGCGATGGGCGACCAGGAATCCGCTGAACTCGAAGGCCAGGGCGCCGAAGAGCGCGACCTGCCAGCGGTGTCGGCCGGTGCGCAGGAATCGGTACATGCCCGCACCGGCCAAGGCGAAGTGCAGGGCAACCGTGGCCGGGTAGGCCCACAACGGCGGCAGGACCGCGAACAGCCAGGTCGGCGGGTACCACAAGCCGGACTGTGGGTCGGCCGCAATCGAGGTGCCCATCGCCACCCACGGATTCCACAAGGGCAGTTCCCCGCCGCGGAGGCACTCGCCGATATACTGCCGGATGGGCAGGTAGTAGATGAGATCATCTTCGAGAGCGGAGACGCCGCCCAACCGCCACGCCCCCGCCAGCACCACCGCAGGCAAGAGCACAATCATCGCGCCCACCAGCCATCGTCGCCGGGTTGTGGTCGGTTGCTGTGTCATGTCTCACGGTCCCGGTCATTCGGAGCCGCGACCGTAAGGGAGCGGCGCATGTGTTCCCCGTTTCCTCACGGTCGCGGCTCTGACCGGTTATGCCGCGTCCGTGGTCGGGCTGGTGATGTCCATGCCGCGGCGCAGCTCGGCCAGCTCGACTTCGCGCGGACGGTCGGGCGGCAGCCGCCGGTACCACAAGACGTAGACCATCACCAGGCAGACGGTGAAGATGGCCCCGACACTGATGGCAGCCTGGAAGTTGCCGACCAGCAGGACCATCGGCAGCAGGAACAGGGTCACCTGCCAGCCCAGGGCAAACGGTAAGGCGATCAGGTCGTACAGGTGCTCGCGGCGCACGGCCTCCTGCACCTCCGGAGCAAGGGTTTTCTTGAGCGGCCCCCACAGCCCGAACGGCCGAGTGGTCCGGTAGAAGAACTCGAGCACCCGGCGGTCTGTCGGGGCGAACATGTACGTCCCGACCACCGTCCCGACAAGAGAAAGGACCGTGACCAGGGTGAACTTCTCCATGGGCCCCAGTGTGGGCAAGAAGATGCGCTGGAGGATGGCCACGGTGATGCCGACGACGGTGCCCAGGTTGGCTCCGCCGGCATTGAACCGCCACCAATAGAGCCGCAGCAGACCGGGGATGGCTCCCCCCCGCGGTCAGGCCCATGATGATCCAATCCCACAGATCGTTGATGCTGTCTGAGGTGTAGGCCATGGCCATGCCGCCGCCCACCAGCAGAATGCCGAAGACGTAGGACGAGGCGAGCAGTTCGCGGTTGGACGCCTTCGGCCGGATAAAGCCCTGCCAGATGTCGCGGGTGAACAGGGCCACGCACATGTTCACCGTGGGCGAGAAGGTGGACATGGCCGCGGCCACGAGAGCGACGACGAACAGCCCGCGAATGCCCATGGGGATCTTCTTGAGAATCACGGCCGGCAGGATGCGTTCCGGATTGGCGATACCCTCATAGCCGACCATCAGGGTCTTGTCGCGCCAATCGGCCTCGCCGAGAAGCCCTTTGAGTTGCGCCACCAGATTGGGGAACCGCTCGGGATGAGTGGTGATGTGGGACAGCAGATCCTCCCAGCGATTCTTACCGACGCCGGCACCGAACTGAGTCACGACCTCCGGAGCCTCCTTGATGAGGGCGGCGGCCTCGGGAATCACGTGCTGATCGGGGAATGACTCGCGAATCAGGAACAGGCCGAGGATGGCGAAGCCCATCATCAACGGCCAGCGGAAGGTCATCAGCCAAGTCCAGAAGAAGGTCAGCTTGCCGCATTCGCGTTCGTTGCGGGCGCCGAAGTAGCGTGGATCGGCACCGGTGCCCAGGCCGCCAAGGATGTTCCTCAGCAGATAGAAGCCCGCGACGACCAGAAGCGGCTGAAAGTCCTTGTACCCTTCCGGCATCGTGGTGTGGGTATGCGGAACGGCGCTGGTCCATCGGGTGTTGCCGGTAATCTCCTCAGCCAGGCCTCCCAGATCGCCGTCGTAGCCGACCACCGAAACGGACGCCAT
>CAZEEJ010000129.1:0-12917 GCA_964511155.1 uncultured Planctomycetales bacterium | reverse complement strand
CGATCTGCAAGATCCGCCCGAGCTCATTCCGCAGATGATGCAGGAATGGAAGAAATTGACGTAAACGACCTCGTAGAACCCGGACAACAGCGTGTAGAGCGTGGTCAGGAGGACCATGATGAGGGCACAGGTCTCCGGCCGCAGGTCGAAGAACATGGCCAGGAACGTGCCGGAGCCCTTGACCAGGTAGGCGAGCATGGCCACGGTGCCGGCGGTCCCGCCGATGACCGCGATGATCCGGGTGAGTTTGGCGCCGGCGGTGGTGCCAAAACGGTAGATGTTCCACTCGGCACCGGCCATGCACTGCGAGCGGTAATGCCATTTGCCCGTCCAGAGCATCATGAACGCCAGAACGAGCACCGCCCCGCCGCGGAACTCGATGTACAGCCCCCGCGGCCCGAGCAGAAAGAGGAAGGAGACAATGACCATGGTACCGGTCATGTCGAGGAAGTTCGTCATGCCTGATATGCCCAGGGCCCACCACGGTAGTTGGCGGCCGCCGAGAAAGTAGTCCTCCAGGCTGCGTGAGGCGATGGACTTGAGGTACAGGGCGATGACCACCAGGACAGCGCAATAAACGGCGATGACCGCGTAGTCCAGTGTGTTGAGGTACTGCAAGCTCCAGCTCCTTCACCTGATCCAGGTCACATGTCGGTTGGGGGGGCGGAGGCCGCAGCGCTCGCCCCAAGGGGTGCACGAGTTCGGGTACGATAACCGGCCGGCGGCGGTCTGAAAAGGGGCTGCGTCCAAGGCGCCCGCAGGTGGGTGCGTGACAGTTTGGGCGGCTGTCTGGGTGGCCCAGGTCCTTGGGACCTGGGGGAGCGATTGCGGCAAACGAGTCAATGCCGTAACGGGATGGGCCTTCGCACTACGAATCAATCACTCCCCCACCTCCAGAGGAGGTGGGCCACCCGTCCCATCCCCGCCGCGGCGGAGGTGGGCACGCGATGATCGAACGCGTGACGGGTGGCATGGGTCGGTACTCCGACCCGTGGCTGCGCCGGGGCAGGCCACGGGCCTGAGTACAGGCCCATGCCACCCAACCGCATCATCGTCAGCCCACCCATCGCGTTGCGATGGATGGGCCACCCGCGACGCTACCGTGCGAAGCCGCAAGGGGCCCCCACTGCCTGCCTGCCAATTTGACATCGACAGCACCGGCAATTCCAGGAACGCCCCTATGTGTAACTTGTTGTGCTCGTGCGACTTGGAAGGCTTCAGGTGAATGGCACGCGGTTTGCTTTCTGTTCCCGTGCGTATGATGGACTGGGGCCCAGCCGGCCCGTGATCGGCGGGCGGCTACTCCGTGTGGAGGATCGTGGGCCCCAAAGGCAAGTTGTCCGGGTCGGTCTTGCGGCCGCACCCCGGGTCCGACAACCATTGCAAAGGAGGTGCCGGTATGTTCTCCCAACCATCGCAAAGATCCCATTCAATCCACCGGTTACGCAGCGAAATGGACCGCCTGTTCGAGAGCCTGGCGGAGAACGTGTCCCCGTGGGCGGGGCTGCTGCGGGGTGAAGGTGGGTCGTTCCCGGCCCTGAACATCTGGGAGGACGACCAGAACCTCTATGCCGAAGCGGAACTGCCCGGCCTGCGCATGGAGGACCTGGAGGTGAGCGTCCGCGGGAACGAACTGACGATCAAGGGGCAGCGCAAGAACGGGCCTGACCCGGAGGGCACCTACCACCGCCGCGAGCGCGGGGCCGGCCCGTTCGGACGGGTCCTGCGTCTGCCGGTCGAGATCGATGCCGCCCGGGTGGAGGCGTCGCTTCAGGCGGGCGTGCTGACGGTCAAGCTGCCCAAGGCCGAGGCGGCCAAACCGCGGCGTATCGAGGTCAAATGCTGTTCCTGAGCTGTGAAGGAGGTGTACCATGGCCGAAAACGCCAAAATGCATAAGACGACCGAACCCGAGGTGGATGGTACCGAGCGGACGCGGGCCGGCCGAGCCTATCGGCCCAACGTCGATATCATCGAGATGAAGGATGAGCTGGTCGTTCTGGCGGACATGCCTGGGACCAGGCCCGAGGACGTGGACATCAACTTCGAGAAGGGCACGCTCGAGATCCACGCGCAGGTGCGGGAGCGTGTGCCGACCGATGCCCGGCCTGTGCTGGCGGAATACGGGGTCGGCGATTTCTACCGCACGTTCCAGGTGAGCGAGGCGGTGGACGCGAGCCGGATCTCCGCCGAGTACCGCGACGGCGTCCTGGTCCTCCATCTGCCGAAGGTCGAGGCGCTCAAACCGCGCAAGATCGCCATCAAGGGTACCTGAGTCCACGTCGTCGGCCACAGGACGCGTGATGGGCTGCCCCGATTCAGGGCCGCCGACGGCGGCAGCCCAATGGATATCACAGGGTCTGGGCGGCCAAGACATGGGAGGTGCATACCATGAACCTCATACCATGGAGGAACAAAGGGACGGAATCGGTGAGGAGAGACAGCTTTCCCATCGAGCGGTTTCGCAACGAGATGGACCGCATGTTCGAGGGTTTCTTCCGAAACGGCGGCGACAACTTCGATCGTCTGCTTTCACCAATCACGGGCTGGGGCCCGGCGACGGACGTGAGCGAGGATGACCGACAGGTGACCGTCCGGGCGGAGGTTCCCGGTATCGATCCGAAAGACCTCGACGTGACCGTGTCGGGTGACACGCTGACGCTCTCGGGCGAGAAGCGGGAGGAAGCTCACGAGGAGAAGGCCGGCTGGTTCCATACCGAGCGGCGGTTCGGCTCGTTCCGCCGGACGGTGCGCTTGCCTGCAGAAGTCGATACTGAAAAGGTTGAGGCCACGCACCACAACGGTGTGCTGACGGTTCGATTGAACAAGACCGAACGGGCAGTCGGTCGGCGGATCCCGATTAACGAGAGCGGCGAGTAGGAATCGCACCCCTTGGGGCCGCGTTGTCCCGCAGCGTTATCAGCGCGGCCGACCTGAGAGAGGCACGGAGCCGTCCCCGGCTACCAACCGTGCCTCTCGCCCCGCGAAGGGGCAAACCAAGGCCCGCGGGCGCGTGTTTCAGAATCCGCGGAATACGCGAATGACTTGAACCTCCTGGAGACAAAGACACCAAGACGGATGATCAGCGAGCATCGGACGTGCGACTGCTTGATCGGGCTGCTTTCTTTGTGGCTTGGTGGTTCGACTCGTGAGCAGTTGTCTCGCCGGCCGCCACGGCTCGGCTGAGCTCGCCGAAGTCGGGGGGCGACCGCTACGGCGGCTCGAACCGGTAGCCGAGGTCGCGGACTGTCTTGATGAAGACCGGGTTCTGCGGCTCGCGCTCGATCTTGGCCCGCAGCGTGGTGATGCAGCGATCGACACTGCGGCGAGTCACCAGGATATCGCCGCCCCAGACGTGGTCGAGGATCTCATCGCGGGTCAGGGCCCGCCCGGCGTAGCGGACCAGGAGCTGCAGCATGGTGAACTCCTTGGGCGTCAGAGCCACCTCGTCGCCATCGTGCAACAGCCGATGCCCTACCAGATCGAGCTCGAAATCGCCGAACTGGAAGGAGCGGCTGCGGGCCTGATGCACGCGGCGAAGCATGGCCTCCGCCCGGGCCAGCAACTCGCGGATGCTGAACGGCTTGGTCACGTAATCGTCGGCCCCCAGGTTCAGCCCGAGCACGATGTCCGACTCCTCGCCCTTGGCGGTCAGCATGATCACCGGCACGTCCAGGTCCTTCTGGCGGACCTGCCGGCAGATCTCGTACCCGTTGATCTTGGGCAGCATGATGTCCAGCACAATCAGCGCCGGCTGCTTGTGCAGGGCCAGGTGCAACCCCTTCTCGCCGTCCTCCGCCGTCAGGACGCGGTAGCCCTTCTGCTCAAAGTTGTCCTTGAGCCCCCGCAGCAGAGCGGGTTCGTCCTCGACGATCAGTATGGTGTCCTCCGGCATGCACTCACCTCCGGCCGCCAGGGCGGCGGCCGCTACGATACGCGGATACCTCCGGCTGCCGGGGGCGGCGGCCGGTGTTTGAAGACTTTACCGCTGCCCCGGCCGCCAGGGGCGGCGGCCGCTACGATACGCGGATACCTCCGGCTGCCGGGGGCGGCGGCCGGTGTTTGAAGACTTTACCGCTGCCCCGGCCGCCAGGGGCGGCGGCCGCTACGATACGCCGGCCGCCAGGGGCGGCGGCCGCTACGATGCGGCGATCGGCAAGCGCACGGCGAACGTGCTGCCTTGCCCGGGCTGGCTGCGGACGTCGATGCTCCCGCCGTGGGCATCGACGATGAACCGGACGATGCTCAGCCCCAGCCCGCAGCCGCCCGTCTCCCGCGAGAGCCTCTGATCCACCTGGTAGAACCGCGAGAAGATCCGCTTCAGCTCCCGCCGGGCGAGTCCGATGCCTTGATCCTCGACAGAGAAAACCAGGGTGCCGTTGTCCGTCGCGGCCTTCACCGTAACCTGCCTGTGCTCGCGTGAATACTTGTACGCATTATCCAGCAGATTCACCAGCACGGTGACCAGCGCGTCGGGATCGCCAATCACAGCCGGCAGGTCGGGACTCACCTCCACGGCCAGGGTAAAGCCGCCGGTCTCGAAACGTTCGCGGACGGCATCGACGGCGGCGCCGACGATCCTCGCCGGGGCCACCTCGACCGACTCGAACGCCCGCTTGTTCCGCTCCATCCGCGAAAAGGTCAGGAAGTTGTCGATCAGCCGGCTCAGCCGCAGGTTCTCGCGGGCGATCAGCTCGAGGTACTCGCGCGTCTGTTTCTCGTCGCCGCAACGGTTCTCGATGAGCGTATCGACCAGCACGCGGACCGAGGCCAGCGGCGTCTTCAGCTCGTGTGACACCGTGGCGATGAGGTCGTTCTTGAGCCGGGTGAGCCGGGCCTGCCGGGCCAGGTAACGGGCGATGGCCAGCACCAGGATGGCCAGGCCGGCGATGATGAGAATGGCCGTCCACACCAGCAGGGCAACCTGTCGGTCGGCCGCGGCGGCGAAGGGGTTCCCACCTTCGAGCCGGACCGCCAATTGCCAGTCAGGCATCAAGTCGCCGGCCGGCCGACGCATGAACTCCGAGGCATCGCCCGCCACCGTTCCCGCCTGTACGAGCGTGATGGATGCGCCGGCGGCCGAGGCGTGCGAAACGATCAACGGGCTCAACTGAGCCAAGAGGTGCTTCTCTTCGTAGAGCGCGACCAGCCGCCGATCCGCGGCGACGAGCTGCCAGACTCCATCGAACGGACCGCGGCTGAGCCGTTCCGTCGGCGGGAGGCCCGATCGCTGCTCAACGTAACGCAGGGCCAGTTCCTCGGCCGCGGCCGGCCGACCGAGAGGTGCCTGCCCCGGGACGCTCTCCAGACTCCTCATCAGAAACAGCCGCTGTGCCGAAGGCATGGCCGGCCCTTCATAGTCGAGCAGTCGCCGGCGCAAAGCGTCGGCCAGGGGAGCGAACCGCTGATCCGCCGGGTCGGCCAGCAGCTCGAGAGCATAGAGTTGGCCACTGGGAAGGATGAGGCGGCCTTGCGGATCGCGGGCCTCCTGATATCGGGGATCCGCCGCCAATGCATTGATCAGGATCCCCAGCCCCGTCTCGCGTTGTCCACCCTTGACCAGGCAGCGGGCCTGGGCGTGCAGCGCGCGTGCCGTGGTGTCATCATCGGGCCACTGCCTAGCCAGGTCGGCATATGCGGCGGCGGCGGCGAGGGGATTGCCCTCGGCATACTCCAAATGTTCGGCCAAGGCCCATTCCGGCGGTCCCGGCATGCCCACGTCAGCCTCGTCCGCAGGGGCGGCCACGTCGGGATACAGCAACCGGTTGTCGGTGCCGTAGAGGACCACGCTGTCGGCCAGGTCCATGGTCATCAGCCTGGCAAACACCTGCGGCGGCGAGGCCTGAGTGCCGGCCCCGGTCAACGCCGCCAGCCGATCGCCCCAGAACGCATCGACCTTCGCCTGAATGTCCGCAACCTGCCGCTGGTAGGTGTCCTCGAGCTTCTGGCGAACCACCAGCCGTTCGTTGCGCATGGCTTGGCCCATGAACCAGAGCACCCCCGCCGTCGGCAGCAACACCGCCAGCAGGAGTAGCCCCAGTACGGGCCCCAGCCCGCCGCCCTGACCGTCCCGTGGTTTCCAGTTCGCCGCCCTCATGCGCTTCAGCTCATTGCACCTTGAATCCGTTCACGATCGTGTCCAGCGTGGGCCTGGTCTTCTCGAAATCGCCCTTGGGCACGCGGAAGACGAACCAATAGACTCGGCCCTTGCCCAGAATGTACGTACGGTACTCGACCATCGGCTCTTTGTCCTCGTAGTCGGCGAGGAAGCTGGCCGCGGGCAGACCGGCCACCTGGTGCTCCTTCCAGCTTTCCGGGCGGATGGCGTAGTTCTTGAAAAAGCCCTTGAGCGACTTGCTGTCGTTCTCGGCAATCGCCCGCACGGACTCTCCGTCGCTCTGCTGAGCGGTCAGCACCGCCCAGGGCTCCGGCCCCGGCCCGAACAGTCGCGCCTGCAGGTCGTAGCCCGCTTCGCTCGGTTCACGGCTGCCCAGCCAGCCCTCCGGCAAAGTCAGGGTGAGACCCAGCTCCTCATGCGTAAACACCGTGGGCTCACCCTTCTTGCGTATACTCACCGGCTTGAGTTCCATCACCGCCGTCCCCGCGTCGTACTTGACCAGGTAGTGGTGCTCATCGGCGGAGAACCACAAGTGGTGCAGTAACGCACGCGTCTCACCCGAGTAGACTTCCAGATCGACCTTGTAGCAGTCGAACGTGCCCGCCGGCACCGTGACCCGCTCTTTGGCGACTACGGTGATGCGGCATTCCACCACCGCACCGCCCATGACCGTGAAGATGGGGAACGAGCCGCGGTATTCCTCAGCCAGGGGCATCCGCCGGATCAGGTACAGGGCCTGCTCGTTGTCGAACGCCACGGTCTCCAGGTCGATCGTCCGGAGCTTCGCGTCCTCCTTCCGGCCGGTCTGCAGACTCACCTGCCCCGGCTTGTACGCGGCCCTGAAATCGCCCATCGCGGAGTTCCTCGTGCGGCCGGTGATCGGGGCGAAGCTGTCCCGCTCCGCCACCACGTCGGTGAACTGCTCCATCTCACCGCTCACTGACAGGGCCATGTACGACCGAACCCGCCACGCGTCCTTGCCGTCGACCTGGGTCGACTCGGCGGTGTAGATCAGACTGCCGATCTCAACATCGGCTGCGGAGATAAGCCGCAGCGGCATGACCTCACCGTCGGCCCAGGGCGCGGGCAGCAGGCTCGACGGGGTGACCGAGATCTGCTCCCGGCTCGAGGCCTCTCGGGCCTTGTTGAGGGCCTCCTCGATCTGCTTGCGTTCCTGGGCGCCGGCCGGCATGGCCTTGAGCATCATCTCGTAATACCGGACCGCGTCGCCGTACTTCTTGAGCTCCATTGAAGTCATCGCCAGACCGTTGAGCGCCGCGGTGGCTTCGGGCGAGGCCTCGATCGCCTTCTTCCAATGCCCGATGGCCTCCTCGGTCTTGCCCTCGGCTTTGGCGAGCCAACCCAGGCCGTTCAGGGCGGCAATGTTGGTCGGCTCGATGGCCAGACACTTCTCGAACGACTCTTTGGCGGCCAGCGGTTTGTTCAGGTTGAACTGTGCCCAACCCAGACCCTGCCACCCGTTGGCGTTGCCCGGGTCGGCCTGCGTGGCTTTGGCGAACATCTCTTCCGCCTCGGCATGTCTGCCCTGCGACCAGAGCTGCCAACCCTTCGACCGATCCGACTCCGCGGCCAGACGCTGGCCGGCCGGGCGTCTCGCCACCGCAGCCATACGCTGACCGACCGGGCGTCTCGCCGCCACCTTGGGCCCATCGTTGATCGCCTTGGCCCCGGCGGCCAGATCCTCCGGGATCGGCGTAGGCTTGCCGTCGGCGGACTGGGTGGCGAAGAGGATCACGTACGGCTTGGCCGGTACGCCATCGGCGGTCTGGAAGGTCAAGTGCTGCGAGCTGTTGACGCCCACCCAGTACACCTTGCCCGGCTCGAGCTCCACCGGCAGCGAGCAGCTCTTGCGGAGGCTGTCATAAGAGGGCTGGCCCGCCAGCTTGGGAAACGACTCCTCGTCCCTCTGCGTCCACGACCAGCTCCCGTCCATCATCGGCTGGTCGAAGGTGACGGTGATTTTCTTGAGCGATGCGGGCACCTCGTTGGCCAGCGTCGGCGGCGTGGTCCGCATCACCATCGGGCCCGTGGACGCACCGCCCGCCGCCTGGTTGATCGCCTTGGCCTGGGCGGCGAGGTCTTCGGGGATCGGCGTCGGTTTGCCGTCCGCACTCCGCGTGGCGAAGAGGATCACGTACGGGCCGGCAGGCACCTGGTCGGGTGTCTGGAACAACGTGTGCTCCGGACTGTTGATACCCACCCAATACACCTTGCCGGGCTCGAGTTGCACGGGCAACGTGCAGGTCTTGCGCAGGCTGTCGTAGGAGGGCTCACCGGAGGTCTTGGGAAACGATTCCTCCGACCGCTGCGTCCATGACCAGCTAGTATCCATCATCCGCTGATCGAAAGTGACGGTGATCTTTTTGAGCGTTGCGGGCACGTCGTTGGCCATGGCCGCCGGCGTCGTCCGTACTACCGCAGGGACACCCGGTGCTTCTCCGTTGACGGCGAAGCCGAGCTTCGCCAGTTGCTCCTTGGCCTTATCGACCAGCTCCCGCTGCTCGGGGTACAGCAGGATGACGTTATCAAAACCCTGACGGGCTTCATCGGTCTGACCTCTCTTCAGCAGGCACATGCCGATGCGGTAGTGGGCCTCGGCCGCGACCCGCCGATTGGTCGCGGCTTCCTCGGTAATCTGCAGATAGAACCGGAGCGCTTCGCTGAGGTCGCCCTTGGTCTCCTCGGCATAGATGCCCTTTTCCAGCAGCGTCGCTGCCGGCTCGGCCTGGACGATGCCGGGCCAGCCGGCCCCGCCGACGAGTCCCAATCCGATCGCGACGGCCATGATTCGCTTGGACATGGTTTGCTTCCTCGTTGTCATGATGACCCGAATGACACCTTCGCGGTACCCGCTGCACCTCGCAACGGCCGCCACGGGGGCTGCCCTTCCCGGACTTGCTGCCCCACCACTGCCGCAAGTGTACACGGTAATGGTTACCCTCGTGTTACCGCGCGGTGGATTTCGCGCCCATTCTGTGTAGAGCAGAGTCACGCCCCAGCAGAGCCACGACCCAACAGAGCCGCGACCGTAAGGGAGCGGACCTTGCGCGAAAACGCCATGCGCACGAGGTCCGCTCCCTTACGGTCGCGGTACGGAATGGGCGGGTGGCCCATCCATCGCAACGCGATGGGTGGGCTCACGATGATGCGAATCCGGCAACGCTTTCCGGTAGCGCAACCTTTCCTCTGCGTTCGATCATCGCGAGCTCACCCTTGCTGCGCAAGGATGGGCCACCCGCCCAGCAACGCCGCGAGCCCCAAGCATCCCGGCAGGTCCGCTTGGGGCTCGTTTGGCTACCGATTCCGGGCGGTACATAAAGCCCATTCCACCACCCGGAAATCTTGCCGGCATGGAAGCGCAGCCGTACGGCTTCTGGATGGGCTGGTTGTGGGTCCGCAGGCCGCCCCCACGAGGGTCAGTCCCTTACGGCGAAACATGCACGTTCCGCGCCCATGTTCACCGTGTGCCACTGCTTTTTGAGCAGTGCGCCAGCGAGCGCTCGTCACGATTGGGTTGCGGCCAAAGGGCGCCTCAGGCGACAAGTTCCTCCTGCCGTGCGACCCGTTCGCTGCGCGGCCGATCAACAGCCGACCGCCGGTCAACGACCTCCGGGGCAAATACCGGCGGCAGTTTTTTCGGTCGGCGCGACGCGACAAGCCCGACGACGCCCCCCACCAGGCACAGGCCGGCCGCGCCGACCTGCACGATCATGGCCGCAGTCAGGCCGGCTATCTCCCGGTCGGACGCCGTTTGGAGAAGGTCCAGGTACCGCGCAGCGGCGGCCATGCACTCTTCCGGGGTCAGTTCGGCGATGCCCTGCACGATGTGGGCGCCGTTGCGGTTGTGGGCCTCGACCACGGCAACCTCCCACCTCTGCTCGAATATGCCGTCCATCTCCCCCTTCGTGGCGTAGCCGGCCCAGGTCCAGGTGGCGGCCCCACCGGCGATGAGCGCGATGGCCACGGCGGCTTTCACAATACGTGAGTTTCGCGATGCGGGTTTCATTGTCCTCTGCTCCGGGCGTACGGGATGCGCGGCCGGCGACATCGCCGGTTGAATCGCGGGTTCATAAACAAAGACGTCGGCCGGGCAAGTTTGTTACACAGTTAAAGGCCGACTGTTCCTGACGCTTCTCGAGGCCGCCCGCACTCCCTGGGCCCCGGGCGACTGTAACAATCTACACCGCCGTTGTTACCGAGGTGTCACCATGCTGTGGATTCCGCGCCCAATTCGTCACCGGTCCCCGGCCGCGGCGCCGGGAGTTCCGAACCGCCGATGCACGCCGATGGAAAACCAGCCGAGCCGGGTTCCATGCCACGTTCTACCTTCGTGCTCTTCGTGTGCTTCGTGTTTCAACTCCGTGGTGAGCCTCTCCGTGACCCGGGGGGACTCACCACGGAGACACGGGGCACACGGAGAAAAAGGGATCGAGGCTTTTCTTCGTGCTCTCCGTGCCTCCTTGGTGTTCTTCATGGCGCCAGCGAAACTGTCCGTCCATTATCGGCGTTTATCGGCGTCCATCGGCGGTTCTACACTCCTTGGGTTGTGGGTGGAGCCCACGCGGCGTCCTTCTTGGTTCGATCCTTGTTCACCACGAAGATCGCGAAGGACACGCACGATTCGGCTTGCCTCTTCGCGACGCACACGCATGAACGACTGCTGCCGGACTTCTACGGTGCGGGTTGGGTCGTGCCGCGGGTGGTTCGCGTGTGGATCACGCCCTGCTCATCGAACCATAGCGGATCGAGGGCCAGGAAACGTTTCCAGCCCACCCTTTCGGTGTTCTGCTGGTGGTAGACCATCCACAGCCGACCGTCGGGGCCGTCAACGACGCTGTGGTGCCCCGGGCCGAACACGCCGTCGCCCTGGCGAGCGATGGGATTGCCCGGGTGCTTGGCGAAGGGGCCGGTCGGGGACGTGGACGTCGCATAGCCGATGGCATAGTGCGGGCCGTTGGCGGGGCTGGCGGAATACATCAGGTAGTACACGCCGTTTCGCTTGAGCATCCAGGGCCCCTCGGCGATGGGAGCGCCGTGGGTCTCCCACGCATCGGTCGGCTCGATAACCACCTGACGCTCACCGCCGGTGGTCAGCAGATCGGCCATGGGCTGCACGGCGATGCGGTTGTAGCCCGGCGTGGTCTCGGCGTAATAGAGGTAGATGCGCGCGTCGTCGTCCTGGAACAGGTGGGCGTCGATCGCCCCCTTCACCAGCGTACCCCGATCCGCGAAAGGGCCGAGCGGTTCGTCGGCCACCGCCACCCCGATGAGCTTGTCCCCCTCGGGGTCGTCGACGCTGTAGTACAGGTAAAACTTACCGTCGCCCTTCGCGTGATGGAACACATCCGGGGCCCACAACCCGCCCCGCCGGTCCGTGTAACATCTGCCTTTGTTTTCCCAACGCACCAGGTCATTGGATACGAAGACGTTGTAGCTTCGGGTGTCGAGGGTTGGATAGAGGTAATAGTGGTCGCGATGCCGTATCACGTGGGGGTCGGCCGGGCCGATACGCTCGATGATCGGGTTGCGGTACGTCCCGCCGGCACGGCCGGCCCCGCTCCGATAGTCCTCGCCGTTCAGGCTCCGCACCACGGAACCCAGCCACGCCTCCATCTCAACCCGCATGGCCTGGACACGTTCAGGATGCTCCGCGGAGCGGTCGCTGCTCTCCTGAGCATCATCGGCCAAGTTGTACAGTTCGAAAGTGAGGGGCTTGCCGCGCGGCTCAATCCGATGCAGTTTCCAGGGCCAGTCGAGCCAGGCGGCGTGACCGGGGAACGCGTCGGCGGCGTAGCGCGTGGCGATCTGGCCGGCATCCGGGCATATGCGGGCCGCGTCGGTGATCTCCCGGCCGGCCTTCTGGGCCTCCAGGAGCTCCGACATCCATTCCAGGCTCGGCGTGCGGATACCCGGCGTAGTGTGGCTCCAGAAACCCATCGGCTTCGGGCGCGACACCATCCTGCCATCCAGCAGCGGCACGAGGCTCACCCCATCCAGGGGCAACCCCGCCTGGGGCTCGATACCGACGATCTCCAGCAGCGTGGGGAAGATGTCCGCGGTGTTGGCGGCCAGATCGGTGACTCGCGGCTGACGGATGCGGGCGGGCCACTCGATAATCGCCGGCACCCGCAGGCCCCCCTCGTAGATGGCGCCCTTGTGTCCCCGCCCACCCGTGACGCCCAGGCCACCCAGGCCGCCGTTGTCGCTGCAATACCAGAGGATGGTGTTCTCGTGCAGGCCGAGCGTCCGCAACTCCTTGCGCAACTTCCCGACCGCCCGATCCACTCCGGTGATCTCGCCATAGAAATGCTGGCGCTTCTTCTCCTGGTCCGCGTAGAGGGCACGGTCCTCCTCCGCCGCCTGATGGGGGGCGTGCGGTGAGCCGAACCAGACGACGGCGAGGAAGGGCTTCGGGCCGGCCGCCTGCTCGCGAATGAACGCCAGGGCGGCATCCACCGTGACCATCGAGCTTTCGCCGGCGATCTGCACGGCGACGCCCTCGCGGCTGAGGATCGGGTCGTTATCGAAGAAGTTCGGGGCCGACAGCCACACGTCGAACCCGCTGGTCCCGGGGTTCACCGGGCTGCCCTTCTGGACCGAGCCGAGGTGCCACTTGCCGAAGTGGCCGGTGACGTAGCCGCCCGCCTTGAGGACCTCGGCAATGGTGACCTCCTGCGGCCGCAGGCTATGGCCCCAACTGAAACAGCCGAAGCGGTTCGGATGCCGTCCGGTCATGACGCTGCCCCGCGTCGGCGAGCAAACCGGCGCCGCGGCATAGAA
>CAZEEJ010000128.1:1511-16483 GCA_964511155.1 uncultured Planctomycetales bacterium | reverse complement strand
CCGATCCCCGATCCCCGACCCCCGACCCCCGATCCCCGACCCCCGATCCCGATGGTCTGCTGCGCACCGGTTGCGGCCAGTCGGGGCGCAGGAAGCGGCCGTTGCGATTGATGACCTTGCCGTCGGCCTCGATCACGCCGCCCTGGCGGAGGTCGCAGACCATGTCCCAATGCAGCCCGCTGATGTTCTTGCCCCCGGACTCCGGGTAGGCGGCCCCGACGGCGGCGTGGAACGTGCCGCCGATCTTCTCGTCGAACAGGGTGTTGCGGGTGTACTGCTGGACCGCGTAGTTCGTGCCGATGGCGATTTCGCCCAGGATGCGGGCGCCGGCGTCCTGATCGAGCATGCGATGTAGGAACTCCTCGCCCTTGGCGGCGGAGGCTTCGACCACCCGGCCGGCCTTGAACTGCAGGCGAATGTCCTGCACCTCGCGCCCGCCGTGCACCGCCGGGAAGCTGAAGCAGACCACGCCTTCGGTGGCGTCCTCGATCGGCCCGGTGAAGACCTCGCCGTCGGGGAAGTTCTCGTGCCCGTCGCAGTTGAGCCAGCGGCGACCGCGCACCCCGACGCGCAGGTCCGTGCCCTGCGGCGTGCGGAAGCGCACCTCGCGGCAACGGTTGAGGTGGTCGGCCACGCGCTTCTGGCGGGTGCTGATCTTGCGCCACTCGGCGGCCGGGTCGGCACAATGCAGCAGGCCCGCGCTGTAGACGAAGGCCTCGTACTGGGCCAGCGACATCTCCGCGTCCTGGGCCGCGGCCGGGCAGGGAAACTGCGTCCCCGTCCAGCGCAATCGCCCCTTGCCCTTCTTGGCCGCCCGTTTGAGGAAAGTGTCCATGATCGGGCGGCGAGCCTGGCTGACGATCGCCTGCCGCCGCGGATCCACCCCGCTGAGCGACTTGGTGTTCTCCTCCGCCCAGACCCCGATGGTGCAATCGACGGTCTCGATCTCGCTGACCGCCAGCGGGCTGACGTAGCGAAGCTGCCGGTCGGAGGCCGCCTCGTAAAAGATATCCTGGCACTGGTCGTCGTTGATCCGCAGCAGGGGGTGGCCGCCCGCTTTGAGAACCTGACGGTAGACGGCCCGCACCAGGGGCATGGCCACCAGCGAGGCGGAGATGCGGACCAGGTCGTTGGGCCGAACGGCCACCGAGTAGCCGACCAATACCTCCGCCAACTTGTCGATTCGGGCATCGCGCATCCGGTCACCTGCCTTTGTTGCGGACCAGGGAATCGCCGGGCGGGATTATACTGCAAACCGGCCGCTCCGGTATCCCTGAGCCGGGTGGCCCATTCTTGCGCAGCAAGGGTGGGCTCGCGATGATCCGAGTGCGCAACGGGTGGCATGGGTCGGTACTCCGACCCATGGTTGCGCCGGGACAGGCCCATGTCACCCAGTTGGTATCCATGGGCCGCGGGCCCTGGAAGAGCAGCACGGTCTTCTACACCTTCGTGCGAAGCCGCAAGCGGCGGACACCGCTACGCCCCCGTGCGAAGCCGCAAGCGGCGGACCGCGGCAGGTTGACTATAATGGACGTACCATGGCAAGCGAGGAAACCGAACAGTTCATTCTCGTCGTCGTCGGGGCCTCCTTGCGGGGCGAGATGAAAGACCGCGCGCTGGGCTACCGGCTGGCCGACGAGATCCGGCGGCGGTTGGGCAAGGGCTCTCCCTGGCGGGCCCTGGTCATCAGCGACGTGCTCTATCTCAATGATCAACGGCTGCGCCGCATGCCCACGATCAGCATCGGCGGGCCGGGCGTCAACAACCTCGGCGGTGTCCTCTTTCGCGAGCTGTCATCCGTATTGACGGTGGACGGCGTCCTGGTGGTCCAGATGGACCCCGACCAGGTGGATCATCGCTGCAGCCTGTGGGGCATGAACCACGACCAGACGGTCGAGGCCTTGGACCTCTTCCTCAAGCTCGGCCACCTGGACCACTTCCTGGCCGGGGTCACCGGCCAAGCCCAAGCCAAGTAGCCCCGCTCCAACGGTCGCGCACCCTGCCACGTCTTCGTGCGAAGCCGCAAGCGGCGGCGGGTGGCCCAAGTAGCGCCGATGCTTGCCAAACAACCGGCCGGGCTGTAGGATACTAACCCCTTGTTGGCCGGCGCCAGCCGCGCCGGCCGGTGATTCGCGATTCCCTGTGTTTATGAAAGGCACAGCATTGGCCAAGACCAACCCCAAGCATGCGTACCTGTTTACGTCCGAGTCCGTTTCCCAGGGCCACCCGGATAAGGTCTGCGACCAGATTTCCGACGCGATCCTCGACAGCCTGCTGCGGCACGACCCGTATGCCCGCGTTGCCGTCGAGACCATGGTCACCACGGGCCTCATCGCCCTGGCCGGCGAAGTCACGGTGCACAACACCGCCGCCAACCTGGCCCTCGCCGATGCCGAACAGACCGCCCGGCAGACCGTCCGCGAGATCGGGTACGACGACCCCGCAACCGGCTTCGACTATCGCAGTTGTGCGGTCATCCGGGCGCTGCATTCCCAATCGCAGGACATCAGCCAGGGGGTCACCCGTACCAAAAACAAGGCGCAGGGCGCCGGCGACCAGGGCCTGATGTTCGGCTTTGCCTGCCGCGAGACCAAGGTCCTGATGCCGTTGCCGATCCACCTGGCCCACCGGCTCGTCGAGCGGCTCACCACCGTCCGCGAGCAGGGCCAACTCAAGTGGCTGCGGCCCGACAGCAAGAGCCAGGTCACGGCGCAGTACGACGGCGACGGGGCGCCCTGTCGCCTGGACACCATCGTCATCTCGACGCAGCACACCGAGGAGGTCCTCGACCGCAGCGGCAACATGTCCGACGCGGCCCGCAAGCAGATCATCAACAAGGTCATCCGCCCGGTCGTCCAGGCCGAATGCCCGGACCTGTGGTCCAACCGCATCCGCTTCCACATCAACCCGACCGGTCGGTTTGTGGTCGGCGGGCCGCACGGCGACTCCGGGCTCACCGGGCGCAAGATCATCGTCGATACCTACGGCGGCCGCGGTCGCCACGGCGGCGGGGCGTTCAGCGGCAAGGACCCGAGCAAGGTTGACCGGTCGGCCGCCTACATGGCCCGCTACATCGCCAAGAACATCGTGGCCGCCCGGCTCGCCGACCAGTGCGAAGTGCAACTCGCCTATGCCATCGGCGTCGCCGAGCCCGTCAGCGTCCACGTCGATACCTTCGGCACCGCCCGCATCGACGAGGCCCGGATCTCCAAGCTCATCCGCGACCATTTCCCGCTGACCCCGCAGGAGATCATCCGCCACCTGAAGTTGCTCCGCCCGGTCTACCGCGAGACCGCACGCAACGGGCACTTCGGCCGGACCGGGGCGGGCTTCACCTGGGAGAAGACGGACAAGGCCGCCAAGCTTCGCCAAGTGGCCGGCAAGTAAGCCGCTGGTGGTTACGGTTGGATGAATTTCGGCAGTCGTGGGATGATCCCCGGCTGCCGCCGCAGCGCTCTCCCTCGTGCGAAGCCGCAAGCGGCCGCTTGCGGCTTCGCACGACAGCGAACAAGTCTTCGGAACGGGGAAATCAACTCACAAAAACGCGGAACGGGAAACGCACACCCGCCCACTCAATTGCCGGGCGTGCGGATTCGCTTGCTGAATTGTCCTTCGAGCGTCTGGACCGCATTGACGACGTCGCGGGGGTTCTCCTCCGCGCTGAAGGTCCCGGTGAATCGGGCCGGCCCGAACGGCTCGACCGCGTCGCCCATGCGCAGCCGCGGGGAGAGCGAGCCCGACTCGAACTCGCCGGTCAACCGCCCGCTGTGCTTGTCCAGTTTGAAGCTGACGAACGCCGCCCCGTCGTAGCGCACGCCGGTCGGCGGGGTGAGCATGGCGTACTGCACGCGGGCGTTGATCTGGGTGGCCTCGACGAAGGTGGTCCCGGGCCGCGGGCTCCAGAAGCTCTTGACGTAGACGACTTGCGTGATGGTCTGCGTGGGATCGACGCTGCTGGGCCGCTCGGCCCGGAGGACCAAATCGACCGTACCCCCCGGCCCCCACCGGTAGAACGCGCGGCGGAACTCGGTGTAATGCCGCTGCGGCCGGCCCTGCTCGTTGTAGGTAGTCAGGTCCAGCCGCCCCCCCGACGTTCCGCACCCGGCCACGAGCAGCCCGCACCCGGCCACCAGCAGCAGTCCCAGATTTAGTATCCCACGCCGCATGAAACCGCTTCCAGAAACTCCAACGGACCGAGCGAACTTGTTCGTGTTTGCGCCGCGAAGAGGCAAGCCGGCCGTTGATAGCTACACGAATCCGGCAACCGCTCACCGATCGCCCACTCGCTTACTTGCTTACTCGCTCACTTGCTTACTCGCTCACTTGCTCACTCCCTCACTTGCTCACTCCCTCACTTGCTCACTCCCTCACTTGCTCACTTGCTCACTTGCTCACTCCCCCGACAGTCTACCGGGCGGGGGGGCGGGTGCCAACCGGGTGCCCACGCGCATGCTGCGGGGCGGGGGGCTATAATCGCCCGCATGATTCGCGACGGGCAGACAACCATGAATCCACGGGCGAGGCTGACGCTGGGCGTTGTGTCGTTCCTGAACTCGCGGCCGCTCATCGAGGGCCTGGGCGACGACCCGGAGGTGGGGCTGCATTTTGCCGTTCCGTCGGCCTTGCCGAGGCTGCTGCGGGCGGGGCGAGTGGACGCCGCTCTGGTGCCGGTGATCGACCTGGCCCGCTCCCGAGGCCAATGGGAGCGGGTCTCGACCGCGGGCATTCTCAGCGACGGCGAGACGCTCACCGTGCGCGTCTTCTCGCGCGTGCCGCCGGAGCGTCTGGAGACGCTGCTCGTGGACGGCGACTCGCACACCTCGGTGGTGCTCGCCCGGCTCATCTGGCAGCACTGGTACCAGCGGCCGATCCAACTCCTGCCGCTTCAGGAGGTCTCGCGGGTCGAGGCGTGCGCGTCGGTGCTGCTGATCGGCGACAAGGTGGTGACGGAGCGGCCGCAAGGCTTCGAATACGAGGTGGACCTGGGTCTGGCGTGGAAGCAATGGACGGGTCTGCCGTTCGTGTTTGCCGTGTGGGCGGCGGTGACCGGCCGGCCGGGCAACGAGGCCTTGGGGCGGCGGCTGGACGAGGCCCGCGATCGGGGAGTCGCCCAGGCGGCCCGGATCGCGGCCGAGCAGGGCCCCGCGCTGGGCTGGCCCGCCGACCTGGCCGTCCGCTACCTCACGCGGAATCTGGGCTATCGGCTCTCCCCCGCGGCGGTGGAGGGCATGACGCGGTTCATCTCCCTGGCCACCGCGGAAGGGCTGACGGCCGGAGCAGGGGAGCTGGTCACATGACCGTCGCCGCCGACCCATCGCGACCGTCCGCCGCCCGCCCGGTGCTGCCGCGGCTTACCGAGGCCGACGCCCTCGCCCTTTACCGGGACAGCTCGATCCACGAACTTGGCCGTCGGGCACATGAGACGACCCAACTCCTGCACCCCGAGCCCTACCGCACCTACGTCGTGGACCGCAACCTCAACTATGCCAACTGGTGCACGGCCAAGTGCATCTTCTGCAACTTCAAGGCCGACCCGCCCGGTCGCGGCCCCGCTCGCCCCGGGTTGCCGCCCGGCTACGTCCTGAGCTTCGATGAGATCGGCCGCAAGATCCAGGAGCTGATCGCCATCGGCGGTACGCAGATCCTCATGCAGGGCGGGCTCGTGCCGCCCGAGATTCTCGGGTTCGACTGGTACCTCGACCTGCTGCGGTTCATCAAGCGCGACTTCCCCGGCATTCACGTGCACGCCTTCAGCCCGCCGGAGATCTTCGCGTTCCACCAGGTATTCAACATGCCCATCCGCGACGTGCTGCTGCGGTTGCGGGACGCGGGGCTGGATACCATCCCCGGCGGCGGGGCGGAGATCCTCGTCGATCGCGTCCGCGACGTGATCAGCCGCGGCAAGACGCGCACCGACGAGTACCTCGACGTGATGCGTCAGGCCCACCTGATCGGCATGCGCACGAGCATCACCATGATGTTCGGGCACATCGAGACGATCCCCGAACGCATCGAGCACCTGCGCCGCGTCCGCGACTTGCAGGATGAGACCGGCGGGTTCACCGCCTTCATCTGCTGGACGTTCCAGCCGGAGAATACGCCGCTGGGCCGGTTCCCCACGCGCCCGCCCGACTGCACCGACCCGCCCGACGGCCGGCACCTCGTCCTCGCCGGAGCCCACGAGTACCTTCGCACCCTGGCCCTCGCTCGGCTGTTCCTGGACAACGTGCCCAACATCCAGTCGAGCTGGGTCACCCAGGGGCCGAAGATCGGTCAGCTTGCCCTCTTCTTCGGGGCCAACGACATGGGTTCGGTCATGATGGAGGAGAACGTGGTCTCCGCGGCCGGCACCACCTATCGGCTGACCGAGGAGGAGATCCGCCGGCTGATTACCGACGCCGGCTGGCAGCCGCGCAAACGCAACTGCTACTATCAGGTCATATAGTCTTGGCCAGTGTGGTGGCGTCCGCGGTGATCACCAGGCAGGCACCGCTCGGGTCGCGAAGGCGGACTTTGACCCGACCGAGTCGGCGGAGCTTGTCGCGCTCGGTCTCTTTGGCGATGTAGACGATCTCGGCAGTAACCTTCCGGTCGCCCTTGAAGAACATCTGCTGCAAGCGCTTCTTGACCGGGGTTGAGGCCCGGCCCTTGTCGTCGTCCCACTCGGACCATTCCGGCACGGGTATCGGCTGTGCAACACGGACTTTCGTGCCTGCGGAAAAGTCTCTGCCGTTATTGCCTACCATGATTCGATCGTTCCTCCGTCGGTTGCGGCCGTGGGGAGCCGGCCCGGGTGTGCTCGCCGGGTATGCCCGTCGTGCAGTCCTGTATTATAGCCGGTTCGCCGCCCGGATGCGACGCCCGCCGGCGAGTCGCGGGTTTTTGCGGTCCGTGACGGAAATGGCGAGCCGCCGGGTTTATCCCGGCGCTTTGCGAGAGAAGGTGAGGACGAAAGCGAGCACTCCTCGCGAGGAAGGCGGAGAGAGCTCCGGGCGCTGCTCGCGAGTAAAGCGGCGACAGTCCGCAACGCTCCTCGCGCGAAAGGCGGGGATAAACCCCGCCGCTCGCCCGGTGGGTGGCCCATCCTTGCGCAGCAAGGGTGGGCTCGCGATGATCGAACGTGTGGGAACCCCTGCTCTACCAGGAGACCTTCCCGCCTTCGCATCATCGTGACCCCACCCATCGCGTTGCGATGGATGGGCCACCGGCCCAAGCCGCCACGGTCCCGGGATTTTGCCGCGAATCCCCGGTACGATGGTCCGCGACTTGCGGGAGCCCGTGCGAGCAAGGCGAGCCGGTCGCCCGCGGTGGGTATGGAGAACCAGCGTTGAATCCCATTCAAGGAAGCGGGCCCACCACCGGTGAGGCCCCCGCACCCGTCGGAGGGTCCACCGTGCCCGCCGGGGCTGAGCTGAGTCTGCGCGCGGTCCTGGCACCGTCAAGGGCCCTTCGCATCGCGGTCACGGGGGCCCTGATGGGCACGGCCAACCTGATCCCCGGCGTGTCCGGCGGCACCATGGTGCTGGCCATGGGGCTGTACGAGGAGTTCATCGAGGCGGTGGCGGAAGTGACCGCCCTGCGTTTGCGGCCGGGACGGGTCGCGTTCCTGGTATTGCTGCTGGCGGCGGCGGGGCTGGCGGTGGTCTTCCTGGCCAGTCTGATCCTGTACCTGTTGTTCATCGCCCCGTCGTTCATGTTCGCCCTGTTCATCGGGTTGACGCTGGGCGGCACCCCCACGCTGCTGCGGATGATCGGGCGGGTGAACCTCTCCTGCGTCTTAGCCATGCTCGCGGGTCTGGCGGCGATGGCCGTGCTGGCGTTCACCACCCAGGCGGCGGACATGCCCCGTAACATGGCCATGGACTTCGCCAGCGGCGTGATCGGCACGATGGCCATGGTGCTGCCGGGCATCAGCGGCTCGTACATGCTCCTGGTGCTCAACCAGTACGATCGGGTGATCGGGGCGGTGGATGATCTGCGGCAGATGAACTGGTCGGCCCTGCGGATCGTGATCCCGGTAGGCGTAGGGGTTGCGGCCGGCATGGTCGGGATCGCCAACGCTCTGCGATATCTGCTGCGTCGGCACGAGAAGGCCACGCTGGGCTTTCTGATGGGCCTCCTGCTCGGTTCGGTGCTCGGCCTGTGGCCGTTCGGCCGGGCACCCACGGAGAAGATCCTCGAGAAGCGTTCGCCCGAGCAACTGCGGGTCTATGCCGAGTCGATCGGCCTGCCGGTTGCCGCCGCACTGGAAGGCCGCGAACGCATCGACCATCTGCTGGTGGCCTGGTCACTGACGGAGAAGCCGCCGGTCATCGTGGCCCGCAAGCACTCGGATGCTGTGCTGCGGGCGTTCGCCCAGCGGGAGGGGCTCACCGTGCCGGCCGAGTTGCAGGGGGCGCCTCTGGCTCAGCAGATCGTCCGCTCGTGGACGCCGTTACAGACCGGCAGCCCCCCCGCGCGCGAGGTGGCCGCCGCCGTCCTTGCCTTGGTGCTGGGTTTCGCGGCTACCGCTTTGCTTGGCCGAATGGCGCCTAAAGGCTAGTATGAACGATCATGGATCGACACCTGCGGGAAGCGATGCTGCGTTTCGCCCGGGAGACGATCCGGGCCCACCTGATGGGTAAGCCGCCGCCGCCCGATCCGCCGGAGATCGAGGCGGCCGGCACGGTCGGCGGGGTATTCGTCACGCTGCGGAAGGGGTCTGCTCTGCGCGGTTGCATCGGGCAGTTCAACGCGAGGGCCGGCCCGGTGGCCACCTTGCGGGAGATGGCCTTGGCCGCCCTGAGCGATCCGCGGTTTCGGCATCACCCGATCACCGCGGCGGAGCTGCCCGGGCTGAGCATCGAGATCTCGCTGCTCTCGCCGATGTGGCGAACCGCCAGCCCGGCGGCCCTGGAGGTCGGGGTGCACGGCATCCTGGTTCGCCAGGGGTCGTCCAGCGGCTGCTTTCTGCCGCAGGTCGCCGTCGAGCAGGGGTGGACGGCCGAGCAGTTCCTGTCGCAGTGCTGTGTCGGCAAGGCCGGCCTGCCCGCGACGGCCTGGCAGGAGCTCGATACCGAGGTGTACCTGTTCACCGCGGAGGTGTTCGGGGACCGCGAGCGGGCGTGATGAGTGCTGAGTACTGAGTGCTGAGTGCTGAGTGCTGAGTGCTGAGTGATGAGTGATGAGCGAGGAGTGAGCCGGGGACGCAAGTCCCCGGGTTAAAGCAGGGATCGGAGGTCGACAAGAGCCGGCCGCTTGCGGCTTCGCACGGCTGCGTGCAGGTGCAGGGATCGGGGGATTGGTGCGGTGCGCGTGCAGGCTTGCCGTGTGCCACTGCTCTTCGAGCCGTGCGGTGTGGCACCGGACCTCGGCAAGTTCGGTCGAGCCGCGTCTCGCCGGTGCCCGGCCGCCACAGGGGGGCGGCCGCTACCGTGTGCCACTGCTCTGTGAGCAGTGCGGCCGCGTGAACATTGCCGGAGTCCATTGGCGGCCCAGAGCCGCATAAGGATGATCTTGCCATGGTTGGATTAATGATCTGGGCCGCGCTGCTGCTGCTGGTGGCATTGGTGTGGGGCTCGCGCCACTGGGAAGTCTCGCGGGCGCAGCGCGAGTTGCCGCCGCTGACGGAGAATCCCGACGCGCAGGCCCTCTCGCAACCGCCGCTGGTCAGCGTGCTGATTGCCGCCAAGGACGAGGAGACCAACATCGAGGCCGCCGTGCGGACCATGCTCGGGCAGGACTACCCCAACTTCGAGCTGATCGTCATCAACGACCGCAGCACGGACCGCACGGCCCCGATCCTCGACGGCCTGCGCGCCGAGCAGTCCAACGGGCGGCTCAAGGTGCTGCACGTCGACCAGTTGGCCGAGGGCTGGTTCGGCAAGAACAACGCGATGCGCGAGGGGTTGGCCCAGGCCCGCGGCGAGTGGCTGTGCTTTGCGGACGCCGATTGCCGGCAGACCTCGACGCGCTCGCTCTCGACCGCCGTCCGCTATGCCCTGGACCGGCAGGTGGACTTTCTGTCCGTTCTGCCGCAGTTCGAGATGCACGGCCTCTGGGAGCGCATCATCCAGCCGGTGTGCGGAGCGGTGATGATCTTCTGGTTTCATCCCCAGCGGGTCAACGACCCGGCCAATGCCGCCGCGTACGCCAACGGGGCTTTCATGCTCATGAGCCGCCGCTGCTATGAGGCCATCGGCGGGCACGAGGCCGTGCGCACCCAGGTCAATGAAGACATGCACATGGCTCGCATCGCCAAGGAAGGCGGGCAGCGTCTTTTCGTTATCCAAGGCGACGGGCTGTACAAGGTGCGCATGTACGACAGCTTCCGGCAGACGTGGCGCGGCTGGAGCCGCATTTTTTATGGCTGCTTCGGCACGTTCCGCCGGCTGCGCATCACCCTGGCCATGCTCATGGTCACCAACGTGTTCCCGTACGTCAGTCTGCTGATCGCCCTGGCCACGCTCGGCATTCGCGGCTGGTCGGCGGCGGGCCCGGGCTGGCAATGCGTGGCCGGCGCTTCAGCCCTTGCGGTGGCCCTGCAGCAGAGTGTCCTGATGCGGTTCTACAGCCTCTGTCGGGTCAACCCCGCCTGGGCGCCCACGTTCATTGTCGGGGCGGTGCTGTGCATCGGCATGCTGCTGTCGGCCATGTTCAAGTTGCGGGCCAACGCCCGCACCACCTGGCGCGGCACCACCTACCAGCACGGCCAGTACGCCCAGACCCCCTGACGAGCCGCGGGCTTCAGCCCGCGCGGTGCTGATGCGTGAGTGAACCGCGAGCACCTCAGCCATCGACTGGAGGTACCGTTCGTTGACGATCATCGCGGAGAACACCCCTACGTCGGCCGCCTTCCTGCAGCGCCTGCTGGATCTGGTGCCGGACGTCTATCGGCCCTGGGTGGTGCCCGTCGGGCTGGCCCTGCTCGGCCTGCTCGTCGCCCGCATGCTCTGGCGGTTCATCGCCCGGCTCATCCGCCGTCGCCGTCCGCCGAACATCCACCCCCTGCTCCAGAAGTACAACGTCGACCACGCCGAGCTGGACCGTCAGCGCCGCGAGCAGGCCCGCCTGATCGTCGCCACCTCGACCACCGCCCGTCTGGCCGGCTTCCGCATCGTGCGCCAGGTGGAGGCCGTCTTTGTTGAAGGCTACCGCACCCCCGACGACGCCCTGACCGCCCTCAAGGCCGCCGCCGCCGACCGCGGGGCCAACGCCATCCTCAACGTCCACACTGACCGCACCGCCGCCGGCCGCTGCACCGCCTCCGGCGACGCCATCGTCGTCGCGCCCCTCGTACAACCCCCAAAACCCAGCCCCGGCCCAACCCCATAACGCTCGTTCGAGCGCGCCTCGATCCACCGTAGCGGTCGCCCCCTGACTTCGGCGAGCTCAGCCGAGCCGTGGCGACCGGCGTGTTTTGCACCCGGCTGCGCGAAAATCGCTCGGGACCCCTCGGATGGGAGACAAAATGCGGCAACAGTGGTAGGCGCCACCAGTGGCGCACTATACAATACTGATGACCGCTCAGCGGCACAGCGAGACCGGACCGGGAAGCGTCACGGCCTGCCGCAAGCGGCGCCAAGTGCAGAAGTGGGGCCGAAATGTCCCCGCACTTCCGGGAGGCCGATGATGATCAAGACATGGAGTGTCTCCTGCCCGGGCAACCACACCGTCAGCCTGGACCATGGATTCTGGTCTGGCAGGGCTGCCATCATCATTGACGGGCAGGAGGTATACCGAAGAGGGTTCACGGTTTTCGATACAGGATTCGAACACAGATTCCGGATCGATGATATGCCGTGTCTTATCCGCGTGCTGAACAGGCCATTCGCCTTCACGCATGAGCTATGGGTGGATGGCAGGCTGCAATAGGCGGATCGGCCTGAAGGGGATTCACCGGAGGAGGTAGGATGGATACGCGCTACGAGAGTTCTCGCAAGCCGAACAAGTGTCCGGCCTGTCATGCGGCCACGGTGGCCCCGATTCTTTACGGCATGCCCGATTTCTCTCCGGAGCTCAAGCGCGACCGGGAGGCCCGCCGGGCGGTGCTCGGCGGATGCTGTGTCACGGAAGACGACCCGGAATGGGAATGTACGGCCTGTGAGGCCCGGATCTACCGCAAGGGCGGCAAGGCGTGACCGTGGCTGGGAGCAGGCAGGATCATGAATCAACCGCTTCATACCTGCATGACTAAAGCGACGACGAGTGAAGGTGATGACCTGCGTCACTCGTTCAACTGGCTCGTGGCGCGGCGAGGCATACTCAAGGTGATGCCTGACGCGTTGGTGTGTGGCGACTGGCGGATTTCCTATGCGGACATCGACGAGGCAGTCCTGTTCTCCGTCTGGTCGGTTCTGCCGGGATTCCTGCTCCGTGTCAAATCGGGTCAGACAGTCTACCAATTCGGCTTGAACTGGCATCCATTCTGGAAGCAGGAGCTGCCTTTCCCTGTTTCAAGGGAGAGGGGGCGACTGAAGTACTCGACCTTCAGCATCATTGTCCGGCTCATGGTGTTCGGCGGTGCAGCCTACTTGGTCTGGCAACACATAACCAGATGAGGCTGCCAACGAAGACGGATGGTTGTCGGCCGGCGCGGAGCACACCGGCGACCAAGGCATAAGGACACCAAGCCGGATTCCGAAAGGCAATGCGGCGTCGATCCTTCTGGACGCCCCCTTCGTGGTGGAGATGGATTGAACCACGAAGTACACGAAGAACACGAAGAGAGTGGGCCCACAGATCACCCAGATTGACGCAGATGAATGCAACCGAGCCTTTCTTCAATCTGAGTTCATCTGTGTGATCTGTGGGCACAAACCCCTCATGCTACCTCTCCATCAGATCGGCAGTCCATCGGCGGTTCGGTGATCCTTCGGCCGCCACGGGGGGCGGCCGCTACGAAACGGGGGGGCGGCCGCTACGGGGCCTGGGTGGCGGGCGGAGGGATGACTTGGAGGTTGCGGCGGGCCTGGCGGGCGACCTCGCCTTCCGGGGCCAGGAGGATGGTCCGCTGCCAGTCGCGGCGGGCACGGTCGAACTCCCGCTGCTGGGCGTAGGCCAGGCCGCGATGGAAATACGCCTGCGCGTCGTCCGCTTTGAGCCGGATCGCCTGCGTCAGGTCGATGATCGCGTGGTCATGCTCGCCCAGCTCAGCCCGAACCAGCCCGCGGCTGAAGTACGCCTCGGGCCGGCTCGGCTCCAGGGCGATCGCCTGGTTGAAGTCCCGCAATGCCGGATCGAGCTGCTTGAGCCGCAGGTGGTAGATCGTCCCGCGACGGTTGAAGGCCGCCGCGTCGCCGGGGCGCAGGGCGATGGCTCGCGTGTAGTCGGCCACCGCCTGCTGGTCGTTGCCCAGGTCGGCGTGCACCGAGCCGCGGTTGAAGTGCACGGCCGGGTCCTCCGGCAGCAGGGCCACCGCGCGGTCCAGATCCTGCAGGGCTGCCTGGAGCTGCCCCAGCCGACCGTACGCCGTCCCGCGGTTGTGCAGAGCTTGAGCATTGCCCGGCTGCAGGGCGATGACCCGGGTGTAATCCGCGATCGCTTCCTCAAACTGCTCCAGGTCGGCGTACGCACTGCCCCGGTTCAGATACGCCTCGGCATAGTCGGACCGCAACTCGATTGCCCGGTTGAAGTCGGCAATGGCCTGGCGGTGGTCCGGCTCGCCCTTGACCAGCCGGGCGTAACCTCGGCTGTTGTAGCCCCGGGGATCATCCGGGTTGAGGCGAATCGCCTCGCTGAACCGCAGGATGGCTTCGTCCACCTCGCCCAACCGCAGGTAGGCGGTGCCCAGGTTGAGCTGGGCGATCGCGCTGACCGCCCCCCGGTTGCGCAGACGCAGGGCCTTGAGGAAGTGGCGGTTGGCACGCTCGAGCTCGTTGCGTTGCAGCAGGGCGGCCCCCAGGTTGATGTGCACGGCCGGCTCGGTCGGATTCACCCGCGCGGAACGCTCGAAGAGGGTCACGCTGTCCTGCCACACGCGGATCTGGCTGGTCGCTATCATCGTCAGCACCGCGAGGGCCGCCACACCACCCGCCATCACCGCCCCCAGGGTGATCCGTCGCCTGGGATACAAGGCCGCCGCCGACCCGACCGCCAGCGCCAACCCCATCAGCGGCAGATACAGGAACCGGTCCGCCCGAAAGACCGGGTTCGGCAATACCTGCGACGCCGGCAGCACCGCCACGAGGAACCACACCAACCCAAGCTGCACCGGCCGATAGCGGCGGGTCAGCCAGATGATCGCCAGCAGCGCCGCCGCCAGGAACGCCCCCGCCATGACCCCTTTGATCCAGGGATTGTCGGCCACCACATTGGGGTAGATGAGTGCCAGGTTACGGGGCCAGAACAGGGCCCGCATGTTGCTCCAGTAGGTGTAAGCCGCGGTGAGCACGCGGCCGACGGCACCCAGGGGGGACGAGCTGGCGCGGATACCGTCGCCCGTTTCCATGTGGTCCGTCAGGAACTTCAGGTAGATCGTGCCTGCCGAGATCAGCCACAGCGCCCACGTCTCCCCCGCCAGCCGCAGCCACCGCACCGGCCGAGCCATGATCAGATCGCACGCCACGACCAGCGCGGGGATCACCGCGGCGATGGCATTGCTGAGCCCCCCCGCCAGCGCGCACCCCGCCGCCAGAGCGTACAGCCCCCATCGCCGCCCCGGTCGCGTGCCCGCCGCCCGCGCCGACAGGTGGCAGTGCAGACACATCAACGTGAACAGGCCCGCGAGCAAATTCTCTCGGCCGGCCACCCAGGCCACCGGCTCGACCACCACCGGATGGACCGCAAACAGCGCCGCCGCCAGCACCGCGCCCAGGCAGGGCCGGAGCTCGCGCGCAAAACCACCAACAGCTTGACTCGGTCCCGCCTTACCTGTCAGTCCGTCAACCGGATGGCCCGGCCTGGGTGTCCCAACATGGCCCGGTCCTGACGAGTGAGGCTCCGCGTCCGCCGCGTCCGCCGGACTGGGTATCCCCGCCGCCACACCCCCGCGC
>CAZEEJ010000128.1:0-1501 GCA_964511155.1 uncultured Planctomycetales bacterium | reverse complement strand
TAGCCGCAACGCCAACCCATAAACCAGCAGCACATTCGCCAGGTGGAGCAGGACGTTCGTGAGATGGTAGCCCCGCGGATCGAGCGCCCACAGCCGATAATCCACCGCCAGCGAGACCAGCCGCACCGGGTAGTACCGTACGATCATCCGCTCGGTGAACATGCGCCGCAGATGCCCGGCATCCAGCCCCCGGATCAGCGGGTTCTGGAGCACCAGGCGGGCATCGTCGTAGTTGGTGAACTCGTAGCTTACCGTCCTGAGGTAAAGCGCCAGTACGAGGATGGTCAGCCCCATGGCCGGCAGCCATGGCAGCCAACCCAGCCCGGAATGCTTTGGACGCGTCTTTCGCATGAAAACGTGGCAGCCGAGATCGCGACCCGATGGGAACCGCACAACCCTGCGTTCCCCTTCATCGGCCGAACACTGTTGTACCGTGCATTCCCGGTTCGGTCCAGCCGGCCCCCTCCCCGATTCACGAGGGGTTACCGCTCATCCCCACCGCAGCGGCGGGACAGCCACTTCGACAGGGCGGCGGCGATCCAGATGATGACTCCGAAGCCGACCGCCAGGCCGATCGGCAGCAGCAGGCCGGCCGGGTGCCGAGCATACTCGCGAACTACGTATCGGCCATCCGCCGAACCTGCTCTCCACGCCAGGCAACCAAGCGCCACGACCACCGCACCAACCCGCACGATCCTCCCCAGCCGTTGCGCTCGCCGATAGGAATCACGGCTTTGATCGATCGCCTCGAAGACCCGGCGGCCTTTTGTTTCGGTGACCGCCGACAAGTGGATCGAGAGGGCGACACTGACAAGGCTCAGAAGTACCCCCAGGCCCATGGCTCCCACCGCAAGAGGAAAAATGAGCGCAAAGACCGAATCGAATAAGCGAGTCGGGGTCCAGCGAAGGATCACGAAAGGCATGGGGCCGGCGATCATGAGGGCCATGCCCGCGATGAGGCTCCACTTGGCATACTTGCTGGTGCGGGGCCAGTTCTGCACGCCCTGCTGGATAACGTATTGCTCGACGAGCAGCCTGCCGCGGTCAAAGGGTTGGCCGCACTCCGGGCAGCGGTCACCCGGCAGGCCGCGCAACAGGTAGTCGCACGAAGAGCAGTAGAGGGGAAAATGCTCTTCCGGGAACTTGTCGGGATCGACCCGGGCATCGGGCGGGATCATGGCTCCGTGTGCCGGGCGGTGGCGCAACAGCTTTCGCCAGCGGGAGACCCTCACCGGTGGACCGGCCTGTTCCATGGTCTAGCAGGATAGGGAGGCGGCGCCGGGCTGTAAACGGGGCGCGCTTGTCTGGGTGTCCGTTGGGTTCGTGATAGGATCGGGTGAGCGCTGGACCCCACCGCAGGCTCGCACGCGATCGCACTGCTCAAAGAGCAGTGGCACACCGAAGGCTCCCACATGCTCCATTCTCCACTCTCCATTCTCAATTCTGCCGGCCGGTGACCAGGCGCAGGGCGGCCTGCACGACGTCCTCGACGGACGGCAGG
>CAZEEJ010000127.1:0-16483 GCA_964511155.1 uncultured Planctomycetales bacterium | reverse complement strand
TCCATCCGCATCATCGTGAGCCCACCCATCGCGTTGCGATGGATGGGCCACCCGCTCAAGCTGTCACGCACCCGCAGCATGGTTACCAGGCTGGCACGCTTGGTCCTGCTCACCCCATCAGCGTCCATCTGAGTTATCTGTGGGCTCTATCTTCTCTTGGCCACAAACCACGCGGATGCCCGGTCACGGCGAGGGTTCAAGTCGGTAGACGCCGCCGGCGGTGAGCTTGGCGGTGAGGGGTGGGCCGAGGGGCGTACGGCCGTCCTCGGCGAAGACCTCGAGTCGGCCTTCGATCTCGTTCCGGTCGCCGAGGGAGATGATCTGGCGGTCGGGGCCGAGTGCCCGGGCGGCCTCATGGGTGCGGCCCTGCCCGTCGGTGAGGACGATTTTCTTCTGCAGCCAGCGGGCGAACAGGCGGTTGCGGTTCAGGCCAGGCGCCGCCCCGGCCCCGTAGAGCACGCCCAGTACGCGGCCATCGCGAATGACCCAGCCGGCGGCCACGATGTACCGGTCGGCGTTGGTGAGGTTGCGCAGCATTTCCCGCGGCTCGGCGAAGGCGAGCCCATCGTTCGAGAGGGCGTACCACAGCCGGTCGCCGTTGGCGTGCAGGGCCATGAGGTACCAGGGCTTGCCGTCGGACGTGAGCTTCTTGACATCGTTGACCATGCGTGGGGCGTCGATGCACAGCTTCTCGTAGCGGAACCGCCGGCCGGCCACCTGCACCGCCCGGTGCACCTTGACGCCGTCGCGGAAGTTGCCGAAGTAGAGGTACAGGCGTCCCTCGTCGTGGAGCAGGACGTTGATGCCGTTGATGTCCGCCGCCTCGTAGGGTGCGTAACCCTCGAGTTGGATGATGTCCTCGGTGCCGGCCGGGTAAGGGGCGGGCGTGCCGTTCCAGGTCGCCCCGTCCGGGCTGGTGAACAGGGCCGGCTTGTTGAGGCCCGCCGCGTCGGGGTAGACGGTGCAGACCATGCGGTAGGAGCCGTCGGGCAGGCGGAGGGCGTTGACGTTGCACGCGTGGATGAAGGGCCCGTGTTCGATATCCGTGCGGGCCTCGCCGAAGTCGAGGAAGTCGGTGGTCGGGCGGCTGTAGATCCGGTCATTGCCGGTATGCACGCCGTCCCACGCGCCGTAGTAGAGGCGCCAGCCGTCGGGCAACTCGACCGCGCTGGGGGCGTAAATGTTACGGAACGCTCCCGCCAACCGCGGGCTGAGCAGCGGATGTCGCTCATCGGGCAGCAGGTGGAGCGTGCCTGCCTGCCACAGGGCCGCTTCGAAAGGTCCCGCGGCCGTGCCTTGCAGTTCGACCGTGCCCAACTCCGCCTGGCCGGGCAACTGCACCAGGCGAAAGGTCGCGTCCGCCGCCGCCGCGGGTCCGGCGGTCGGCATGATCGCCGTCCAGGACGCCAGCGCGGCGATTCCCACGATCCGCAGTGTCGTTCGATTCGTTCGCATCGTGTGGTTCTCCCTGGGTATAGGCCGCTGCTCGGCGCCCTGCGAAGCCGCAAGCGGCAGGGCTTCCATCAACCAGTTGACTCGGTCCTGCCATCAACCAGTCGGCTGGACTTTACTCGCTCGCGTCGCCGGGTTCCAGGACGAGATAGCCGAACGGCGGCACCGTGACCTGCGTTTCAAACCGATCTCCCTGCGGACGGCTGGGCCAATGGCGCAGCCGATAAGGCAGGCGAACGCGCAACTCCTGCGGCGTGTCCGTGTTGTTGTAGGCGATGTTGCCGCTGATCGAAGTCTGCTCCATGTGGTCGCCCAGATAGTGCGTGACCGTGCGAGGCTTGGGGTCGGGCACCCGGTAATCCACGCGTGCATGATCGAGAATGTTCTGCATGAGTTGTTGGCCGACGCGATTGGCGGGCTTGGCGGAACTGTACGGACCCCACATATCCACTTCGTTGGCGGAAGCGTCCACCGATCCGCCAAGCGCCGGCGGCGTGCGTTGCGGATCGTAGGCCAGGCCGGCGAACACGTGACCATGAGCGAAGATGAACCGGTCCGCGTGCGTGGTGGACAGCAACGGTCGGCCGTCGCATTCGAGCCGGACGCGCACCGTCGCGGGAGCCTCGACGTACTCGAACGCCTCATCCTCCGGTAATGACACCCCCGCCGTGTTCAGCTCCCTCGTCAACGCATGGTCCGCGACGATGCGGATATCGCCCGCGGACCGGCGCAGATAGCGTACCGCCGCGTCGTCGATCGTACGTTGCCGATCAAAGGGGACGAACTCCGCGTCGAACGATTGGCCGACGCTGCCGGTGAAGAGCACGGTAGCCGAACACTGCTTGAGCCTGTCCAGCGTGTCCGACAGCAGATACGCCGCACAGGGTACGATGATCAGCCGGTAACGGTTCAACTCCGCGACGGTCATTTGATCCAGAGCCGGCGAGCCGCAGCGCCGGATCTGGCATCCGAACATCCGCAGAAGCACGTCGATGGTCATGACCTCGACGGCATGGACGGGCCCCTCGCTCAGCGCGGCGGCAGCATAGGTCGGAAACACCAGCAGGACGTCCCGCGGCACGTTTTCCACGGGTGCGTGGTGCAGCCTTTTGAGGTCTGGTGCGAACCGATCCTCCCACGCGTCGAAGCGCACGGACGCCGCTTTCTCCGGTGGCCAACCATAGTTTTGGACCGCATATTCGTTGGACAGTTGGCACCCCATGAACCGCTGGCCTTCGCCGCGCTTGCGGGCCAGCAGCGGCAGGTAGTAGTCGCGGTAGCTTTCCGCCGAGTCGCACCGGTAGCGGAAGCCCATCGTCTCGGCCAGCGTGCTCTCGGGGTGATGCGAGGTCTGGAACGGAAAACACGACTCGTATAAGGCGAAGTCCGCCGCCGGAACCTCGACCATCGTCCACAGGTAGCCGACGACGGGATACAACTCCTGCCATGTCCCCACCGGTTTGCCGCCCGCCTGTATCTTGAGCCGCCGGATGATCCCGTCGAACTGTTCCTCCATGTACACGTAGCGGAAGCGGATGAAGCGGTTGTATTCGGTGTTGGGGCCGTCACGACGCGAGGGGATCGCATCGAGGGGCGGCCATCCTTGCCGTTCGCGCCATTCGTTGAAGCGGGCCAGGGCGTGGTTGCTCCGGCCGGCTGCGAAGGTGGTGAACCCGGCCTCGCCGTAGATGCCCCAGGTCGGCGAGAAGGCGATGACGTCCGGGTCGCGGCGATAGCGATCAATGATCTGACCGTAGGCCCACTCGAGTCGTGCCATCGCCTCCGGCCAGAAGGGGTCGAGTTGATTAGGCAACTTGTGGCCGTCCTCGTCGATGTCGAAGTATACATCCCTGCCCAGCCCGGCCTCGCCCACGATGGCCAGGATGCTCTTGAGCCCATGTCGCCGGGCGCGGGCCAGGCGTTCATCCACTGGTCCGAAGTCCACTCCGCTATTGTCGGGCAGCGGTACGGGGCGGATCTTCCACAGGACGGTGTCGAAGCCCGCCTGGGCCGCATCCGCCATCTGTGCGTCGGTCGCTCCGGTCATGGGCAGCCAGACCAGATGGTCGCCCAATGGCCACGAGGCGCTTGCCGCGGCATGTGAAACGGCGGCCAGGAGCGCGGCCAGCCCGACCGCCGTCATCCGCGTGGTGGTTTGATTCATTCGCACCGGGCGGTCCTCTCAACGCCAAGGCCGCTGCTCGATGTTCAGCGAAGCCGCAAGCGGCGGGTTGTCTTACGCACAAGCGCCGCGCGGGCTGAAGCCCGCGGCTCTTTCGAGTTGCGACTCACGGCCCGGCGGTGAGTACACCCTCCGGCAGGGGGATGGCGTTGGCCGGCCGCATGTATTCCGGTGATGCGACCAGCCGCCAGGACCATGCTCCCGGTCCCGGCAGGACGAACACCGCTCGGTGGTACGCGCCGCCCAGTCGCTGCAACGGCAGGAGCCGCGGCTCAGCCTGCGGATTGCCCAGGTCGGCCAGTTCAATCTGGAACATCGAGGCCGCCAGTTCCGTCGGGGCCGACGCCGGCAGGAGCACGGCGTCGAAACTCACCGCCTGCCCGGGCGTCACGCGATTGGGCACCGGAAACAGGGTCGCCACCTCGCTGCCCTCCCACCGGCCGCCACCCCGAGCCCCCGGCAGCGGCTCGCCCAGCACGTGGCCGATCCGCTCGAGGAAGCACGCATAGTACCGCCCATACCGGGCGTTGGCCGTCGCGAGCATCCCCAGCTCACCCCGCGTGCGACACGTGGCGGCCAAGGCGCGCATGGCGGCACCGAAGTCATACCTCTCCAGATCATCCAGCACACTGCGGGCCGCCTCGCGGGCCTCGGCAGGCTTGCCGTCCGCGTGCAGCGCTTCCGCCTGGCGCAAGGCCTCTTCGAGCGGTGCGGAGTCGCCCCAGATGGCCAGACCGACGCGCGCCCGTTTGACCAGCCACTCGATCGTACGGGCCAGATCGTGGTACATCACCGCCGCGTGTCGTTCCCCGTCCTCAGCGGCCTTGCGACTGCGGTCGAGCAGATCGCCGGCCAGCCCATCCAGCTCCCCGAACCGCGCCGGGTCGGGCAGGATGCCGGCCATGTTGGCATTGCGGCTCAGCAGCGGGCTCCGGCCGCCGCAGAACCAGCCGAAGAACTTCGACCCGCACTCGACGGTGCCGACCGCGCCGACGTACTGCGGGCCCAGCTCCTCCAGCCGCAGGTGCACGCTGGTCATTCGCTCCACGTCGGCGGGCGCGTAGTTGTCGGCCGCGTATTGCCGGAAGAACTCCGCCGCGGTCAGACTGCCGTTCCAGCCGAAGCGGTAGAGATAGCCGGCCACGTCCTCGACGTTGCGCGTTCGCCAGTGAATGCCCAAGGCCCCTTCGCAGCCTTTGCGGGCGATGTCCTTGAGCAGCGGCTCGAACGCGGTCACGTTGGTCTGCGGCCCGGTCTGATCGATGCGCGTGTGCCCGGCGTCGGACTCGAACCAGGGGATGGGCCAGCGTTGCCGGCCGGCCTGCAGCTTGTCGTACACGTCCGAGACATGGTCCGCATGGCGCGGGTCGATGTTGTCCAGGGCCGCGAAGACGACGTCAAGCGGCACGACCTTGTCCAGGCCCGCGTAGTAGTCGGTGAAGCGCATGTGCTGGTCGCCGCCCCAGCCGCTGACCACCATGCGGACCTCCGGCCGGACCTCGCGCATGATTCGGTGTGCCAACCGCACGTGCCGGGCCATGCGCACCCCCTCCGCCTGGTGCCTCGCGTCGGGGAAGTAGGCGAACGCGGCCCATAGCTCCTCCGCATCGTCGGCCTGGTCGCCCTCCCGGGTGCCGCCCGCACCGGTGAGACCCAGGTGCTCTGCCTGCCAGATCCCCAGGTAGTCCAGCGGGTAGGTCTCCAGCACGTGGGCGATCCGCCGCCGGAGCTGCGCCTGTACCTCCTCGTCCAGCGGGTCGCCGCTGACCTCGAACCCCAGACAGGTCGCCAGGCCTACGGAGCGGGCATACACCAGGGCGTCGACCATCATGCGCTGCTGCCAGCGCGTGGCCCGCCCGGGGGCGAACGTCCACCCCTGCTCGATGCCCACCTCGCAGCCCCACTCGCCCCGATCGAAGAATAGGTCCGTGCCGAACAGGTGGTCCTTGGTCGACATGGCATGCGGCGACCACCAACGCTGCTCCGAGATGGTCGTCATCAGCGGGCCGCCCATCGTCACCTTGACGTCGGTGAGGTCGTAACCGCAGAACGGCTCGTGGTCGTAGGCGTGGAAGTTGATCAGGTTGGCCTTCTGCTTGGCCATCTGGGCGAAGAAGGTTTTATAGTCCTGCGGGTTCCACGTCGTCGGGCTGTTCAGAAAGTTGAACCAGGGCAGGTTGCCGCGGACGGCGAGCACCGGGCGATACCGGCCCTCGACCGGCTCGACCGTCCGCTGCGGATCACGTCGCGGCACGGCATCCCCGCCGAGGTAGAAGCCCACGCCCCAGCTCTCGATGAGCGTGTAGGCCGCCCAAAGCGTCGCTCGCTCCGACGCCCCCTGCACGACCTGTTGCCCGTCCTCGACGAACAGGGCGAAGTTCTGTGCGTGGTCGGGCCCGTCGCCCGGCACGCGTTCGCCCGCTCCGGTCCTCAGCACGATGGCTGGCCGCCCCGCGGTCGGGCTCGCAGCCAGCGACGGCCAGGTTCCCGTCAACTGGTACACATACGCCCGCACCTCATCCGCCGCCAGGCTGACCATCGGATGTCGCTCATCCGCCGCCACCACGGTTACGTCCGCCAGGCGATACGATGCCGCCCCGGCGGTCGTGCCCGCCAGCAGAAGCATCGAGTGGACCGCCAACAGGCGATGAAGCTCCATCGTGTGCCTCCTCCGAATCGCGGGCGTAGCGGTCGCCCCCCGCGGGCGTAGCGGCCGCCCCTCGCGGCTGTAGCGGCCGCCCCCGACTTCGGCGAGCTCAGCCGAGCCGTGGCGGCCGACGCGCGTCGCACCGTACCCAACCCACGCGAAACGGGACGCCCGCCATTGTGTCCGAGCCCTCCCCCCCCTGCAAGCCCACCTGGAGTTTCCTGGACTTTCGCCGGCCAACGAGTGTTGCTCTGAGTGAACGCGCGCGATAATGGGCAGGGAGAGTTCAAAAGCGGCTCTGTTTCCTGGCGATGTTGCCCGGCAACCGTGTGGCCGGTGATGCGAGGCATACCATGACCAGACGCTTGACCGCGATCATCCAACGCGGATTCACGACCGCCCCGACCAGATCGGATAGAGACCGCTCGTACCTCATCGTGCCTCGTTCTGGAGCATATGCATGGCCGGGTACACCCGCCCGTTGCGATCGAACTGCACGGGCAGGATGCCCGGTTTCTCGCGGAAGACGGCGTGGTCGCTGTGGCCGAAGATCGTGCTGAACCACTGGCCGGATTTGTCGCGGAAGAAGGTGTTGTGGCCGGCGTCGGGGATGGCCAGGTACCGGTTCGACCACGGGCCGCTGAGCTTCGGAGCGGTGGCGATCATGCAGTGGTAGCCACTGTCGTTCAACTCGGCACACGACAGGTAGTATCTCCCGTTGGTTTTGAAGATGAATGCCCCCTCGAAGCCCACTTGCTTGTGGTTGGCCGGCACGATGAGGCGGGGTGCTTCGGCCAGGTCGCTGAGGTCGTCCTTGAGGCGGGCAATCTTGCCGTTCTGAAAAACGAGGTACACGGCCTCGTCGTCATCGACAAAGAGCGAGGCGTCGATCTCGGGCGTAAGCGGCCCCGCCGGGCGAACGTCGCGATAAGGGCCTGCTGGCTTGCCGGTCGTGCTCCTGAGAATGCCCGTCCCGCCATAGCTCACGCAGTAGGCGATGTAGAAGTTACTCTTGATGTAATGGATTTCGGGTGCCCAGATCGCCCGGCTTGGCCCCCCGTTCACCTCCTTGAATTCCGCTTGCCAAGTGACGTCCTTGGCGAAGCTCCACACCATGCCGAGTTCTTCCCAGTGCCGCAGGTCACCCGACTTCCAGAGGCGAATGCCGTCGTTCGTGCGCCACCAATCGGGCGAGCCGGTCGTGCCGGTGAGATAATAGGTTCCCTCAGCCAGGCAGATGCACGTGTCGCGAACGGGGTAGTCAATCAGCGGCTTGAGCGGCTCAAACAGAGCACCGCGGTTCGCGGCCTGACCGTGCGCGAGGCTGCAGGTGAGTGCCAGTGCACTGGCCAGGTGTGCTAGACTTCGGACACGAAGAATGGGCATTGTTCTTGGCTTCATGTTGCCTCTTCCGCCGATGTTGGAGAAGGGTTGGTGTCCGCGCATTCTACTACGGTAATCACCACATCGTAATGAACGTCGTCCATACCCGCGACCGGGGCGAAAAGGAACTGCTGGATCCCGGCGAAGCCGTCCGCTTCATAGGTCAGCCCGACGTACCCATCCTCGGCGCGATCCAGGTGCAGCGCCGGCCGGCCCCAGTAGCGCGGGCGCATCACGTCGCCCCAGGGGTGCCCCTTCCACCATTGCCACTCCCGGTAATGCCAGGCCTGGTCGCGATGCGGGCTGACCCAGTTGACATCGGGCTCGGCCGCAAGCCGCAGCGCGCAGACGCCCCGTGGGTCAAGGCCGACGCGGGCCACATCCCGGCCCTCCGCGTCGCGGAGGGTCACGTAGCCCGACGGTTGGGTCGTCGGGGGCGGAGGGGGTTCAGATGAGGCGCCCAGGACGCTGCCCAGCAGAACTCCCGCCGCCAGCCAGGTCGTCATGGCTGCGCCCCTGGTACCGGGCTCCGGCCGCACGGTTATTTCCGGCTCAACACCTCGCTGCCGCGAATGACGTACGTGCGGTGGGCCTTCTCCATATCCTCGAGCACCTCGAACGAGGACTCGAACATGCCGCCCTTGATGCCGCCGTCACACAGCACCCGAAACTGCTCCCGGGCTTCCTCGAACAGACCGTTGTCGGCCATGGCCTTCCCGCTCCGATCGAAGACCACCAGGTCGGCATACCCGCGCAGCGTCACCTTCCGGTACGGCCCGATCTTCATCTCGGCGTAGGATCCCAGCCCCAGCAGCGTGGAAATGCCCTCCATGAAGCTATCGCCGTACGCCTCGCAGAACCGCAGATAGTGAATGGCCACGTTGCGGCGGACGGCCTGGAGATCCCCGGCGTCCAGCGGCTCCAGGTAATGCCCCTTGAGCAGCTTGTAACGCGACTTGGCCAGATACTGCCCCGCATACTCGTCAGGCACCAGCAGCAGACCCAACTCGTCGATCATCAGGATCAGACGGTCCAGGGCGAATCGCTCCGGGGTATTGTTCAGGGCCAGGCGGATGCGGTCCGGATCGTTCCAATGCGACAGGTTCTGCAGGGCCACGTTCGGAGCGTCGAAGAAGTCCTGGTCGTATTCGAGCAGCGAACGCACCTCGGTGATGAAGCGCTGCCGGAACCGTGGGGCGAGCGTCGTGTCCTGGGCGTCGCCGTCGGCGATGATCCGGGAGGCCAGCATGAGCCGCGTCATCGCCGCCTCGTGTACCGCCGGTGAAACCGTCCCCTCCAGAATGTTCGGGTCCAGCAACTGCAAGGGGTTGCGCACCTTGTTCTTCTGCAGCGAATCGAACATCGTGCCGACCCGGAACGTCGCCAGACGCTCCAGCGGGTGCTCCGAACTGGAGAGGAACGGCACCGACACCTCGCTCAGCGGCTCCTTGCCGATCGGCAACTCGAAGTAACCGAGTTGTCGCCCTTCGTCGCGATCGCTGTTCTCCCGCTCGCTCGTCGGGAATCTGGCCCGGATCAGCAGGTGAGTCATGGTCTTGGTTTCGCTGTTCGACTCGCCCTTCCGGAAACCCAGCATCGGAGAGCTGCCCCGCACATCCTCACGCGATTTGATGACGAATGAGGAGATCGGAGTCACCAGGTTCGGTGAAAGCTCGGTGGTGAACGAGGTCAGATCGTTGGCCGAGCCAAGCTGGGTCGCTCCCGGCGACTGGACGATATTGCCCTGGCTGGAGTAGAAGTTGAGGGTGATGATCGAGTTCTTCTCCTTCTTCTCCGCAGCGGCGTCCTCCTCGGCCGATCCCCGCCGGCCGTCGAAGACTTCCCCGTAGGTCCGGGCCGAGCGCTCCTCCCGGATCGGCTGGGCCCTCACCTCGTCGGTATGCCCCTGCAACAGATCGTGAAGTTGTTCCCGCGTCGTGCTTTGCAGCAGCGCCCGCTTGAACTCCACGTCCGTGCGCGGGTCGCGCAGGTACATGGTCAGCAGAATCCGGTCGTGCAATGCCTCGATCTCGGCCTCCGTCACCGCGGTGGAGGACCCCGGCGTGGGGGCGATGTTGAAGTCCTGAATTACCAGCCAGGTACCCGCCGTCGCACTGATCTGGCTGATCGCCCCGGTCCCCGTCGCCACGATCAACTGCTGGTCTTCCTGCGAAATCAGGGCCGCGATCCCCTCGAAGACCTTGGTATCCGGCCCGACGGGCACGCTGAACTTGGTGAGCGTCGGTACCTTCTTGATCTTGTGGACGATGAGGTTCCGCTCAATGCGGTTCCAGAGTTCCCGCAAACTGTCCACCACGTCGAACCCGAGGGTGTGCACCTGGCCGTCCGGACTGATGTAGTTGAACCCGTAGGTCTGCGTCAGCCCCTGCCCGAAGAAAAGGGCATCCGCACCCACCGCGAAATTCGAGCCGATCGAGGTGAAGCTGGATTGGAGCGGGACCGGCGGCAGCGTCGGCGGGGCGATCTGCACCGGCTGGATCCCCGCCGGGATCGCGCCCGCCGCGATCCCCTGCAGCGTGTTGATCTGCAACTGCTGATTCGCCACCGCCAGCAGCGAGTTGACTCCCAACTGTCGTATGACCGCGTCGGCCGTGAAGCGCTTGACGTCATGGGCTCCCTGAGCGTCCACGTTCAGCCGGGCGGCCAGGGCACCCTCGACAATGTCCCGGTCCGTCAGCCGCACCGCCTCGATGCTGATGATCAGCTTCTCCGCCATGCGCTGCTCGAGCGCGTCCGTCTCCGCCAGGAAATCCCGCATCATCCCCCGCGGCAGCAGGATCTCGACGTCCCCCATATCCTTATCGAAGCGGATGCCCGGCTTTTGCAGCGGCAGGGGAGACGGGAAGCCCGCCAACTCCATCTCCCGGTTGATCCCGTCCACCATCGGCTGCAGCAGGTTAATGAAATTGCCCGACTGTGGATCGACTACGTACGAAAACCGCCGCGATTCCTTCGCCCAGTTGGCTTCGCCGGAGAACTCTCCCGTCTCTGCGTTGTACACGCCCAGGGCGGCCCCGATCCGCTTGCGGGCCTCCTCGCGCTCCTTGGCCATGGCCATCGCCTTCTGCTTGGCGGCCCGCAACTGCTGCGCTTCCGCCTCGGCGAGCACCTTCAGGTATTCCCCCGAGGTGCGATCGAACGCCGGCTCCCCCGACTCGGCCAACTGCCGCGAGACCTCGAAGACCCCGCAGGCAACGTCAACGTACTCCGCTTCCGTGATGCCATGCAGCACAAACCCCACCACGACGACCGGGGGGCCGGTGTACGGATCAAGTTCCACGTCCGACAGGTCGACCGTGACCTGCGACTCCCGCGGTACCGCCGATACGATCAGATCCTGCGGCGGACTGAACCGTTGCGCAAACGTCTGCATCAAAGAGCCACTCATCTGCTCCACGACCGCGCCCATCACGACTCGATCCAGGGCCGCGGCGATGGCGTTGCGCTCCGGTGCCGGCTGAAGCGGCAGCGGAAGCAGATCCGATCGGTCCGCCAGCAGCGCTTTCAGCGACTCCGGCGTGAAACGTGCCGAGAAAGTCTTCTCGGTCGCTTTCGGCGGGTCATCGGGCTTACCGACCGCGGCAGCGTTTTCCTGACCGGCCGGTGCCGCCGCCGGAGGAGCCGCCGCGTCCTGAGCCAGCGCCGAGAAGGCCAGGAATAACACCAAGCCGCCCATCATCCAGTGTGAACGCATCGCAGACCTCCACTTCTCTTCAATTCGTTCCAACGCGGTCGAGACATCACCGGCAACCGATGGCAAGAGCCCAACACATATCCCCTGCTCCCGTCACGCGGCGCGCAGACGGAAATCAGGCAACTCTCCACAAAACTGTTCTGCCGACAGGGGAGATGGTTGACTGCGGCCCTGGAGTACGTGCTCATGCACGTCAAGGGCGGAAGTCCGTCGGCCTCGCAAGTCAATCGTGAATCTACCATTCTGTATCCGGTTGGGCCTGCCGCGCCATGGCGAGCACAACCGGCGGCAATCAACCTCCCGGCAGGAGGCTTCCCAAAGAAGACTGGAGAAACTCAATCAAACCGGGAATGATCAGCAAGCCAAGTACGAGATAGCTCAGGAAATCGAGCAACAGGATCATCGCATCCTCCATGGCCTGGGTTCGAGATCGGGGGCGGGAAAACCGCCGTCCCCGCAACAGCACACGGCCGCTGCCTCGCGTATACGTTAACAGCGTTTGCTCAACACGGCCAGTTTTTCACGGCCGGCACATTCAGCCAGCGGACAGTCCCCGACCGATCCCCGGAACAGCCGGCAACGCCCGGCCGGTGTTCATCCGGACCGGTGCGGGTCGCCTTAAGGCTTGGACTCCTTCGCCTCAAAACAGGTGCGATACAACAGCCCGGCGGCGATGGCCCCCGCCAGCGGCGCCACCCAGAACAGCCACAATTGGGCCATCGCCCAGCCGCCCACAAACACGGCCGGTCCCGTCGAACGGGCCGGGTTGACCGACGTGTTTGTCACCGGGATGCCGATCAGGTGAATCAGCGTCAGGCCGAGCCCGATGGCCAAAGGGGCGAATCCTGCGGGAGCCCGACGATCGGTCGCACCATGAATGATCAACAGGAACATGAAGGTCAGGACCACCTCGGCCACCAGGCAAGCAGTCAGCGAATACCCGCCGGGCGAGTGCACCCCGTAGCCGTTGGAGGCGAACCCCCCGGCCGTGGTGAATCCTCCCTTGCCGCTGGCGATTAAATACAGCACTCCGGCCCCGGCGAGGGCGCCAACGACCTGAGCGATCACGTACGGCAAAGCCTCGGTGGCTTTGAACCGCCCGCCGGCCACCAACCCCACGGTAACCGCCGGGTTCAGATGGCATCCGGAGATATGCCCGATGGCATAGGCCATCGTCAACACCGTCAACCCAAAGGCCAGGGACACGCCCACAAATCCAATACCGACGTTGAACGGTGTCCCGGTGAGCTCCGCTCCGAACACCGCGGCGAGCACGGCGCTGCCGCAGCCGCCGAACACCAGCCAGAACGTACCGATACCTTCCGCTACACAGCGATTGGCGAGAGACATGGTCTGTTCTCCTTGTGAAGGCCGATGGCCCGACGCGGGCCTTAATGGCCACCCGACACCTTAGCATGTTCCTAGGGAATATCCACCAGTCGCACGATGGTATTCAGGTTCGGCAGGGCCATGTAGATGTCGTTGCCGTCAGCGGAGATGGCCAGTTCGTCGTCCTCCGACGTCTCCGTTGTGGTGTACCCGACACCGAAGGTCATGGTCTGATCCCCGGGCGAGAAGATCAGCACACCGTTCAGTTCATCACCGCCGGCCAGATTGTGCCGGGCACGCACCACCAGGTCTCCGTCGTTGCGGACGACGAACGAGTGGATGCCGAACCGCTCGCTGCCGTCGACGAAGTCGGGGGTGCCGTCGGCGGCGATCGTCTGCAGACCGGGGATCGTGTTGGCCAGCACACCCCGAGAGCTGTACAAAACCGGCCCGGGTCCGAAGGCCAAGTGGTGGGCGTTGCGGTTCGTCGTACCCAACAGGGGGTTGTCCACTCGGGTTACCGCACGATCGCCCTCAACGTCGATAGCGGCCAGTCGGGAGAACGTGGTTTCTTCCCCGACGAGCAACTGTCCGGGTTGGATCTGATCGCCGACGAAGCCTTCCGGCACGATGGCCATGGTCTCCGGGCGGATATTGGAGGAAGAAGTGAGCAGGCCGTTGAACGGTTGCGCGTCCCCGCCCTCGGCCGGGACAACGGCCAGCTTGACGCAGCAACTGGACCCAATCCAGAACTCACCGCTCTGGGTGATGGCCAGCACCAGCGAATCGCTGCCGGTATCGAAGAGATCCGGCGTGGCCAGGTTCTCGGCGCCGAAAGGCGCCATGAGCGACAGGTCGTCCCCGTCGTTCAGTGGCCCGAACAGCCCCGTGCCGTTGACCGCAAACAGGGCTCCGTCGGACGGGCGAATCGCGATGCCGCTGGCTCCCCCGGTATTGCTGACGTAGGTGACGGCCTGAAGCGTCTCCGTCTGGCCCGCGTTACCCCCGTCGCCGGGACCGCCGCCGTCCGGTGGGCCGTTGGGCCCGGGGCATCCGGAGCCGAGGCACAGGGCCAGCAAGATCGCGCTGCACCACGCCTGCAAGATCATCAGTTGTTTCATGGGGTTGCCTCCGAATTGATGCTGCTGACAGAGGAGTTGATTCCGCGTGGGACGGCGGCGTAAGCCCAAGGGTGGGGGCACTGAGTGGCCTCTGTTGGCCCCGCAAGGTGCGCACATCCACCGGCGGTCAGACGCTGTCGGCCCATTTCGCGGAGTCATCCCGGCACGCCGGGAGTCCGTGGACCGTCCACGGTCTACGGGTGCGCAATATACCCTCTGATCCCGATCTGTCCAAGGTCGAACGGTGAAAGATCAAAGCGGGTCGAGAACCCCGCCGCCGGCGACCTTGGCGGTTTCCCGTGGCGCAATGGTCACGGTGACAAACTCTCCGGGCAGAGAGCAGGCCGAGAGCTGTGACGACGGGGCAGGAGTCAGGGTCACCGGAGTGCCGGGCAAAGCGTGGCTGGCGACCTCGCCCGCGGGGCTGCGCATCGGGATCGAGCTGCGGGGCGCTTGCCGACGGTAGGCGATGCCGCCGCGCATCAGCCGCAGGGCCCAGCCGAAGGTCCGCCGAACCGTCTGGAGCAGACCGTACATGCCCATCATCTGCGTGCCGCTGTCGGCGAGATACAGCCGGGTGTTCGGCCGGACCAGCCCCCAGAAAAACCGCAGCGGGTTGTAGAAGTACAAGTAGGCGAGCATGATGTTGAACTGCTTGCGCCACGGCCGCCGATGTGCGGAGGCGACCACGTAGTTGGCGTCGAGCATGTGCGGTTCGACCCGCCGGCCTCCCACGCTGTCGTACACCAGCCCCGCGGTGAACGCGCCCTCGTAGTGCTTGGAGCCCGTAGCCGGCGTCATCATCAGCACCTGCAGGCTGACCGCCCCCGCCTTGCGCAGCAGCCGCACTTGGTTCAGCAGACCGTAGGGCTTGCCCGGCGTGTACAGCGGCTGCTCGTCGTGGTGCATCATCATCGGCATCGGGCAGATCCCGTGCTGTTGCAGCAACTGGAACGCCTCGGTGGTGCTGTTCACGCTCTGGCCCTTCTTGACCAGCGTGGCGGTCATATCCTCCACGCCCAGCCAGAGGGCCCGGATTCCGGATGACCGTATGGTCGGCAGCTCCTCGCGCAGGGCCAGCGTGTCGTGGACCGTCACCTCCGTCCCCCAGCGAACCAGCTTCCGCAACCGGGTCCCGTTGAGCTCTTCCCGCGACAGGGACTCCACGATGTCCAGCGTCCGCTGCCGATGGTTGAAGAAGTTGTCGTCCGCCCCGAAGAAGTAGCGAAGACCGTACTCGGTGTGTAACCGCCGAAACTCGTCCACGATCCGCGCCCCGCTCTTGACGCGGTGTTGCCGCTGGTTGTAGGCGGGAATGGGACAGTAGGGGCAGGCGAACTTGCACCCGAACGTCAGCACCAGCGAGGCGATCGGGGTGTAGCGCCGGATCAGCCGGTCGGAGAGGGCCTGCGAGCCCAGCGTGGTCGCGCGGCTGGGAGGCTCGAGCAGGCGGTAGCCCAACACCGGATGCGGCAGCTCATCCAGGTCGCCGACCAGCCGCTGCACCCCGGTATCCACCAGTTCCTCCGCCAGACCGTCCTCCGATCCGCGGGCATAAACCAGGCCGGGGATCTCATCCAGCAGGCCGTCATCCCGCGCCCGCATGAACGCCGACCGCAACGGCTCTCCGTCCGCCCGGATCGAGAGTATCACCTCCAGCAGGCTCAGCAGCACGTATTCCTCGCCGGTGACGGCCACGTCGGCGCCCCAGCGCTCGGCCGGGTTGGTGTTGAACACGTCCCACGGCTCGTAGATGGTCTTCGGCCCGCCGGCGATGATCAACGGGCGCTGTCCGGGATCGATGCGCCAGGCGTCGCGAATCAGCGCATGGCACTGGGCCGTGTGGATCTGCATGCTCGAGACCATGAACAGATCGGGGACGCGACCGTCCAGACGCATCTGCGACGGCCGGAAGCGGCGGTTCCACTGCTGCATCACGATGCGGGTCCGAGGGAACCCGGCATCCACCAGGGCGGACCCGACGGCCCGAACCCCCGCCGGGGCCATGCGCAGGTCGGCGAAGATGAAGGGCAACATGCGTGTGCGATGGTCGAAGGCGCAAGCGATGACGCTGGTCAGGTCGTGCTTGACCGCCTGCCGGCGCAACCGCTGCCGCAGATCGGTCAGTGCGCCGGGCTTCAGCAGCTCATCGCCGCGTTCGCGACGGGGGAGTTCCATAGGGCATATTCCAACCCGGCACGCACCTCCGCCCCTCTCGCTGAGCGGGTGTAACCTGCCGCGTGTTCAGTCACGTGAGTCATCCAGAAAGCCGCCGTCTCGGCCCGAAAGGCAGGAACGCCATGGGGACCCACTGGCCGGGCACACCATGTTGGGCCCCTCTGCGGCAGACCAAACCTACCCCCAGTATAGCCGCCTACCAGCGCCGCGCATAGCCGCAGGGCTTAACGAGCCGCGGGCTTCAGTCCGCGCGGCCCTTCGGCCGGAACCAGCGCCAGCCCGCGCACAGGGGCCGCGGAGGGTGGCATGGGCCTGTACTCAGGCCCGTGGCATTTGCCGACCCAGCCACAGGCCGGAGTGCCGACCCATGCCACCCATCCCCGCCGGCAAGCCGCTTCAGAGCCGCGACCGTCAAGCGGAGCCGCGACCGTCAGCAGCGATTTTACTGGGCGAGTTTTTTGGACTGTCGGCGGCAC
>CAZEEJ010000126.1:0-16490 GCA_964511155.1 uncultured Planctomycetales bacterium | reverse complement strand
GCCTCTGCGTGAGCTGTTTTCTTCTCAGGACAACAAGAAAACCACGGTTAGCAGTACAGATGAAACAAGAGATCGGCGCCAAACACAGGGCGCCGCGGGACCAGGATGCGATGTGATCTTTAACCCTCTTTTTATCAGTGTTTATCCGTGTTCATCTGTGGTTCCGACGAATCATTCGGGCTACAAGCCCGCGGGGCTTTGGGGTAGTGACGGATCAGGTGGCGGTTTCGCGTTCGCGGCGGCGGGTGGGCGACCTGCGGCCCCATCGGCGGCGGGCGGCCCAGTCGATGAGCATGCAGATGCGGTCGCGATCGAGGACGGGGAAGGTGATGCCGACCTCCTCCATGACCCGGCAGGTGTTGGTGGTGTCGAACCGCGGGGTGTGGACGACGCGTGGGGTGAGAAGGTGGTACTCATCCCAGAGGAGGGACTCGGCGGAGGTGCACTGGCCGACGACGGTGGCCGGGTCGGCGAAGTACCCGCCGTGCAGGCCGAAGTAGTCCTCGTAGCAGCGCTTCATCAGGTCGTTCGTCGGGGGCTGCGGGTTGGTCAGGTGGTAGATCCGGCCGTGCCGGGCGGGATCGAGGACCACCTCGGCAATGATGCGGGAGACGAAGTCGACGGGGACGATGTTCTGCACATCCTCGGGGCGCCCGGGGATCCGCAAGGGGATGTGGGTGAGCTTGCCGTTGTTGGGGTTTTGATGGCGGCTCTTGAGGACGCTGACCAGCCGTGCGAACTGATAAAACCCGGCGAACTGGGTCGTGTACCCGGTGAGGGAATCGCCGACCAGAAAACTGGGCCGGAACAGGGTCAGGGTCCGTCCGGGCAGCCGGGCCCAGTCGCGGCAGAGCCCCTCGGCGATCCACTTGCTCTTCTCGTAATCGGTCTGGAAGCGGGGAGCCGGGGAATGGAAGGACTCGGGAATCACTCCGTCGTTCCAACCGCAGGTGTATGCGGTGCTGACGGAGTGAAAGGTCCTGATGGCGTGGGCGTCGGCCCAGCAGATCAGGGCCCGGGTTCCGTCCACATTGGTGCGGAAGGGTTCGCCGTCGCCGTTGCCGTTGGAGAAGAGTTCGAGGCTGGCGGCATTATGGAGCACCTCGTCGGTCCGGCCCCAGGTGGGCTCGGGGAGGTGGTCGGGCAGGGCGGCTTCGACGAGGATGAGCTGCCCGGCAGCGATGCAAGGCTCGGCGTCGAAGCCGATCTGCTCGAGCAGGTGGGTGAGTCGCCGGGTACTCCTGGCGAGCGGATGGCGCAGGGCGGCCACCACCCGGTGCTGCCGCGCGAGCAGGTCGCGCAGCACGTAATGGCCCAGGAAGCCGCTTGCGCCGGTCATGAAGGTCGTTCGACGGTCGATACTACTCATCTCAGCTCGCACAAGTGCCCTGATTCGCGGCGCGACCCCCCAATCTCCCGGATCGGTTTCCGATTCCGTATATCCTATCGCATGGGGGCGGATTCGCCAATTTTTTTCCGGGGTCCCGGGAAGGGTGGGCCGGTCAGGTAGGCGTCGGTCCGGATGATCAAACGGGCGACCTCCCGGATTCTGAAGAGTCCGCCCCGGGTCCAGCGGAGGCTGGCGAAGTGGTCCGCATCCTGGTGGACGGCCTGGAGGTGCCGGTCCTCGACGTGCCGGAGCCACCAGGTGCGGGCATGGGCCCATGCGGCGGGGTCGGCGTGGGCGTCGGTCCAGACCTCGAGAGCGGGGGCGGCCAAGGCCCTGGCAACGGGTGATCCCGCTTGGCAAAGTGCGGCGCGGGCCGGCTCGGCCAAAGTGGGGTCGGTCGCCCCGGCGGTGGCGAAGAGGAGTTCGGCGGCTTGAGCGTGGCCTTGCTTGAGGCGTTCGGCGGCCTGGCGGACCTCGGCCGGTGTGGGCAGGGCCGGGGGCGGCGGCGCGGGCGGCGGAACGGCGGGCGGCTGGAACCGCAGGCGGGCGGCGGCACATTCACTGGTGGCCACGTAAAACGCGTGCCGATCGCCGGCCAGAGGCTCGCGGAAGCGGAAGACCAGCCGCCAGACGCCGCGCTCGTCGGCCTCGGCGATGGTGACGGTGTACCAGGGCGTGGTCACTTCCTGCCCGGTCCGGAAGGGGCCGGTCGTTCGCATGCCTTCGACGAGAAACCGGCCGAGCGTGCTCCCGAAGTACGGGCGGCCCTCGATGGCCAGCGAGAAGCTGTGCCCGTCAAGCTGCTCGATGCGGCAGGTGCAGTCCATGTACAAGGGGTCCGGGGCATAGGTCAGCGCGTGGAGGCGGAAGTCGGCGTGCGGCCCGCGGGTGAGGATGCTGGGGTCGAAGGACGGCGGCAGTTGGCCGAGGAAGTCCTCGATGCGGGTACCGGACGGCGACGGGTCGAGGCCCCAGGCGTGCCGCAGGTGGAGCTGGGCGTAGACGTTGGTGAAAGGCAGGTTGATGAAGAAGAGCTCGGCGGCGGCTGGCGGCGGCGGGTCGTTGAGGATGCGCTGGATGGTGAGCCGCTCGGCGGCGAGGAACGAGTACCACATCGGGCGGTAGATGGGCATGTAGCTGGTGATGGCGATGAGAAACCAGATGGCGACGGCGGCACTCCAACGGGCGGCCCGGCCGGCGGGCAGTTCGCGGCGCAGGGCGGCGGGCAGGACCATGCCGATGGCGAAGGCCACGCTGGGCATGTAGGCGGAGTGGGGCGTCGCCAGTAAGGGGACGACGGGCAGCAGGGAGAGCAGAATCCAGAGCGGCCAGATCCAGTAGCCGCGCACCCGCCGGGTTGCGAAGTAGTAGTAGCTGCCGAGGATGGCGAGGATGGCGGCCATGAGCAGGCAGTCGCCGGGGACTTCGGTCAGCGGGTTGAATCGGCCGCTGGGCCCGACGGTCATGGGCGACAGCCAGATGGTCGCGGTCCAGAAGTGCAGGAGCTTGGCCAGGCACCAGGCGAGATACTCGGGCCAGTTGCCGTGCGGTCGGCGGATGTAGAAGTCGGGCATGGGGTGGTCGAAGACGACAATGCGCCATAAGGCAAAGGCGGCGGCGAGGGTGAAGAGCAGGGCATAGACGGACCAGCGGGCACGAAGGTGGTGTCGTCCACCGAAGGCCAGGTCGAAGGCCGCCAGCAACACGGGCAAGACGACGGCGTTCTCTCGGGAGAACAGGGCCAGGCCCCACAGGCCGACGCTGCACGCCAGCAGGCCGAGACGGATCGGCGGCACGGGGCTGGGGCGGTCGTCTGCGCTGGAAGTCCGCAGCAACTTGTTTGCTGGAGAAGAAGGTAGCCCACGCAGAGGCGCAGAGACCGCAGAGGGAGCTTTTCTTGAGTCTCTCTGCGGTCTCTGCGTCTCTGCGTGGGATTCTTTTGGGGTTGAGGTCACGGCCCGCGCGGTGGGCGCGGGGCGCCGGCCACAGTAGAGATCCAAGCCCGAGGCCCGGGCGTAACACATCAGAGCGGCGAGCATGAGGAAGGTCTGGAGGACGATGTTCTGGGCGGCGAGCCAGGCGACGGCGTAGAGGTTGTGCGAATAGACGACGAACAGCAGGCCGGCCACAAGGGCCCAGAAGCGGCGGTGGGTGAGCTGGACGGCCAACCGGTAGATCAGCAGCGTACTGAGGCAGTGGACGACCAGGCTGATGGCGTGCCATGCCTTGACGCTGCCGTCGGAGAGGTGGTATACGGCCTTAGCGACGAGTACGGCAACCGGGCGAAGGTAGTGCCAACTGACCGGTTTCTCCTGCCACCAGGTCTGGATGAAGCGGTCGGGCTGGATGGTGGCGGTTTCGAGCAGGGCGGAGAAGGACCAGTCGTTCTCTTGCAGCCGCAGGCGGTGCCAGTGGTCATCCAGAAAGAGCCCATCGGCCAGCGCCCAGCCGTGGACGGCCACGGCCGCACCGGTGAGGATCACCAGGGCGAGCAGGGTACCGGCCTGGGAGCCAGTCGGTGAGCGGGTGTCTATGTCGGAGCATTCGCTGGGCATGTCAATCAAGGAAACGGTGTCCTCCCCCGGTCAGGGGGCGAATGCGACCCTCGCAAGCGCGGGTAGTTTACCCGGCCAAGGGGCGCCTGTCATGGGGGTGGGCGCATGAGGATGCGGATGCGGGGAAGTCTTCTGGTACGGCAAGCCGTCCCACACATTCGATCATCGCGAGCCCACCCTTGCTGCGCAAGGATGGGCCACCCGCCTGGGTCCGTTGCCGGGACCAAGACAACTTGTTGCTGTTCGTGCCGTGCGCTTGGGCACGTCCATCAACAAGTTGACTCGCTCCCCAATCAACAAGTTGATTCGGTCCCCCATCAGCAAGTTGACTCCGTCCTCCGCTTAACCCGTAGGCTACGGGGCTTGGTGTGGCTGATTATGGTCATTGCGCTCACCGGATGTCTGGAAGAGAAGTCTTTTCCCCTGCGGCAGCAGGATCTCGTGTGGATCGATCCGCCGACGGAGGCGGCCCAAGGCGACGGACAGGAACTTTCCACCCGCCAGTGGCTGACGCACGCACACGACGCGCTGCAGGGCCTGTTGCCGTCCAAGGGGCGGAAAGTTCTGACCACGGAAGACCTGAGCGACGAGCAGGGGCATCCGGTTGACGTGTACGCCCGACTGGGCAGGCCCAGGGCACACTTGAAACGGCTGTTCCAGAACTTCAGCGCGCTGGTGCATTCGACGCAGGCGGCAGCCCCGGGGTACGCGATCGAGACGCCCGCGCCGCCTTGGCCGGGTTTTGAAGATGTGTGGATCCCGGTCGGCGACGGGGTTGAGCTGTGCGGGCGGGTGGGCTTCGCGGAGGACGGCGGGCGCATCCGTCGGGCGGACTGCATCATCCTCTTGCCGGGGATTTGGGGCGACAACGGGGTTCTGCGTTCGCGGGACCTGGCCATGGCCCTGCGCACGATGGGGTATCATGTGCTGTCCCTGGAGATCCGCGGGCACGGGCAGACCGAGGCCCGGTTCCCCGAGGTGTACTATACCTTCGGTGTGCTGGAGACGCTGGACCTGCTGCGGGTGGCGGACTGGCTCGAAGATAGTTTTCCGCAGGTCAGCGGGACGGGCCTGCTCGGGTTCTGCTGGGGGGCGAACATCGCGGTGCTGGCGGCGTGGCTGGACGGTTGCGGCGGGCAGCATCCGGCCGTCACCAAGGTGGTGGCCGGGCACCTGGGATCGGTTCCGCCGCGACGGCGGTTCACCGCGGGCGTGCTGGCCTTCTCCACGGTGCTGGATTGGGAGGACATCATCGAGCAGGCGGAGCACCCGGTGCGCTGGTCGGCCGATCCCGCCATCCATGCCTTGCAGCGGGTGGTGAAGGAGCGCACGTGTCGCAAGCAGCATCCGGAGGTGAGCGGGAACCTGCGGCGGTTGATCGACCATGAGTTTGCCGCGTCGTCGCTGACGCCCGGTTTTCCGATGATGGACGGTTATCGTTTCCTGCGGTTCGTGCCGCACCGCGATCTGCCGTGGGACAACAAGCTGGACGTGATTCGCGTGCCGGTGGTGCTGATCCACGGGGTCAACGACCCGTTCACCATGGCCCAGGCGGTGGCCGACCTGGTGGCCACCTCAGAGAACTCGAACGTGGCGGGCCTGATCCTCCGCGGCGGCGGGCACATCGGCTTCTGGCCCTACAACCCGGCCTACTCGTACAGCCTCATTCTGAACTTCTTCGACCCTCGTCGCGGGCCGCGAGCGGGAGCCGACCAGGCCCGGCCGGTCCCGTCGTCGTGAGCGTGTCGCGACGCATAAGCACCACTTCAGCGCAGCGGGGGACGGAACGCGGGGTGCGTGGCAGTTGAGGCGACCCCTTGGGTGGGCCAGGCCCTCCGGACCTGGGGGAAGCGATTGCGGCCAACGAGTCAATGCCGTGACGGGATCGGCGTTCGCACCGCGAATCAATCGCTCCCCCACCTCCCGAGGAGGTGCGCCACCCGCCCTGATCCTCGTTCAAACCCCTCTGAGCCGCGATCGCGAAGCAGCGTTGTGCACGCCCCGCGCTCCCGGTTTCGGCACCCATCAACGGGCCAAGGCGCGGATCTCCCGTTCCAGTCGGGTTCCCAGCAGGTCTTTCTCCACCTCCAGGTCGTAGCGTGTCTGCAGGTTCAACCAGAACCGCTCGGATGTCCCGAAGTACCGGGCCAACCGCAGCCCTGTATCGGCAGTGATGGCCCGCGTGCCGCGAACAACGTCGTTGATCCGGCGCGGCGGGACGCTGACATTCTTCGCCAGACGGTACTGGCTGATGCCCAGAGGCTTGAGAAACTCCTCGAGCAGGATTTCGCCGGGATGAATCGGTGGCAATTTGGAAGACGGCATAGTGACCTCAGCGAAGCTCCTGATCGTCCCCCTCAATAATAGCGCAACGCACCTATAAGGCCAACTCCAACGCAACGCAGCGGGGGCCGGAGGGTCCGTGACACAAACGGCGGGCTGGTGCAAGGCTTTCAGCCTTGAAACGGTTCGGTGGGCCTGCATGCCGGATGTCTTCTTCGCGTCTTGGCGCCTTTGCGTTTCACATCTTTCTCCCTGCAAACTATCGTCTACCTCCTGGATGCCATCCTTGCCCAAGATGACCGAAACGAACACGGCATACGATCCCCAGGGAGAACTCGTGAACGGTTACAGGAAGAGAACCGGGCTGTTCTCCGTGTCCTCAGTGCCTCCGGGGTGCTCTCTTTGACGCGGGCCAGGCTGCCCTTCTCTTATCGGCGTTTATCGGCGTCCATCGGCGGTTCGCCCCTCCTTGGGTTGCGGGCAAGGCCCACCCTGCGATTCCCTGAGTCATCTGTGGGCACTTCCTCCAAACCTTCCGCCCACAGATCACACAGATCGACTCAGATGGGCAGAGGGTGTCAAACGACTGGACGAGCATCCGCCGACGAGTTTATTCGGTGTGCATAGTGGCACCGTGAGCTTCCTTCTTTGTATCCTTCGCTTCCCTCTGTTCATCCCCCTGTGACCCTTCAACGCCCGTATTGAACAGAAGTCAGCGAAGGAATACCCGGCGTACGGTGCTCGACGTGAGGGACTGTTTGTGCCTATCATGTAGGGGGAAACTGGGTACTGGAAACCTGGTTATGCGGCGTCACATTCAAACCCGCTCTGTGCGGCGTGCTTCGTGGGTCGCGCCTCGGAGTTCATCGATGGTTCGTCCGCTCGTGATGCTCGCACTGTGGACCGCGGCGGGCTCGGTGCAGGCGGCCGACGCCGAGCCGGGAATCCCGCAGAACTCCGTATGGCTGACCGTGCAAAGCGACACCACCGGCGTCCCGCTTGCCGATGTGAAGATCTACGCCCGAATTGGCGACGGGCCGCGAGAACTGTGCGCTTCCACTGATCGGAACGGCCGGGTCACCGTCAAGTTGCAGGCATGGTATTTTCAGCCCATCGTCATCGGGATCACCGGACCTGGCTTTGTCCCGTGCAGCGTCACCTGGCCGAGCATCGAACGGGTGCCCAGCCGGTTGACGCTCAAGCTGGCACCGGCCGTACCGATCGGCGGCATCGTCCGCAACGAGGCGGGCAAGGCCATTGCCGGTGCCACCATCAAGCTGCGATCCTATGGAAGCGGATCGTCTGGGCAGTTCGATCTGGACGCCTATCCCGTCCAGACCGACGCCGAGGGCCGCTGGCGGTTCGATCAGGCACCGGATGATCCCCTGCTCCTCTCGGTGAGCATCTCCCACCCGGACTACGCCGATGACTGGCGTTTCACCTACCACGACGTGGCCATGGCGAAGGCCCTGCGGGAACACGCTTGGCCCGCGGTGTTGGCCAAGGGACTTCCGGTCCACGGGATAGTCCTCGACCACCAAGGGCAGCCGATTCAGGGTGCACATGTTGGCTTGGGCGGCTTGGATCCGGAGCTCTACTCCATCGTCGCCACCAACGAACAGGGGCGGTTCCAGACCAAACGGGTCGCGACAGGCGAAAGCGTTAAGTTGGTTGTGGCCGCCTCGGGGTGTTCGCCGGAACTGATCGAGGTTCCAGTCGAGCAGGGAATGGCTCCGGTCGAGTTTCGGCTGGAACCCGGCCATACGGTTCGCGGTCGGGTCGTGGATGAGAACGGCACCCCTGTCCCCGGTGCCGTGCTCGATGTCCACAACTGGCGGGGGTGTTTCGCTGCTCTGCATTGCAGGCTGCGCACCGACGCCGCGGGAGGATTCGAATGGAAAGCAGCCCCGCCAGATCCCATATTGGTATCCGTTAACAGGTGGGGTTACGGCTGGCTGCACGAGGCTGAGCTGTCGCCGTCCGCACAACCTGTGACCCTGGCCCTCGACTCCATGCACCGGGTGCAGGGTCGGGTGACCGACGCCGAGACCGGACGGCCCATCCCCGAGTTCACGGTACTCGCGAGGTATGTTGGAGACGACGGCGAGGCTTCTGCGTGGGACCGCAGGAAACCGGCCTATGGTGCGGTGGGCCGTTACGAGGTCTGGATCGATCCGCGGTGGCCGAGGTTCGCTCTGCGCGTGGAGGCGGACGGCTACCGGCCCGCGGTTGTCGAGGTGGCGGGCAACGGCGATCGCGATCGGCTTGTGAACCTGACGCTGGAGAGGGGCGAGCCGGTGGCGGCTCGGGTTCTCACGCGCGCGGGCCGGGCCGTTCATGGCGCCCTCGTGGTGGCCCATGCGGCCGACGGTTCCATCCGGGTTGAGGACGGAGTTCTGACCAGGGGCGACGGTGCGTTCCGGATTTGCCGGACCGACGAGCGCGGCACCTTCACGCTGCCGCCGGAGCCGGACCGCTATCGCGTACTTGTCCTGGACGCCGCCGGTTTCGCCCACTTCAGGCCCGGGTTGCTTGACTGGGGGCCCATCGAGCTTCATGAGTGGGGACGCGTCGAGGGGAACGTGCGTGTCGGCGAGAAGCCGGCCGCCGAGGCCACGCTGAAACTCTGGTACTCGGGCCAGGAGGACTCTTCCTCGAGGGTCGACTATCGCTACGAGACAAAAGCGGACGAGACGGGCCGGTTCTGCTTCGACCGCGTGAAGCCCGGCCGACTTGGGATCGGCCGGGTGGCCACGGCACTCGATGGCAACGAGATCAATGCGATCTGCGTCGGCGCTCAGGTGATTTCAGGCAGAACCACGACGGTTCAGATCGGCGGCACCGGCTACCCCGTCGTCGGCAGGCTTCGCTGTTCCGCGCGCGGCGATGGCGAGATCGACTGGCGATATAGCCGGGGAACGCTCGCGCGGGTTTACGGTGAGGAAGCCGAGAAACGCGGTGTCCCCGCCACTCAGCCGGCGAATGGTTCGGAGGCGCCTTATCATCTCGCCTTCTGTGCCGAACGGGACGGAATGTTCCGCGTCGACGACGTCCTTCCAGGGGCCTACGACCTCACGATCGAGGTCTACGCATCCGCCGAACACGAGGGCGGGCGACGGGGAGCGCCAATAGGTTCTTTAACCCGTCAACTACTGGTTCCGTTGAGGGCCGAAGCCGAGGATGGACCACCCTTCGATGTGGGCACGCTCGACGTTGAACTGCGGAGCCTGCCCGAGGTCGGCCAGGCTGTGCCCGCCTTCGAATGCGAGACGGTAGATGGCGGCAAGACCAGGCTCGCCGACTTCAAAGGCAAGGTCGTGCTCATCATCTTCTGGGCGACGTGGTGCGGCCCCTGCAAGGCAGAGTTCCCGCATCACAAGGAACTTCACAAGCAGTTTGCCGACGACGGTCGATTCGAGATCATCGGCCTCAGCATGGACGACGATCGTTCCGCCCCGGCCGACTACGCCAAAAGGAACGGCCTGACCTGGGTACAGGGCTTTCTTGACTCGACAACCAAACCGGAGCTGCTCAACGCCTACGGCGTCACCGGCATCCCCGCCACCTTCCTGATTGACCCCGCCGGCAGACTGATCGCCCAATCCCTCCATGGCAGGGCCCTCGAAGAGGCGGTGGCCAAAGCGCTCCGCGATCTTCCCGCCGAGGCCCAGCACACGCCGTGAGGATGCGGCCCGCGGTGCTCTCTTTGGCGCGAGCCGGGCGGTCCGCTTGGTCATGGAGGAGGTAGCCGCACTTCCGGCAGAACTGCTTCAAGTAGCCGCGGGCAAGCTCGCCGACGAGAAGACACGGCCCTTGCCGCGGCAGCGCTTGCAGGGGGTGTCTGATTCCACGTCGCTCACGCCGCACCGCTCCCGGCGATGACCGTCGTCCTCACGCGCCGCCCTTCACGGCCGGGGGCAGGGAGCCGGTACGCTGACCAGGACTGGCTTACGTGCTCATCGCCCTGTGCGCTTGCTCGCCACCGCAACAGGCCGGCTATGCAACACGATCGCGTCCACCGCCGCCCGTGGCCCATGAAAATGTCAGGTAGCACACGGCCAACGGGAGAAGCCAGACCCAGAAGGAGCCCAGACCCCATTCGACCAGAATGTAAGGCCATGGCGACTCGTGGTCGTACGCCAGCACGATGAGCGACAAGACAAAGCATGCGCCGAATAGCAGGCAACACAGAAAGAAGCAGAAGGCAGCGCTAACCCCGACCCACTCCAGTGTCGTCAGCGGCGGGTCGCTGGTGCCCACCACTGTCGGCAGCCAGAGACACAGGGGAAACAGGATGCCGTTGACCAGGAGGCCGCGGCGAATGAGCAGCCGCTTGCCGGGGGAGTACATCAGCAGAGGCCAAAACTGGGATCGCATGGTGTCCTTGTTGGCCATCTCAGCGTCTCCTTGCGGCCGATCGAGGCGCGGCGGATCCGCGCCGTCGCCGTTTCAAGCCTGCGCTCACGTCACCACTTTTTGGGTCGCGGCGTCCCAGATGACCTTCTTGCCGTTGCGGTAGGCGAGGTTGGCCATGTGGCTGGGCAACAGCGAGCTGTGCCCGAGTTCGACCGGGGCGTTGGGCTTATCGCCGGTGCGAATGCACGCGAGCCAGTTATGCTGATGGCTGGCATTCTCAGCGGGGAACTCCATGATGGGCTTGTCCCGCTTGCCTTCCTCCCAGATGTAAACGTCGTGACCGCGGACCTCGATCGTTCCGTGTGTGCCGTAGAGCGTCAGACCGTCGCCCATCTGCTCGTTGGAGAAGTTGCTGGTGAAGGCGAGCAGGTGGGTGCCATAATCGAGGACCGCCTGGACGGTGTCCGGCGTCTCCCACTTGTCGTAGCTGTACACGCCGCCGTTGCAGACCGCGGATTTGGGCGGGGCATCGCCGAGGAAGTAATGGGCGAGGTCGATCACGTGCACGCCGACGTCGGTCACCAGCCCGCCCGCGTAATCCCAGTACCAGCGCCAGGTGAAGTAACGGTACAGGTCGAAAGGATGCTTGTTGCGGCAGGGCTGCTCGAAGAGGTCCCAGTCCAGGCGGCCGGGGGGCTTTGCTTTGCGGAAGAACGGGTCGTCACCGAAGAACCAGTTGCGCGTATCGCGGGCGTGGACCATCTTCACCTTGCCGAGCTTGCCCGAATCGAGGAACTCTTTGGCCTTGGCGTAGTGCAGGCCGCTGCGTCGCTGCGTGCCGACCTGGACGGTCAGCTCGGGGTGCTTCTGGGCGGCGGCGACCATCTCCAGGCCGAGCAGGTAGGAGTAGCTCATGGGCTTTTCGACATAGATGTGCTTGCCAGCTTCGAGGGCGGCCATGAACGGGGCATGGTGCCAGTGGTCCGGCGTGGCGATGATGACCGCGTCGACATCCTTGCACTCGAGCAGTCGGCGATAATCCTCGAAACGCTCGATGGCAATGTTCTGGTGGCCCTTGCTCTCCATCTGCTTGGTGACTCGGGCGGTCGCTTCATCCATACGGAAGTCGGCAACGTCGCACAGGGCGGTGCAGATGACGTTATCGGCACCCAGGGCTTCCTGGGCGTCGCCGGTCCCTCGTGAACCACATCCGATGAGCCCGAGGGCGATGCGGTCGTTGGCCCCGATCTTCCGCGTGGCCCCCCGAGCGGTCTGACCGGCCAGCATGGACCCGAGGCCCGCGGCGGCAGCCACCCGCGAGGACGTGGCCAGGAACTGGCGCCGGGAGAGGGATGGTCTGGTTGGCATGAAGCGTTCTCCGTCTGTGGAATCCTGTCCGGGCCGCCCCGCACCGGCTGCCATCGCCGGTCCGCCCGGGGCTGCCCCAGGCATTGTATCGCAAGTGGCCGTCACTCGCCCCCCAGGGGCTGGAGCCCACGCAGCCTTTCGGACGGGATCAGCGGCTGCTCCAGAGGCAACCACCGCGCGGGTCGAAAACCGCGGCGCACTCGTCGGGTCGCAACCAGGAAAATCACCGAATCGACCCAATTCGCGCCGCTAGCTCAAGTCGAGCCGCGAACGGTACGAATCAATAGGGAGAACACCCTATGCGCTGCCGTGCCTTGGGTTGGCCGGGGACGGGAAGCGGGCACCGGACGGCCTCGGCTGGACCCGCGCATGCCAGGTGTTCCGCGACGGGGGTATCGAACCATGCCATGCCTGCACATGCCGCATAGGACCGGCGTGGAAGACCTCTGCCAGATCACGAGGCCGGGGGTGCCGGTGCTGATGATCCCCGGTAACCCAAAGTCCGACGGCTGGCAACGAGGGCGAGCCCGCGGCTTACCTCGCCGAGCCGTTCGAGACGAACGAATTTGCGAAGCGATTGCGCCGCCTGGCGGCGCCTCGGGCAGACCGGGTCACTCACCTCACCTCTACCCAACCTGACCCGGCTGAAGCTGATGCGCGTCGGTTAACCCATCCCTCTGTCGTCCCAGACCGACGCGCATCGGCTACCCCTATTTCGCGGGTCCGGTGAACGCCACCATCGAGAACCGATCACAGCGAAAAGTTTGACCTGCAGGCAGCCGGTGACGACCCCTCCCAGGTTACCCGCCGGCGATCGCCCCCACGATAAAGAACGGCTCCGCACCCGTGGCGACCTTCTCCGGCAGCGGCGTCTCCGGCGGGTCGTGGGAGAGATCCTGCTCGCAGGCGAAAAAACGCACCAGCGGCCGGCGTCGCCCCGTGACCTGATCGCGGATCGTGCCCCGCAGAATCGGGTAGCGGGCCTCCAAGGCATCAAGGACGCCGCCCAGCGTGGCCGGACCATCCAGCGCGAGCCGCACTTCGCCATCGACGCCCGCCAGGGTCTGCAAGTGGAATGGAAGGACGATTCGAATCATGGCAGTATGTTGGCTTCTGCGTGAGCTGCAATCCTAATATCCTGCCTGCGCCACGATGTTTCCCGGGCAGCCGATCCTCAGCAAGAAGTTTCGAAACTCCGCATTGATGTGTTCATCGCAACGGTGAACGAGGAACTCGGCGTCTTCGATTACCTTGAGAACCGTTCCTCCGCGATGCAGGGCCTGCGGGGCAACGCGTGGGCGGTCGCAGTTGTGGATGCAATCGTTCCGGCGCTGAAAGAGGCCGCGGTAGCGTTCTTCCATCTGATCGTGGGCACGCTCAATTGCCTGGTTACGCGGGTCGGCGTGAAGCGTGTTGAAGGCGGTGCGGGTAATCCCAAAAAGCCGTTTCTTGGCCTTCGGGTGGACAATCCAGTCAGCCATCCGGTCTCGGAAGAGCCTGCGACCGCTCCGGAAGAACTTATTGAAGAGCGTTTGCACCGTACGGAGACTCAGCACATTCTCCCGCTCCATCATCCGCCGGGCAGCCATGCGCCACCGCCAGTTCACGTTATTCGCGTACGGCTCAAGGATGGCTCGAACCGGGAACCTGATGTTGTAGAAGAAATCGGGCAGGTTGGCTGTCGGATATCGGCTCTTCGATATGATGGTGGCCGCGACGATGTCGGTGTAAACGTCGCAGAAGTAAGCGTCGATCGCTCCCACCGCGAACATCCAGGCTCCACGCAGGAGGTCGGAACGAAGCATCTGTGCCGCCGCAGTGGTATGAGGGAGCGGGTCCGCATGGGCGACAATGGCACGAGCCCGTGCAATGTCTACGTTGAAGTGGTTTAGTGCCGTGGCGGGCATGATGCATTCCTTGGCCGTACCCAGGCGGTGATCGGGGCAGCGATTCCTCAAGCAACAACCAAGACCATCCTAATCCACGCGCCCCACCGGCTCGCTCTTCTCGGCGTAATGGATCAGGTCTTCATCTTCGTCGAACCAAACCCTGTGATGCATTGGAAAGATGACGTTCCAGAGGTCGAGGATCTCCTCTACCTCGAGACCACGGCCGATGTGCGCGATGATGCTGTCAACAAGCGCAGACGGATCTTCAGTGGCGCGGGCTTCGGTGGTAGGCTTTTCCGGGAAAAGCTCATTGTAGATTTCGACGAGGTCGTCAGGCTGGGCCTTCTTGATGGCTTCGGACAGTCGACTGACAGCCTTCGGCTTCGCGATTGTTGCCATGATTGGTCCTCCCGTATGAGCTTCTGCATGGCGAAGACACAACCTATATTATACCCTCAAGAGTTCGTTCAAGCTACGGAACGAGTCGCGCATAGGGCGACTCGGCGACCGGTCACACCAACGCCTGCGCCTCGACGCTGAGCACCGCCGGCAGGTCGCGGACGATGGGGGTCCACGTTTCGCCAGCATCGGGAGAGCCGTAGACTTGCCCGCCGGTGGTGCCGAAGTAGATCCCGCAGGGGTCCAGCGTGTCGACGCTCATCGCCCCGCGCAGGACGTTCACGTAGCAGTCGCTTTGCGGCAGGCCGCTGGTCAGAGCCTCCCATTCGTTGCCGCCGGTGCGGCTGCGGTAGACGCGGAGCTTGCCCTCGGGCGGGAAGTGCTCGGAGTCGCTCTTGATCGGGGCGACGTAGATGGTATCCGGCTCGTGGGCGTGGACGGCGATGGGGAACCCGAAGTCGGAGGGCAGGTTGCCGCTGACCTCGCGCCACGACTCGCCGGCGTCGTCGCTGCGCATGACGTCCCAGTGTTTCTGCATGAACAGGACGGCGGGCCGCGAGGGGTGCATGGCAATGCGGTGAACGCAATGGCCGACCTCGGCATCCGGGTCGGGGATGTACTGGGAGCTGAGCCCGCGGTTGATCGGCTTCCACGTCCGGCCGCCGTCGTCGGTGCGGAACGTGCCGGCCGCGGAGATGGCGATGAAGATGCGCTGCGGATCGGCCGGGTCCAGGAGAATGGTGTGGAGGCACATTCCGCCGGCACCGGGCATCCACTGCGGGCCGGAGGCGTGACCGCGCAGGCCCGCCAACTCGTGCCAGCTCCTGCCGCCGTCGGTTGAACGGAACAGGGCCGCGTCCTCGACCCCGGCGTAGACGGTGTCTGGGTCGGTAAGCGACGGCTCCAGGTGCCAGACGCGCTTGAACTCCCACGGGCGCTGCGTGCCGTCGTACCACTGGTGTGTGGTAAGCGGCTTGCCGGTCTCGGACGCGTCGTAGGCGAACATGTTACTGGCCCCGGCCTTGGGCATGCCGTCGGGGCCCATCAGATCCTCGGGCTTTGTGCCCGGCGGGTTCCACGTTTTTCCGCCGTCGTCGGAGCGCTGAATAATCTGCCCAAACCAGTCGCTGGACTGCGACGCATAGACCCGGTGCGAGTCGGCGGGCGAGCCCTTCACGTGATAGACCTCCCAGCCGGCGAAGAACGGGCCGCTGACCTCCCACTTGCAGCGCCGACCGTCCGAGGTCAGCACAAAAGCCCCCTTGCGGGTCCCGACGAGAACGCGTACCGAACTCATGTTTGAGCTCCTTGTCGACCGCGGTGAACCGTTACTCGCGATGCAGGCTGCCGACTCCCTCGAATACGCAGCGCGGAACCGCTCGGCCGCCGATCCGCATTCGCTACTCGAGGATCACGATTGGCCGCTTCGTCTTCGGCGATCGGGGTAACGGCAGGAACCGACCGATCGCCAACCTGCCGGGACCGACCAGCAGAATCGGCGCCAACAGGCCGATGAGGGCCAGATTGAACTCAAAGCCGTTGTTCTTCAGGAAAAGACCGTGTTGGCCGTGGACCATGGCGATGGCCCCGATCATGATGACGATCAGCGAGGCGGCGGAGAAGCGGCACAGGAAGCCCACGATCAGCCCCAGCCCCCCGAAGAACTCGCCGATGGCCACGAGATAGGCGATGGGGCCCATCATCTCCACCATGCCGGCCATGCCCTGCCCGCCGAACGCGCCGAAGAGCTTCTGGGCACCGTGAGCGGCAAAGATCACACCGACAATCACCCGCATGAGCAACAGCGAAACGTCGATCACTGAAGTCACCTCGCATTCCAGTTCCTTCGTCGGGCATGGATGCCCCCGGCCGGATCTGCGCCAGCGAGTAACGCCGCCCGCCGGTTGTTGAATCTCTCGCATCCCGCGCCGCTTCGGAATTGTAGGAGCCCGCGGCGCCCGCGACCGGTCCATTTAGGCCTGCAGGTGCTTCAGAACATTGGCAGGCGCCATGTTCCGCGGTCGCCGCCTGTCGGTGATGCGCCTCGTCAGCCGCCCAGGCCGGCGAAGCCCAGGTGGCCCTCGGCATGCTCGACCTGCCAGCCGTCGACCGTGCGGATCAGGCGGACCGACCATTGGCTGATATTGTTATAGTAGGGAGAAGCGCCTTGACCACGAACGTCGCAACGAGCCTGGAACTGAACCGTGGCGGTATCCCCGGTCACCTCGATGCGAAAGCCGCTGAGCCGGA
>CAZEEJ010000125.1:0-16510 GCA_964511155.1 uncultured Planctomycetales bacterium | reverse complement strand
GGCAATGGTGACCTCCTGCGGCCGCAGGCTATGGCCCCAACTGAAACAGCCGAAACGGTTCGGATGCCGGCCGGTCATCACGCTGCCCCGCGTCGGCGAGCAAACCGGCGCCGCGGCATAGAACCGGTCGAACCTCAGTCCCTCGGCCGCCAGAGCGTCGAGGTGAGGAGTCTTCAGCACCGGGTGACCGGCGTAGCCCACGTCCCCCCAACCCTGATCGTCCGTCATGCACAGGACGATGTTGGGCCGGCCCGGAGCCTCCCCGGCAAGAACCGCTCCGGCAATCAGAGCACACGCGCACCCCGCGATCGCACTGCTCCGCCGTATCCGCCACTTGCTCATCACCGCGTCCGCCTCCCGACCATCAATGGAAAGGGCGCCAGGAACGCCCGTGACGGCCCGCTCCTTCGGGTGCGGGGACCACGAGATTCCTGACGCCCTTTGGCCCACGGAGTGCACCCGCGGTCCATGCTACAGGATCACGGACAGCTTGACACACTCTGGTTCAGGTTGTTGCGAACCGCCACCAGATCCAGAACATTGATCACGCCGTCGGCGGTCACGTCCAGAACGAACGTGCTGTCGTTCGGCTCCTGGTTCAGCTCGTTCCGCACCTGGACCATGTCGAGGACGTTCACCTGCCCGTCGCCGGTCACGTCACCGGTCAACACGCGGAAGCACAAGATATCCTCGACCGCCTGACCGGCGAGATCGCCAATCCCCGGGAACGAAACCGACACCACCAGGCCGCTGCTGACGCCCGACAGGCTCATGTGCAGCTCGCTGTCGTTGACAATGTTGATCTCCGTGATGGCGCCTTCCAACAGGCTCACGTCGGACGCATCCAGCCCGTCGACACCCTCGATCGGACCGTCGAAGACAACGATCAACTCGGTCACGCCTCCACTGCGGCCTTCAACCGCGGAAGCGCCCGACACGACCACGTCATAGACCCCCGCCCCTCCGTGCGTCTTCCGGGAAACGGCCGTCACGATGGCCGGCGGAGGTCCAATGTCAGCGGTTCCCTTGTAGACGAACTTGACGGCGTCCGCACTGACCAGCCCGTTGTCGGGTGCGTTGTTGGAAAGCTGGACGTAGCCGGCCGAGCCCGCCGTGAAAGGCAGATCCAGACCGATCAGCACCCAGGTGCCCTGGTTGGCGACCGTCGAGTACTGGTTCTGCACGTTCAGCAGTTCGCCGTCGTGGTAGAAGATCTTATAGGGCGCCCCGATCGTCCGGTTGGTGCCCATCTGGTAGAAGGCATACACATCGTAGAGACCGTTGACCGGCAGGATCGGCGTCCAGGTGCACTTGCGCGTCGCGCTGGCCTCGTTGGTGTTGGCCGTGCCGGTGGTAAACAGGTAGTTGCTTCCGATCTTGGGCACGGCTTCGAGGGACCCGGCCGACCAGTTGGCCCCGCCGGGCGAGGTGTTCGCCCAACCCGGATCCAGGTTGTCGATCACGATGTCGGGCACGTTGTCGATGGTGGTGAACGTCAGACCGGCGGAGTACGCCGTGCCCGCCGCGTTCGCCGAGCGAGCGCGGAAGTGGTAAAGCGTATTCGGCTGCAAGCCGGTCACGGCCACGGTGTGTGCGGTGCGGGGGCCCGGATCCAGCGTCGTCGCCGAGCCGTACGCCGCGGTGAGGCCGTACTCGACCTGACTGTCCGCCAGCACGTCGGTGGTCCAGGTGATGCTGGCGCTGAAGGCGGTGATGCTGCCTACCTGTACGTTGCTGATGACCGGCGGGCCGGTGGTGGTGAAGGTCGCGTCGGTGGACTGGGCCGAGCCATAGGCGTTGCCCGAAACCACCTGGAAATGATAGGTCGTCAAGGGGGTCAGTCCGCTGACCGTGACGGAATGGCTGGTCACGAGGTTGCTGTCCAGCGGGGTCTCGCTGCCATAGCCTGCGGTCAGGCCGTAACGGACCTGGCTGGTGGCCGGTGCGTTGGTCGACCAGGTAACGGTCGCCGAACTCGCGGTGACGGCGGTGACCTGCACGTTGGTGATCTGCGGCGGGCCGGTGGTCGTGAAGGTGAAGTCGCCCGACGTGGTCGTGCCGTTGCCGTTGCCGGAGATCACCCGGTAATGGTAAAGGGTGTTCGGTGCAAGCCCGGCCAGGTTGACGGAGTGAGCGGTGACCGGGCTGCTGTTCAGCGGCGAGAGGCTGCCGTACCCGGTCGTCGTCCCGTACTCGACCTGCGAGGTCGCCGTCTGGTTGGTGGTCCAGGTGATGGTGGCCGCGTTGTTGGTGATGCTGCCGGCCTGCACGTTGGTGATCTGCGGTGCGGCGCTGCCGCCGAACTCGAGATCCTGCTCGGTCATCACGCCGGCACTGACCGCCACGCCGGCGGAGACGTTCGCGTAACCGGTGGTGCTGGCGGTAACCGTGTAGTTGCCCGGCGGAAGGTCAATGAACGCGTAGAAGCCGGTGCCGTCGCAGGTGATGCTCCGCGAGACGGGCCCGGTCACGCTGACCTGCGCCCCGTCGGCCCAGTTTCCGCTCGAGAAGAAAGTGACCGTACCCATCAGGTGCCCGTTGGTGGGGTTGCTCTTCCAGGGCATGACCGGGATGGTGGTCGGCGACGGTGTAACCTGCGACGCCAGCGAGGGCGAAAATCCCGTCCAGGTGCCCCCGGAATAGGGGACGCGGTAGGAGTAACCGCTGAACCCCGCAGCGTAGTTGCCGCTCGGCGAAGCGTTACGCGTCAACTGTAACTGAGTAATCGCGTTGGACAGCGAGTTCAGGTAAATGCCCGGGCCGACGATGGTCTGCCGGTTGAACTGCCGGTCCTTCTGGAAGTTCATCCACCGGGTGTAGTCCGTGGGCCGCGACGACTGGTCGAAGTAGTTCATGGTCACGCACAGGTCCAGCGTACCCTCCTGCATCCAGGAGTCGAAATCGGAGAAGACCTGGTAGTACGGCCGGGTGTTCATGAACGCCGAGCGCGTCGAAGCGGTGGGCGACGGTGCCCAGGTGACCACCGAACCGGAGACCTTGACCGCGGGCTTGTACTTCATCGTATGGGCGTAGACCCGCCGAACAAAGTCGCTGACCTGGTCCCGCCGCCACTGCATGAACAGCGAGTCCGACGCTGAGGGCTGGCCGGTGCGGTTGTGCCGCGCGTTGAAGCGGGCAATGCTGGTCGGGTTGTACCCTTCGTTGGCCGCCGAGAAACGAATGTAATCGTAGTGCAGACCGTCGATGTTGTAGTTCTGCACGAGGTCCATGCACACGTTGGTCAGGTACTCCGATGCCCGGGGATGCCCTGGATCCAGGGGGTAGTCCGCCGGCTCGGCGCCGCTGTCGTAGCGCGTGATCCAGTAGTTGGCGGCGTTCGCCGGGTTGTTGTGGGCCAGGTAGACCGGGCTGGTCGCGCTGGTCTTGAAAACCACGATCCAGGCGTGCACCTCGATACGCTGCTTGCCGCCCGTGGTGTCGTGGGCCGCGTCGATGATGGCCTGCAAACCGTTGAAGTTCGAGGGCGACAGGCCCGACATGTACGGCTCACCCACGGCGGACGGGTACATGGTGTCCGCCCGTCGGCGGACCTGGACGATGACGGCGTTGCAGTTCGCGTCGCGAATGCGGCCCCGAATGGTCGAGCTGCCCACCCTGCCCAGCAGAGTCTCAACCTCCGACGCAGACCGGGCCCCCGCCCCCCAGGCGTCGACCCAGAAGGCCCGGTATTCCTGAGCCTGGGCGGATGAAGCCATCACCAGGCATCCGCATCCCACCACCGCGAGCGTCAGCACACACCTTGAGAGTCCGTTCAGGCGATTCGCCATAGCTACACCTTGCCCCTGCAAATTGGATGAAACAGTTTGGACCGATCACATCGGGCCGGGTCTCCGCGACGATTCCCCATTGCCCATTTATATAATACCGGATGCCGTCCGCGGTTTCCAGTAGCGCTTCCCCCCCCCTGCCGCCCGCGGCGGCCCCCCTGGCGGTCCTCGGTTCCGGTCCCCCCACCCGCCGTGGTAGAATGGGGCATCCGCCCCGGTCGGCGGAGTCGGGAGCAGCCAACGTGCCTTATCAGAACATGAGCCTGGAGATCTTCGCCAAGCATGTGGGTATGGACGCCCGGCAGGTCCGCCGACTGGCCGACCGCGGTGAACTGCCGTGCGAGAAGGTGGGCGGCGAGTGGCGGTTCAACCGCGCCCGCACCACCGAGTGGCTCCAGCAGACCATGCAGCACTTCGATCAGAACCGTCTGGTGACCCTGGAAAGGGCCATGGGCGGCGGGGCGGCGGACATGCTGGTCACCGAATTGATCGGGCTGGCCGGCGTCGAGCCGCTCCTGGCGGCCAACACCAAGGCCTCCGTCCTGCGGGAACTGGTGAACTTGGCCGACCGCACCGGCCTGCTGTATGACTCCAAGGGCCTGCTGGCCGCCCTGGAGCAGCGGGAAGCCATGTGTTCAACGGCCCTGCCCCACGGCGTAGCCATCCCCCACCCCCGCCAGCCGATGCCCTACGTCTCCGCTGAGCCGCTGGTCTGCGTTGCCCGTCTGCCGCGGGGCATTTGGTTCGGATCGTCGGATCGTGCGCTAAGCTACCTGTTCTTCCTCATTTGCTGCCACGAAGACCGCCAGCATCTGCGGGTGCTGGCCCGGCTGATGCGCATCCTGGACGGCGACATGATCAGCCGTCTGTTGGAGACGGATACCCAGAACGATCTCCTCGAACTGCTGATCACCAAGGAACGCGAAGTGATCACCCAAGCCAAGTAGCGGCCGCCCGCGGCACTTGGCCGCCCCACCCCGCTGGCGAACGACGACTCCGGCCCGATTACACTGGTTTGACCTGGAATCAACTTGTGCTGCAATCTTGGGCGATGCATCGCGAGGTCGTTTTCCGCAGTCGCTGCTGCCAGATCGGGATGGGGTATGTTCCATGGTTAGGGCTTTCCCTAGGTTGGGTTGATATCCAGGGCTGAGTTGCCGATAAGGCAAAATGGAGCGGCCCATGTTCCATGGGCTGAGGGTCGGGATGGGGACGACGTGTCTGCCGCGGGACGTGAGAGCCCACGGCGCGCATACGTCGAAGAGATGGGCTCAAGCGTTCGAAGTCTCCAGGCTACGCCGGGAGACGCGGCCGGTTGCGCCGGGGCCATCAGATGGATAGCAGCAGCATCGATCAGACCGTCGAAGCCACGCTCCGAAACCTGACGCTGGCCTGCGACAGGTTGAAGCACTCGACCAAGGAGGCGAACCGCCAAGCGATGGCCGCGGAGGTGGCCAGCCTTGCGAAGTCCGAGTTCCTGGCGCGCGTCAGCCATGTGATTCGCACGTCGATGACTTCAATCCTGGGCTTCGCCGACAGCCTGCTGGATCCGACCCTGTCACCGGATCATCGGCTGGCGGCCGTCCAGACCATCAAGCGTAACGGGGAGCACCTGGTCGCACTGATCTCGGACATTCTGGACCTGAGCCAGATCGAGACCGGCAAGCTGGCGGTGCACCATGAGGTATGCTCGCCCTTTCAGATTGTCGCAGACGTACAGTCCATCATGCAGGTCCACGCGGTCTCAAAGGGACTGCGGTTAGAGGTGGACTACATCGGGGACCTGCCGGAGACCATCCAGACGGACCCGGTTCGGCTGCGGCAGATCCTGCTGAACCTGGTCAGCAACGCGATTGAGTTTACGGACGATGGCGGCGTTCGGCTGGTGATTCAGTTCTCCGACGAGGGGCTGGAGCCGGCGCTGCGGTTCGAGGTCATCGACACGGGGATCGGGATGAGCAGTGAGCAGGTGGCCGGCCTGTTCGAGCCGTTTGCCACCGTCGGTCAGGACGAGGGGCAGCGGCGGGTCAGGTCCGGACTGGGGCTGAGCATCTGCAAGCGGCTGGCAAATCTGCTGGGCGGGGACCTCACGGTGGAGAGCGCACCGGAGCTGGGCAGTACGTGCCGACTCCGGATCGCGACCGGTCCGCTGGACGGCGTGGACATCGTGGACGGGGTGGAGAACGCTCTGGTGCTTCGCGAGAACCACCACATGGAACGGGCTGCGGATCCGGCCGCGAGCCGACTGCCGGGGCGTATCCTGTTGGCGGAGGACGGGGTGGACAACCAGCGACTTCTGTCCTTCATGCTGAGCAAGGCGGGTGCGGAAGTGGTGGTGGCGGACAACGGGCGCATCGCCCTGGATCTGGTCACGGCGGCCGAAGCCGAGGGCCGGCCGTTCGACATGATCCTGATGGACATGCAGATGCCGGTGCTGAACGGTTACTCGGCCACCAGCCTGTTGCGCTCCCGGGGGTACGCGCACCCGATCATCGCGATCACGGCGCACGCCATGGCGGGCGACCGGGAGCGCTGCCTCAGCGCCGGCTGTGACGATTACACATCCAAACCGATCGATCGGATCAGACTGGTTGAAGTGGTGCGCCATTGGCTCGGTCGGCGATCGGATCGCGTTCCCTTCCCTTCGCACGCATAACCCACAGAACGACAGGGGTACTGGTAAGGCCGCGAAGCGGCAAGCCCGGACGGGGCGTTGGCTCGCGCTTCGTTGAGGTGACTTTCGCGCGACGGCGTGCGGGGCTATAGTACGGGGCGGCCGGCTCGGGTGCGCGGGAGATAGGAGCAGGAGCAAGAGTAGGAGGAAGAGTAGGAGGAAGAGGAAGAGGAAGAGCAGAGTGAGGTGACGGTTGGTGGATGGGGATTGGGGATTTGAGATTGAGGATTGGGGATTGGGGATCCAGGAGGAGTTCTCAGCATGAGCGGGCAGCTTGCGATTTGCGGTGGCCAGCCGGTGCGGACGGCGGCGTTCCCGGATTGGCCGGTGTACGGCAAACCCGAGGAGGAGGCCCTGCTGCGTGTGTTGCACAGCGGCAAGTGGGGCCGAATCGACGGGCAAGAGGTGGCGACGTTCGAACGGCGGTTCGCCGAGTACCACGAGGCGCGCTTCGGCGTGGCGGTGGTCAACGGGACGGTGTCGCTGCGGCTGGCGCTGCTGGCGGCGGGCGTGCAGGCGGGCGACGAAGTCATCGTGCCGCCGTTCACCTTCCTGGCAACGGCCAGCGCGGTCATCGAGGCCAACGCCACGCCGGTCTTCGTGGACCTGGAGCCGGACACGTACAACATCGACCCGGCCCTGATTCGCAAGGCGATCACGCCGCGAACGCGGGCGATCATCCCGGTGCACCTGGCGGGCCTGCCGGCGGACATGGACGCGATCATGGCCCTCGCCCGCGAGCACAACCTGGTGGTGATCGAGGATGCGGCCCACGCCCATGGCGCGGCGTACCGGGGCCGCCGTGTCGGATCGCTGGGGCACATGGCCTCGTTCTCGTTCCAGTCCTCTAAAAACCTGTGCAGCGGCGAGGGAGGGATCATCGTCACCTCGGACGAGCGGCTGCACGAAGCGTGCCGCTCGGCACACAACTGCGGCCGGATACCCGGCGGTGCCTGGTACGATCACCACAACGTGGGCGGCAACTATCGGCTCAGCGAGTTCCAGGGGGCGATCCTCAACTGCCAACTTGACCGCCTCGAGGAGCAGGCCCAGCGCCGCGAGGAAAACGGCCGCTACCTGACCGAGCGACTCGCCGAGGTGCCCGGCATCACGCCCCAGGCCCGCGGGCGCGGCGAGACCCGGCACGGTTACCACCTGTTCGTCTTCCGCTACGACGCGGAGGTGTACGGCGTGCCCCGGGCGGTGTTCCTCAAGGCCCTGGCGGCCGAGGGCGTCCCCGCGGCGCCGGGGTACGCGATTCCGCTGCATCGCCAGGTGATGTTCACTGCGCGAAACTTCGGTCCGTACACCGGGTGCCTGGATGCGCACCCGGAGCTCGACTACCGCCAGGTATCGCTACCGGTCTGCGAACGGGCCTCGGAGACGGAGGGAGCGTGGCTCTATCAGAGCCTGCTGCTCGGCTCACGCGCGGACATGGACGACATCGCCGCGGCCTTCGAGAAGCTTCACGCCCATCGGGCCGAACTGGCATCGGTCGCCGCAAGTTAACGTGAGGGAACAGAGGAGGAAGTGGCTCTGACGGCTCATGGGTGACGCCAAGAAATGATCCATCTGCGTCCATCTGTGTGATCTGTGGGCAAACTCTTCTCGGTGTTCGTTTTTGCCCACAGATCACACAGATGGACGCAGATAGAAGAGAGAAAGGCAGAGCTTGAGGTTGTTTAGGTGAAGCTATGGACGACGGCTGGATGCAGGCGGGGGCGGCAGTAGCGGACATTACGCCGCCGGTCGGTGCCGAGTTGTGCGGTTTTCTGGCTCGGGTGCAACCTTCCGTCGAGGTACATGACGCGCTGGCCGCGCGGGCGCTGTACCTGGAGACGGCCGACGCCCGATTGCTCTGGCTGCACGCGGACCTCGTCGGTCTGGAGCAGGCCTTCGTGCAGGACCTGCGGGCGGAACTGGCCGGCCGACTGGGACTGTCGGCGAGCGAGGTGGTCGTCTCGGCCACGCACACCCACTCGGGGCCGGCCACCATCCACCTGATCTGTTGCGGCACCTACGACGAGCGGTACGTCGCCCGGCTGCGGGAGCGGTTGCTTGAGGCGGCCGCGACGGCGGTCGATCGGCGGGAGCCGGTACGGATGGTCCGAGGCGAGGGGACCTGCGACTTGGCCGTGGATCGCCGCGGCAAGCCCAGCACGCACACCGACCCCGTGCTGGGCGTCGTCGGCTGGCAACGGGGAGATGGCACCTGGCTGGCGGTGCAGGTCAACTACGCGATCCATCATGTGGCCCTGCGGGCGGACAATCGGGCGATCAGTGCGGACATGGCCGGACGGGCGGCGACGACCGTTGCCGGGGCATTGGAGGGGCAGCCGGTCGTGCTCGTCACCAACGGCGCGTGCGGCAACCTGAACCCTCCCGCCACGAAAAGCGACTTCATCCAACGCGGGCCGATCGTGCCGCGGTTCGATCTCATGCAGGCATGGGGCGACCAGGTGGCCGAGGCGGCGCTGGCGGCACTGCGGAGTGCGGAGGAGGAGACGCCGATACTGGGCAGCACAGCGTCACCGTTCCAGTTACGATTCGAGCCGTGGGGGAATGAACGGATCGGGCGGGAGGCGGAGCGATTGCTGGCGGACATGGCTGGCGAAAGCGGGTACGTAGCGGATCGCTACCGCGAGGCCATCGGGCAGTGGCGGGCGCTGATGATCGAGCGAACGGCCCGCGGAGCGGGCGAACCGGAGGCGACGCTGGAGGTCCAGGTGGTGCGGCTGGGCCGGGCGCGGTTCGCGTGTCTGGCGGCGGAGGTCTTCTCGCTGATGGCCGAGGAGTTGCGCCGGCTCGCGGGGCCGGCGGTTTACGTGGTGGGGTACGCCAACGGGGACGCGGGGTATCTGGCACCGTCGTCGGCCTACGACGAGGGGGGGTATGAGGTCGAGAGCGCGTTTGCCTTCTACGGCGGGCTGCCGGCCCGTCGGGGAGAGTTCGAGCGGCTGCGGGATCATGTCGCGGCGGTGCTGGCGGGGATGCGGGCGTTGTAGGTCAATGTGAATCCCCCGGACGTAACTCGCTGCCCGCGAGCGAAATGACCAATGGCGAAGCACCAATGACCAATCAAGTCCGAATGACGAATGGTGAACGGATGGCATGGGCCTGTACTCAGGCCCGTGGCCTCCCCCAGCGCAGCCACGGGTCGGAGTACCGACCCATGCCACCCACCTGCGTTCTGGTTTCGGGCTTGGTCATTGATTGGTCATTGGGGCTTGGGCATTCGCCATTTTGTCTCAGGAGCCGGGCAGGCAGCGAGTTACACCCGAATCCTTTAGAGTTGCGGATGGTTTGCGCGCGTCCGCACTGCTCAAAGAGCAGTGGCACACGGGGGGGCGAAGCCGCAAGCGGCGGCGGGGATTACACGGAGGGGGCGGGGAGGGGTTGGCCGGTCAGCCGCTCGTAGGCCTCGAGGTACTTGCGACTGGTGTTGAGCACCACCTCGTCGGGCAGGGTCGGGGCGGGCGGGGCCTTGTCCCACTGGAGCGTTTCGAGGTAGTTGCGCACGTACTGCTTATCGAAGCTGGCCTGGTCGCGGCCGGGCTGGTAGTCATCGGCCGGCCAGAAACGCGACGAGTCCGGGGTGAGCACCTCGTCGATCAGGATCAACTCGTTGCCGTCGAAGCCCCATTCGAACTTGGTGTCGGCGATGATGACGCCCCGTTGGCGGGCGTAATCGGCGGCCGCCTGGTAGATCGCGAGGCTGCGGTCGCGCAGGGTGCGCATGGTCGCGGGGTCCACCAGCTCGCAGGCCCGCTCGAAGGAGATGTTCTCGTCGTGGCCCTCCTCGGCCTTGGTGGCGGGGGTGAAGACCGGCTCGGGCAGGCGGTCGCACTGCTTCAGGCCGGCCGGCAGCTTGAGGCCGCACACCGATTGCGATTGGCGGTACTCCTTCCAGCCGCTGCCGGCCAGGTAACCGCGCACCACGCACTCGATGGGCACGACCCGCGTCTTGCGGACCAGGACGGCCCGGGCGCGGAGCTGGTCGAGGTACGGCTCGAAACCGGCCGGCGCCCGGTCCTCGATCAGCTCGAGCAGATGGTGGCGCACGTCGGTAAGTCGGCCGAACCAGAAGCCGCTGATGCGCGTGAGGATCTCGCCCTTGCGGGGGATGCCGTTGGGCATGACCACGTCGAAGGCGCTGATGCGGTCGGTGGCGACGATCAGCAGGCGGTCGCCGAGGTCGTAGATGTCGCGCACCTTGCCTCGCCGGACCGGCCGGCCGGGGATGTCCGTCTGCAGGATCACCGCTGAGCCCATGCGTCGTCTCCTCCATGTCCGGGGTCGCCCGGTCAGCGGGGAGGATCATACCCGCAGGCGGTCGCGTTTTCACCTGGTCGGGGAGAATTGAGGATGAAGATCCCAGGGTTGCGTATCCCAACGCTGGGGAAGTGAGAAGTGAGAGGTGAGAAGTGAGAAACCTCGTTTCCCATGGATGTAAGTGAACCATACCGCCCGTGATGCTCGCCCGCGCCCTCGGGGGAGACGGTCTCTCACTTTTCACTTCTCACTTCTCACTTTCCCGATGTTGTCGGGCGCGGCCTCGGGGTATACTGGGTCCGTTTCACAGCGGCCCGCGCCGCCGCCCGGAGGTTGATCGCCAAGACATGGCTACGTCCTACACCTGGGAATATCAGCTCGGCGTCCCGCCCTACGACAAGCTCGTAGAGGTGCTGGAGGCGTTCTTCGCGTCGTATCCCGGGGGAGACTACTCCTGCGAGCGACGGGAACGTTACCGGCTCGAGTTCCGGCGCGGGCTGTGGCGCAAGAACCTGCTGGGCATGGGGACCCTGGTGCCTGACAAATTGGTCAAGGGGCAGTTCAACCAGTGGCCGGTGCTGGTCCGCGTTCTCGCCCGGCCGGCCCCCACCGCGTACACGGTGACCGTCCGCTACGAGCTGCACCTGCCCAAATCGCTGCCCGCCCTCCAACCGGCCGTCCAGGAATCCGTCGCCCTGCACACCCGGCGGGAGATGGACGATCTGGCAGCCTACCTGGCGGAATGTGTGGGGCTGGACAAACAGCCGGCGGTGGAGAGCCTGTAACGGAGAACCGGGCATTGCGCGGTACGCGATCGGTAAGAAGTGAGAGGTGAGAAGTGAGAAGTGAGAACGCCATGCTCCCAAGGGGGGCGCAGGCCGCAACCGGTGTGGCACCGGACCTCGGCGAGCTCGGTCGAGCCGCGTCTCGCCGGTGCGGACGCCCCCCGGTCCCAGGCTCCCAGGCACACTGCTCACAGAGCAGTGGCACACCGCAAGCAGGCGCCCAACTCGCGCGCATGTTCCGCAGTCATGATCCAGTATGCGCCCGGCAATGTCCGGTGCAACATGGTGCCGCGGCATATGTAGCAGGTGACGCTTCCTCACTTCTCACTTCTCACCTCTCACTTCTCACCCCTCACTTCTCACTTCTCACCTCTCACTTTCCGTTGACAAACTGGAGGCCTTCACACGCCACCTGAGATTTCCATTATCGTTCCGACCTACCGGGAGGCGGCCAACCTGCGGCTTCTCCTGCCGCGGGTCGCGTCGGCCATGGCGGCGACCGGCGAAACGTACGAGGTCCTCATCCTGGATGACCGCAGTGACGACGACACGGCCGCGGTGGTCGCCGCGGAGGCCGACCGGATGCCGGTGCAACTGGTCGTCCGCGAGGGCCGGCGCGACCTGAGCCTGGCGGTGCTGGAGGGCCTGCGACGGGCCGGCGGACGGTCGCTGGTGGTGATGGACGCGGACCTGAGCCATCCGCCGGAGCGCATCGGCGACCTGCTGGCGGCCTTGGGCCGACCGGGCGTCGACTTTGTGATCGGCAGCCGATTCACGCCGGGAGGCAGGACCGAAGCCTGGGGTGGCCGCCGGCGCCTGAACAGCTACGTGGCCACCCTGTTGTGTCGGCCGCTGACCGGCCAAGTGCGCGATCCGATGGCCGGCTTCTTCGCCCTGCACCGCGAGACCTTCGAGCGGGCGGATCGGCTGGACCCCATCGGGTACAAGATCGGGCTCGAGCTGATCTGCCGCTGCCGCTGTCGGCAGGTCGTCGAGGTGCCCATCGTGTTCCACGATCGGGTGCACGGCCGAAGCAAGCTGAACCTGGACCAGCAGCGCCGTTACCTGGTGCACCTCGACCGGCTGTACCGGGCGTGCCGACCGGGATGGGGCGTGGTCATGCGGCCGGTGCTGTGGATCATGCTGGGCCTGTTGTGGCTGGCGAGGGTCGTGGTGCGGTCGCCTTGACAGCAACCGCGGAACCACGGACCTGAGTACAGGTCCATGCCACCCAGACCGCTGCCCACGGTGTCACGGACCCGACCGCCGCGGCGGACAGCCCAAGGGCTTGATCGGAAACGGCCAGAACCGGACAATACGCCCGACCGATGGCGCGGTACGTGTTGAGCGTCCGGGGACTGGCTCTTTTTTGTCGGCGTCAGGGCTTTCCATGCGGGTTGGTCCTCTGAAGGCATGGCGGCGCCATCGCGTCAGAAAAGCTTCGAGGCAAAAAAGTGCCTGTCCCCCTTCCCGGGACGCTCAACACGTACATGGCGCGGTCGGGCGGCCAGCGTTGGGAAGGAAGAGCGGAACGCACGTTGCAACCGAGGAGTTAAGCGATGCATTTGAGTCCCCTGGACGTGGTGGTCTTTATCGGGTTCATCGTGGCGGTGGTCTCGCTGGGCATCATCAAGAGCCGGCACGAGCAGGACAGCGAGGCCTACTTCCTGGCCGGCCGCGGGCTCAAGTGGTGGCTGATCGGGTTCTCGCTGATTGCCGCCAACATCTCCACGGAGCAGTTCGTGGGCATGTCCGGGCAGGCGGCGGATTACGTCGGGCTGGCCATCGCCAGCTATGAGTGGATGGCGGCGATCACCCTGGTGGTGGTCGCGTTCTTCTTCCTGCCCGCGTTTCTGCGGACAGGGATCTACACCATCCCCGAGTTCCTGCGTTACCGCTACAACGAGGCTTCGCGGTCGATCATGGCCGGGTTCACCATGATCATCTACGTCGGCGTGACCATCGCCGCGGTGGTGTACTCCGGGGCCCTGACGATCGACACGCTGTTCAAGGGGCAGGAGATCCTGGGCGTGCCGATCAACGTGTCGACCGGCGGGTGGATCATCGGGATCATCGCGGCGGCCTACGTGACCAGCGGCGGGCTCAAGGCCTGTGCCTGGGCGGACCTCTTGCAGGGATCGGCCCTGATCGCGGGGGGAGCGGTGATCATGTGGCTGGCGTTCGCGGCCCTGGGACGGGCACCCGTTGAGAGCCTGGCCAGCACCATGCCCGTCGGGGATCTCGCCGACGACGCCAGCGGCATCGCCAAGTTCTTCGCCCTCAACAGCGATAAGCTGCACATGAAGCTGCCGCGCACGGACCAGATCCTGCCCTGGACGGCGTTGGTCGTCGGGCTGTGGATTCCCAATTTCTATTACTGGGGCCTCAACCAGTACATCACGCAGCGGACGTTGGGCTCGCGCTCGCTGGCCGAGGGGCAGAAGGGCGTGGTCTTTGCCGCGGCGTTGAAGCTGCTCATCCCGTTCGTGATCGTCTTCCCGGGAATCATGGCGTTCAACCTGTTCAGCGGGGACATGGCGGCCAAGGCCGGCGACGACAACGTCAAGATCCTGGCGCAGTACGAGGAGGTCCGAACAACCGGCGAGAACCCACGGCACATGATCTTCGAGTTCGACGCTCACTGGCAGAAGGGCAACGTGGCACAAGCCGCGGAGCTGGCCCGCTTCAACGAGGAGACCAAGGCCCAGGCGGCCGTGGCCGGCGTCACCGCAACTGCCGCCAAGAAGCTCGTAGGCTACAAGTACGACACGGCGTTCGGGCTGCTGATCGGCAAGCTCGTCCCCTCCGGCGTCGGCTTGCAGGGCTTCATTCTGGCCGCCATCCTGGGGGCGGTGGTCAGTTCGCTGGCCTCGATGCTCAACTCGGCGTCCACCATCTTCACCATGGACCTGTACCGGCAGTACCTGCACCGCGGGGCCTCGCAGAAGAACCTGGTGTTCGTCGGGCGGGTGTGCGTGGCCGTGTTCATGGTCATCGGCTGCCTGATCGCCCCGCTGCTGGACGATCCCAAGTTCGGCGGCATCTTCACGTACATCCAGGAGTTCCAGGGCTTCATCTCGCCGGGCATCCTGGCGGTATTCGTCTTCGGTTTTCTGGTGCGTAAGGCCCCGCCGATCTGCGGCGTGGTCGGGTTGTTGATCAACCCGCCGGTGTACGGCGTGCTGAAGCTCGTTCTGCCCAGCCTGGCGTTTCTGGATCGGATGGCCGTGTCCTTTGCCTGCGTACTGCTGATCATGGGGCTCATCACGCTGATCATGCCGCTGGCCAAGCCCGTCCCTTTGCCGGTGAATACCAAGATCGAGCTGCAGTCGTCACCGGGGGCGAAGATGTGCGGCATCGCCGTCGTGGTCGCGACGTTGATCCTGTACGCGGTGTTCTGGTGAGGCGGGAGCGGTACGCATGGTGACCCTGGATTGGATCGTGGTCGGCGGGTACTTCACGCTGCTGCTGGCGGTGGCCTGGTGGGCGATCCGGCAGCGGCAGAACTCGACGACGGATTACTTCCTGGCCGGTCGCCACGTCGGCTGGTTCGTGGTCGGGGCGTCGCTGTTCGCCTCGAACATCGGGTCCGAGCACCTGGTGGGCCTGGCGGGAGCGGGGGCCGACAGCGGCGTGGCCATGGCCCACTACGAGCTGCACGCCTGGTGCCTGCTGGTCCTCGGCTGGGTCATGGTACCCTTCTACGTGAGCAGCGGCGTGTTCACCATGCCCGAGTTCCTCGAACGGCGGTACACGCCCGCCGCCCGGTGGTTTCTCTCCGTCGTCAGTCTCATCTCCTACGTCTTCACCAAAATCGCGGTGGGCCTGTTCGCCGGCGGCATCGTGTTCAAGGTGCTCTTCCCGGTGGACCTGATCGAGGGCGTCGACAACTTCTGGGTCGGGGCGGTGGGCATCGTGCTGGTCACGGGGGCGTACTCGATCCTCGGCGGGCTGACGGCCATCGTCTACACGGAGGCGATTCAGACAGGCGTGTTCATCATCGGCTCGCTGGCCATCACGGCCATCGGCCTGCACCAGCTCGGCGGCTGGGGCGAACTTTACGAGATTTGCGGCTCCGACCGCTTCAACCTCTGGAAGCCGCTGGACCATCCGCAGTTTCCGTGGGTGGGCATGCTCTTCGGGGCCCCGATCGTCGGCCTGTGGTACTGGTGCACCGACCAGTACATCGTGCAGCGCACCCTCGCCGCTTCCGGTCAAACCAACGCCCGCCGCGGCACCATCTTCGCCAGCTATCTCAAGCTCCTGCCGCTGTTCATCTTCATCATTCCCGGCATGATCGCCTATGCCCTGGCCACAACCGGGCGGCTGGATGGCTCCGTGCTCGACAACTCGAACCACGCGTTCCCGCTCCTGGTCCGCTCCCTGCTGCCGGTGGGCATCCGCGGGCTGGTGGTGGCGGGTCTGCTGGCCGCCCTGATGAGTTCGCTGGCCTCGGTGTTCAACTCCTCATCCACCCTGTTCACCATGGACATCTACAAGAAGCTGCGTCCACAGGCATCGGAGCAGCGACTGGTCTGGGTCGGACGAATGGCCACGGGAGTGATGGTGGTGCTCGGGCTGGCGTGGATCCCGTTCATGAAGCTGATCTCCGACGCCCTCTACATCTACCTGCAGAGCGTGCAGGCCTACATCGCCCCGCCGATCTCCGCGGTGTTCTTCCTGGGCCTGTTCAGCCGGCGAATCAACGGCGCGGGCTGCATGGCCGGCCTGGTCAGCGGGTTCGTGCTCGGCATGGGTCGACTGGCGGCTGAGATCTGCAAGGACCGACTGGCTGGCACGTTTCTCTACGACTTCGCCAATCTCAACTTCCTCTATTTCTGCATCGTGCTGTTTGCCGTGTCGTGCGTGGTGATCGTCGTGGTCAGCCTGCTGACTCCGCGGCCGTCCGAGAAGCAACTCGCCGGCCTGACCTACGCGACCGTCACCGCGGACCAGAAACGGGAGACCGCCGCAAGCTGGACGAAGTGGGA
>CAZEEJ010000124.1:0-16568 GCA_964511155.1 uncultured Planctomycetales bacterium | reverse complement strand
CCCGTGGAAACGAGATCCGCCTTTTCCTCCGCCCGCCCCGGCAGGGGCGGAGGGGACCACGGGTACGGTGTTCCGTTGGGAGCAATTCGCCGCGAACGGGCTGGCATGGCAGTTCTATCCTCCGCCCCTGCCGGGGCGGGCCTCTACGAATCATGCCGCTTCCACGGGTTCCGGTCGCCTGTGGCGACCTCCACCCGTGGCTACATCCCTTGGCCCCTATCGGGGCCGGAAGAACGCCAATCCCATCCGCCAAGTTGTCACGGACCGGGCTCGTTCTTTCAGCCCAGGCCGAAGGCCTGGGGACGAGATCACCCCACCAAGGTCGGTCCTGAAGGGACCGTTCATGCCGGCGCCTCCGTTGGCGCGGCTCGCGTTGCCTTTCGGTGCGCGATGAACGAGCCTTACCGGGCTCAACGGTAGACGTCTTCGCGGTGGGCGACGCGGACGACGAGCACGACGAGTTTGCGGTCATGGATCTCGTAGACCACGCAGTAGTCGCCGATCCGCACCCGCCAGAGGTTGTCATCGCCGGCCAGTTTGACCACGCCGACCGGGCGCGGCTCGACGGCCAGCGCTGCCAGCAGGGCCAACACCCGCCGTTGCGTGTTGCGCTCCAGCTTGCGAATGGCCCTGGCCACGGACGGCTTGACGATCACCCGGTAGGCCATGCCGATCTACGGCTCGGGCTTCCGGAGCAGGCCGAGCCCCAGGCCCGTGGGCGGGGTGAGGACGGGAGCCAGCACGGCGGCCAGGGTTTCCGGGGCCCAGTTTTTCCAGGCCGACTCGTGCAGCCAGCGGAGCGCCGATTCGCTCGACAGCAGCCTCAGCTTGTCCGCCGAACTCATCCGCTGCGGCCCGCCATAGAACGCCACGCGCTGCAGGGCATGGAGATCGGCCGCCTCTCCGGAGTCGCCCGGATGCCCCGCCGCCTTCAGTATTCCAATATGCAGAGCGTTGAAGAGCGGGTTCACCACCACTTGCAGGAAGGGATCAACCCTGCACCATACGCGTCGAAACGTCCTCATGATCTCGAGTTGGGCCGACTGACGACGGAGCACCAGCGGCGTCTGCGTTTCCTCGGTAATGACGAGTACCTTGTGGTGCCGCAGCCATTGGCCGATTCGCACGCTGCTCAACAGCATCGAGAGCGGAATCGAGAGCACCAGGCCCGCCAGCACCGGCGAAAGCCAGATCGCCATTTCGGGGGCCAGCCATCCGACGAGCACGATGGCGGCGAGACCGCAGATGGTGTGCGCGGCATGGGCGGTGAAACTCTCGTGGAAGGCGGCGGCGACCTCTTGGCGGCGCTGGGTGGACCATTGCACGGTGCGCCCAAGCAGCGTGAGGATGACGAACGTGGCATGGAAGGCCATCATCACCGGAGCGGTCAGGATCGAAACCAGGGTCTCCAGCAGCACGCCGCCCGCTGCCCGCAGGGCGCCGCCGTGCGCCGCAAGCCGCCGCGCATCCGTCAGCAACAGCAGATAGCCCCACAGCTTGGGCAGCAGCAGGAGCAGCATGGTCACCAGAAAGAGCCTGATGGCGTTGCGGGTTGCCTCGGCTGCGACCTCCGCCGGTACGGATGCCGGGTTGGACGCCGCAACCACGATCACGCTCAGGACCATGAACAGCAACCACAGCAGCGAGGACAGATAGGACATCACCCCCATGCCCATGTGCAGCCGGCTGAAAAGATGCAGCCCCTGGCCGAACATGACGCTGAGGTGCTGGAGGTTGCCCTGGCACCACCGCTGGTCGCGCTGGGCGAAGTCGATCAGGGTCGTGGGGCATTCCTCGTAGCTTCCGCCCAGGTCATGGGCGAGATGGACCTGCCACCCGGCTCGGCGCATGAGCGCCGCCTCGACGAAGTCGTGGCTGAGGATTTCCCCGCCCAGGGGTGCCTTGCCCGGGAGCACGGGCAGGCCGCAGTGCCGCACGAACGGGGCCACCCGGATAATGGCATTGTGTCCCCAGTAATTACCGTCGGTCCGGCTCCAGAGGGCGAAGCCCGCGGTGAAAACCTTGCCATAGACGCTGGCGGCGAATTCCTGAAGCCGGGCGAACAGCGAGCCCCGGTTGACCGGCGCCGGCGGCACCTGCAGAATGCCCACCGATGGGTCCGCCTCCATCCGCCGCACCATCTCGACCATCGTCTTGCCGGCGAGCACGCTGTCGGCATCCAGCACGATCATGTACGCATAGCCGCCGCCCCAGCGCTGGCAGAACTCGGCGATGTTTCCGCTTTTGCGGGCCGTGTTTTGCGGCCGCCGCCGGTAGTACACCCCCGAGGGAGCCCGCAGGCGATCGGTGGCCAGCCCGTAGGCCAGCTCCTCCTCGAGCCAGATCTGCGGGTCGGTGGTATCGCTGAGCACGAAGAAATCGAAGTGTTGCCCCTGCCCGGTCAGGCCCAACGACTGATGCATGGCGGTCAGGCCGGCGAACACCTGCCAGGGGTCTTCGTTATAGACCGGCACCAGGACGGCGGTTGTGGGCAGGTCCTGCGTTTCAGGAGGCCTCGTCTCGGGCGCGTTTTTCCGACCGCGAGACGAAGAGAGCAGGCAGAGCAGGAATCCCGCCGTTGCCAACCAGAAAGAGAACGACACCCACAGAAACAGCACGGCGAAAAGACACGTCAGCGCCAGATCCAGGATGCCCAGGCCGTCCCACGCCAGAATCCGCATCAGCACGGCGACGGCCATCGCGACACTGACCAGGGTCAGAACGCTGACCCCGCATCGGCACAACGACGGTAGCCTGATCGTTCGCTTCATCCGCGTCGCCATCCAAGACTCGCCAGCCCCCGGAACACCGCGTGGCCCAGGCTTACCAGTCTGCCGCCCGCCCGCTTCCAGAAGAGTTTGGAGAAAACGCCGAGCGGCGCCCCCAGCTCCTGCGCGGGCATGTCGAGCCGATGCTCCGGCGGCAGAACCGGATGCGGGGCCCTACTGAGCACCCGTTGGGCATCCTCCGTCAGATCGCCGCCCCGGTAGAACGCTTCGGGATGTTGCCGAAGCACCGCACGCATCCGCCACGGCAGAAGCTCCCTGGCATCCGGCGACAGGGCATCCGGAGCGGGCACTAACCGATCGAAGCACGTCCGCATGGAGCTCATCAGCTCAGCAACCGCGACACGGACGAACTCCGCATCATCGGGTCCATGACCCGCTTGGCGTGCCCCGCTCATGATGTCGCCGGTGATTTCATCCACCACCCACACATGGTCGAGGCCCAGGGCGCGGCAGTAGAGCGCGATTCGCCGCTCGACGGCCTCGCTGCCGTGCACGGTCGTCATCGGGGGAGAGGATGCCATGTGTAACTCCACGTCTCGCTGGCCGCGTCGTCGCCGACACGCACGAACGCCCGCATCTGCACAGGCCCTACATTGATTGGTACGCAGTCAAAAGCCAATTGCCAACTGCGATCGTCTTGGTTTTTCCGCACGGTGACGTTTTCGGCGCGGCCGCCGTCGACCGTGACGTCACCGCGGACACGTGCTTCAGAATCAAGGCGCCGCAGCGACGGGCCGCTGAAGTTGACTGCGAACCGCCTGGCGCCGCCGGTGAGCGGTTCCCAGGAAGTGCTCACCGCCTTGCCGCCGGTGTGCTCCGGAGGGTCGCCCGGTCGAAAAGTCAGCCGGTACTGAACGCGCAATCCGTCGGCCGGCAACTCGCTACGGCTCAGCACCCAGCAGGCGGCAACATTGTCGAAGTATTCGTCGGTCGCGGGAAGCTCCAGCAGCTCCACGTCGCCGGCCGACCAGTCCCGCCCCGGCTCGACCCAGAGCGTGGGCCGCTTGTCGTAGAGGGCCTCGCGATCCCGGTAATGCTCGAAGTCCCCGTCCCGCTGCAACAGGCCGAAGCCGCGGACGCCCGTGGTCGTGAACCGGCTCACGTGCGGCTTGCTCACGCCGGCCAACGGGCGCCAGAGCCACTCCCCGCTGCGATCCGCGATCAGCAGGCCGTCCGAGTCGTGCACCTCGGGCCGGGGGTCATCCGCCGGCCGGTCGGACATCTCCCCCCGCAGAAACATGCTCGACATCGGCGCGATCCCGATCTTGACGGGCGTGCGACGCGGAAACAACCGCAGGGTCACGTCCACGCGGGTGTCGTCGCCGGGCTGAATCTCGAACTGATAACCGCCGGTGACGCTCGGGCTGTTCAGCAGTGCATAGATCGTGAGTGCCTTGGCCGCGACCGCTGGGCGAACGATCCAGAACTCCTCGAAAAGCGGAAACTCTTCCGTCGTGCCGAGCCCGATGTCAACCGCCAGGCCGCGCGCCGAGGAGCCGTATGCCTGCCCGCGCCCGATGGCACGGAAGTAACTCGCCCCCAGAAAGGCGGCGATTTCCTCAGAGGCATCGCCTTGGCTCGATGGAAGGACGACGCGAAAGCCCGCAAAGCCCGGATCCGGCGGCAAGGTATGGGGATCGAGACCCGGCGGAAAGCTGAACAGATCGTGCCGATATGCCACCGGCCGAACCTCGCCATCGGTCACCAGGTTGATCCTGACCTGGTGGCGAAACAGGTAGCCTCGATGAAACAGGTGGAGCTGGAAAGGTAGTGCCGCCTGGCGCCAGATCGCGTGTTCCGGCTTGAAGTGCACTGCCCGATACGCGTCGTAGGTCAGGGCCGCGAACGGTTCGGGAAGTGCGTCCACAGGCTCCGGGTACGGCCCGCGAGCGGCCTCGCGGGCGAGGTCGCACACCTGCTCAAACCCGAACCCCCGAACGGTTTCGCTCGCCACAAGCGAACCGACGGCACCGCCCGCCATGCAGCCCAGCGCTGCACAGACCATCCGCCCCACGGATCGACGCTTGGAAAGCCGGTAACGGTTCACGAGTCAAACCACCAAAACCGAGGGAGCGGATGTTCTGCCGACATCCGCTCCCTGGCAATCGGGGCAATGATCGCCGGCGGCTCTCTCCGCATCGGCTCCCTTATGGTCGCGGCTCTGATCGCCGGCACTCGTTGCCCGCCGCGGTCACGCGAACGACTACCGGTCTCGCAGCGAGACGTAATCCTGGATGGCCTCGACCGCGGCGTTTCGGCATTCCTCGTGCGGAAGCTGCCGGAAATACCACAGGAGAGCGACCTCCTTGATGGTCAATGTCATCCGGGGACACGCGGGAGCCTGGCCGGGGTGGCTCCGATGGCGCGCGTCGATGAAACCCTTGATTGCCAGAAGCACATCCAGCGGCAGCAGCGGCAGCAGGCTGGTGATCTGGGCGACCATCGGCAACCTGTCGCCTACCCCGGAACCCTGTAACGCCGGCGACGAATCGCCGAAACCGCAGGGGTTCCGGGGCAGGCTATGTGGGAAAGGAGGCATCGTCGCGTTTTGTCTTGCCGTTTCCATGGTGCATGCACTCCGTAGGTAACTTGGAGGGAATCAGCCCAGGTACGTCGCGGGTTCCCCTGCCTTATCGCCCACCAGCACCACCGAGTTGTGGCCGTACGGGCAAAGCTCGACCCCGAACGCCGCGTAATCCACGTACCACTGTCCGTCGGCCAGGTACCGGAACTGATACACGCCTTGCGGCAAGGACAACTGGGCGACCCAGGTGCCGCCCTTCGTCTTGGTCATGGGATGGGCGTGATAGTCCCACCCGTTGAAGTCCCCGACGAGCGAGACCCCCTGGGCCTCAGGGCGGAAGAAGCGAAATTCCACGTCTCCACAGCTCCACTGGGTCACCATTTTGAGGTCCTCCGTTTGGGCCAGAAGGATTGGCGGGTCCGCCGTTCTGAAAAAGACACACCCATCCGTAGTACGCTCACCGGACAGGATTCTGCTCTCAAAAAAAGTGGCCCGGGAGCACCGCTACGACGTCGTCCGGTACGGCGCTGCTCTTTGGGCAGGGCCGCGTCAGCGGAGGTTTCGCGAGATCCCTGCACCAGAGGTTCTGTTCGAAGTCAGCCTACCGGGCCACCATGCTGCCGCGCCCCGAAGCTGATGCGCGGAGTTGAACGCGGATGGCAACTCCGCCGCGGGGTTGGAGGCAGGCGTCCTTCTCCGAAGCTCTCCCTGTCCGGAGTTGGGGGGTTGACTCTCGGGGGTAAACCCCAAGGACCGCCACCTCCAACATGTATGGGACGCGTTCCAGCGTCATCGTTAGAACAATAGCATGGTTACGTCAGGCTTTGCCACGGGACTTTGGGCCTACCGGGGTAGGCATTTGGTCCGATATCTCTTCCGCGGATCGCTCCCCGTACCCCAACTGCTCGCAGAGCCGCGACCGTAAGGGAGCGGACCTCGTGTACGTGGCGTTCTCTCGCGCGGTCCGCTCCCTTACGGTCGCAGTACGGAGCGGTGGCTGGCTACCGAGAAGAACTACCGAGAAGAACCGCTCCCTTACGGTCGCGGCTCTGCGGACGGACGGGTGGCATGGGTCGGTACTCCGACCCGTGGCGACCTGTGGCGGGCCGGGGCGGGCCACGGGCCTGAGTACAGGCCCCCCAGCCGCCCAAACTGTTACGCGCCCACGCCATCCGGCGCTGTCATCCTATCCGGTGGGGGCGGCGAAGGCGGATGCAATGCCGGCGGCCTGGGCCAAGACGACCAGTTCGGGCAACGAGTTGGCCTCCATCTTCGCCATGACGCGGCTGCGGTGGATCTTGATGGTCTTCTCGCTGGCCCCCAGGTCGATGGCAATGACTTTGTTGGCCTTGCCCGCGACCACGTGCTCGAGGACCTCGCGTTCGCGCGGCGTCAGGCGCGCGACGCGTTCGAGTGCCCGGTTTCTGAGGACACCCTGGCGCCGGTTGATTTCGTCGCGTTGCAGCGCCTGGCGAATGGCCCTGATGAGCACCTCGTCGGTGAACGGCTTCTGCAGAAAATCGACGGCCCCGGCACGCATGGCCCGGACGCTCATGGGCACGTCGCCGTGCCCGGTGATGAAGATGATCGGAATCTGGAACTCGCTTTCAGCCGTGAGGCGCTCCTGCAGTTCCAGTCCGCTCATCTCCGGCATACGCACATCAAGTACCAGGCAGCCCGGCCAGGTCGGGTCGTATTCGGCCAGGAAGGTCCGGGCACCCGCGTAGGCCCGGACGCGCCAGCCTACCGATTCCATCAATCGAGTCAGCGCCGTGCGGACGCGCTTGTCGTCATCCACGATGAAAACGGTGGGTTGGGTAGTCATGCCCGTTCGCCCTCCGTGAACGCGGGTAAGGTGAAATGAAACGCCGTGCCACAATCCGGATTGGGCTCGGCCCACAAACGCCCGCCATGGCTCTCGATGATCGACCGGCTGATGGCCAGTCCCATCCCCAAGCCCTGCGGTTTGGTGGTGAAGAACGGCTCAAACAGGGACGCTATGGCCTCGTCACTGAGACCCGCCCCGCGATCCCGTACGGCGACCTGCACCGCACCGTTGTCCGTCGCCGTCGAAACCAGCACCTCGTGTTCTCGCGGGCCAAGCTCCGCCATCGCCTCGAACCCGTTGCGCGCAAGGTTAAGCACGACCTGTTGGAGCTGGATCGGGTCTCCAAGGACCGGCGGGAGAGGCTCGCCCAGCGAAAACCGGATAGTGGCCCCGTGGTCGTGCGCATCGACTTTGAGGATATGGGCAATGGCGGTGATCACCGTATTCACCTGGAGGAGGGACCGCTCGGCTTGGCCTTTGCGGAGGAACGCGCGCACGTGATCGAGGACGCCGGCGGCCTGCTGGCAGTCCTCGACGATGTCGCGCAGCACCGGCTGGAGCTTCCTGAGGTTTCGGGGGTTCGACTCGGCCAGCCGCTGGGCGGCCTGAGCGTTGCTCAGCATGGCGCAGAGCGGCTGGTTGAGCCCGTGGGCCAGGCTGCTGACCAGCTCGCCCATGACGGCGACCCGGCCGACGTGGGCCAGGGCCGTCTCATGCCGGCGGGCCTCCTCCTCCAACCGCTTACGCTCGGCGACTTCCTTTTCCAGCCGCTGGTTGGCCTCCGACAGGCTGGCGGTCCGCTCCCGGACGCGGGCTTCGAGCCCCTCGTGGGCCTTTCTGAGGGCCTCCTCGGCCTGCTTGCGTTGGGTGATGTCGCGCAGCACGCCAGTGAACATCCGCCGGCCGTTCAGGCTCATCTCGCTTACCGCCAGGTCCGCGGGGAAGGTCGAGCCATCCTTGCGCCGCCCGACCACCTCCCGTCCGATGCCGATGACTTTCTTTTCGCCGGTCTCGAGGTAGTGGCGAACGTAGTCATCATGTCCGTCGCGATAGGGGGAGGGCATCAGGAGTTTGACGTTCTGCCCGATCGCGTCCTTGGCCGGGTATCCGAGAAGCCGTTCCGCCGCCGGGTTGAAGGTCTCGATGATGCCCCGCTCGTCGATGGTGATGATCGCATCCACGGCGGTATCGACGATGGCCCGCAGCCGCTGCTCACTTTCCCGCAGGGCCTCCTCGGTGCGTTTAAGCTGGGTCACGTCCACGAACGTGACCGCTACTCCATCGACCACTTTGAAAACGTTGCAGCCGGGTAAAACCCGCATGATGTACCAATTGCCGTCTTGCGTCCGCACCGCGTGATCGGCCGCTACACAGTCCTTCAGAACGTCAAGGACGTCGGTGGCCATGTCCTCGCATTCGATTCGTAGGGTCAGCTCGGGGACCGATCGGTCGACGTCGCCGGGAGTCAGGTTAAGGATGTCCCTGGTCGCCGGTGTCAACCCGCGAATGCGCAGGTTGTTGCCGCGGAAGATCACCGTCTCATGGACCGCGCTGGTGGCGACCTTCTTTCGGGCAACGGCAGCCCCGACTCGCGCTTTTCTGCGAGTCAAAGGTCGGGGGGGCGGCGGACCCGCGGCTTGGGTCTTCTTGCCGCGGGGTTGCTTCTTTTCAGCCATGATGTAAGCCTCGCCAGCCGTTTGGATGGCCTGGTTACCCCGGCAGGGTGACCTCCACGGACGCGTCCTCACAAGAAGCAGCCGGATCGGTGGAAAAAGTTCCATACGGGCGGCCCGGATGGTTCCTTATCATAGCGCGTTGGTTCACGGAGTGGAAGCGGGCGTTTCGCTGATACGGTCCCCAGAAGCGTAATAGTCTGGGCGGCCTTGGGGACCCCGCTGGGACGAAACGCCAAGCGGTGGCTTCGCGGAGGCACAATCGCTTCCTTACGGGCGCGGCGCTGCGGGGGACGGGTGGAGACGCAGGCGCCAGGCGTCGTTGACCAGGGGCCAGGTGTTGCCGGCGACCACCCAGAGGTGGTCGTTGAAGACGTAGGGGGTCACCGCATGGCGGGGGGCAAACTGCGTTGGCGAGTCGAACCGCTGCCATGTACGGCCGTCCGTCGTCGTCCAGACGTCTCCGAGATTGCGGCCGTTGACGTTATCAAACCCGCCGATGAGCCAAAGCCGGCCGGCATAGGGAATGGCGACCGGCCACATGCGCGGCGACCAGGGGGCATCGGCCAGGACGCACGTCCAGTGGACGCCGTCCTCGGAACACCAGACGTCATGGTGGCTGGTGAAGTCCTTGTAGTGCCGTTCGGGCGGGGTGTTCGCGGCGACGGTGCGCCCGCCCATCAGCCAGAGTTTGCCGTCGAAGACGGCCACGGCCCCACACCCGCGATCGCCGAACGGCGCCTGATCCGTCGCGCACGTCCAGTTCACGCCATCCGTGGTCCACCACACGCCCGGGCCGTTGCCCAGTTGCCAGATGCGCTCCTTGAACACCACCCCACCCAGATGGCCGGCTGCGGTGCAGGGCATCTGGTCCAGCACTTTGTGCCAGCGGACGCCATCCGTGGAGTTCCACACGCTGCCGCCGATCGCCCACACCTTGCCGTCGTACACCACTGTTCGGCTGTAGGCATCGTACGGCGTGTTGTCGCTGACCAGCGTCCACGACCGGCCGTCCTCCGAACTGCGCCACAGATCGCGAATGGCGACGCCCCCGTGATACCATCCGTTGCTCAGCCACATGCGGCCGTCAAAGATGAATCCTTCGGCGCAGTCCCGCGCCTGGAAGGGGGCATGGAGGCTCACGCACTCCCACGACGGCCCGGATTCGGCGGGCCGGCCGTCGACCGCGGCAGTGACGGCCGCGGTGGCGGGGATCTGGGCTGCGGCTTCGTAAGCCGTCCGGCCGACGGTGTCGCGCGGTTCGGTATACCCCGGGCCGCCCGCCGCAACGTAGCCGTGACTCGCACCGGTTTGATCGGGACTGACCCAGAACGCATAGAGCTTCCCACGGGTCAGGTGAAAGCGGAAACGCACCGGCTTACCCGCCACCGCGGCGAGGTCCTGCGATTCCATCCAGCGCACCTCCTGCATGGTGCCGTCCGTGGTGATCGACATGCAGCGGTTCCTGGCAAACTGAGCGATGGGCTGCCCGTCCCGATCGAGGATCTCGACGCGCAGCTCGCCACCGGCGGCATCGGCGTTCACGAACAGGTGCTTGCCGCTGAACGTCACCGGCCTCGTGGTCAGCACGCCGGGCCCGTCCGCGGCATCCATCGAAACGAAGCCGTCGCGTCGCAGCACCGCCAGGCCGGTCGAGGCGGGCTCGCCCGATCGCCCGCGACCGCTGACGTAGAAGTACAGCCGATCACCCATGACCACACAGCCGGTGGCGCAGGACTGCACGTTGGCCCAGTTCCACGCCCCGTCGGTCTCGTTAACCCCGGCGAACGGTTGCCGCCAGGGCCGGTGCCAGTGGAACCCATCGCGGGTGTAGCCCACCAGGATCTCGTTGCGTTTCTCCGCATCGTCGGCGGACTTGCCCTGCCAGATGGAGAACAGCCCGACCAGCAGGCTCTCGTAGGGGATAACGTCGAGGTTGTACAACTGCGGGCCGGCGTCGGCACCGGCCGGGTGCGGGTTGGCGGGGTCCAGCCGATCGGCGGTCAGCCAGAGGACGGCGTCCCGGCCGAGGTTGCTCATACCTTCGACGAGGTCCGTGCATTCCGCGTATCGGCGTGAGCGCCCCCAGGGCTCGATCAGACTGCGGATGCTGTAAACCCACCGCTCGCGGAAGGGGTTGTAGAAAAACGTGGTGCGATCGCCAATCCCGCCGCCGATGATCAGCGGCTCGCCCCAGTGGATGCCGTCGCCCGAGTAATAGATCGCCGGCCGAAACCCGTCACCCGTGGGCCGCGGGATGGTGGTGAACATCTTGTACCGTTTGGCGGGGTCCTTCTCGTTGAGGTCGAGCCAGACGGTGTCGGAGTCGCGCTCCTGATCGAGCAGGATGTTGGTGCCCTCCACGACGTCAAGCGTCGGCTTGTCCCAACGGAGGCCGTCGCGGCTGGTGGCATAGCAGGTGCGTTTCAGGTTGCTGCCCATGTACCACATCTTGAACAGCTTCTCGGCCGGGTCGTACCACACGCCGCCGCCGAACACGATGGCGGTCGCCTTGCGCGGCTTGCCCTGCATGGAGTCGCGTTCCCACGGCCGGTCGGGCTGGAGAACCGGATTGTCCGGGTAATAGCGGGCGGCGTGATGCGCACGCGTCAGGGTGGTCGTCTCGATGAGGAAGTCGTCGACGAACAACTGCCGACCGACGTCGATGGGCACGACCTCCGGCCGCTGCTCGAGGTACGGCACGGGCATGGGCTCGCGGGAGAGTTCGGGGATCCGCGGCGGCCACTGGGCCGGCAGGACGATGCCGTTGTAGAGCGTTTCGCCGGCGGGCGCCGCGGCGGAGGCTTGGTCGACCACCTCGACGAGGATGCGGTACTCGCGATGCTCGGCGTCGAAGGGGATGCGTACGGAGATGCGGCCTTCGGACGCTTCCGCCCGGCCGTCCTTGCGGTAGGGATTGTGCGGGAGAGCGGGCCAGCCCAGCGTCGCGGTGGCCGGCAGTTTCAGTCGCCACCCGCCATGGGTGATCGAGCCTGCGACCTGCTCGGCAGACAACTGCACCGCCGTCCCATCCAGCTTGATCCGCGCTCCCCCGCCGGTTTCGAGGTTCTGCCCCACTTTTGGCAGCAGCGTGATATGGGCGGCTACGGGCAGGCCGGAGTTCATGGTCGCCGACAGCGTGTATTCCAGTGCGTTTGCCCCCTTCGGTTCGACGCGGATGGTGGCCGTTTCCGGCCCGTAGGTCAGCTTCAATCCCAATGTCGGCTCGGTCAGCAGGGTCGCCTCGGAGGGGACGTGGAAGAGCTTGCCCGCCGGCGGCAGGAAGCTCGGGTTGGTGTCGCCGGCTTTGTGTGCGAGAAGCGACTCATCGCCGACGGTGAAGTTGCTCCAGGCGGGCTGCAGCTTGGTGTTGCCCCCGCCGATCACCAGGCCAACCTGGTCATGGTAAATGCTCAGCAGGTTCTGCCGGTCCTGGATCCAACGGTTGTTCTCGACCGGGGTGGTGTAGGCGGAAAGGCAGACGAACCACGGCCCCTGGCGCAGAGTGGCGGCCTTGTCCTGCTCCTGATCGCGGAGCACAAAGACATCGGCGGCCTGTGCGGTCGGCGAAGGCGCGATCGGCCCTTCCCGCCCGAACTGCAGAAGAGCCGCGATGGTGTCGGCGGGCAGCTTGTCGATGCCCAGGGCCGCCCACTGGTTCTTCAGGTGGGCGCGGCCGGCGGGCGTGAAGGTGAACCCGGCGTTGCCGCTGCGAATGGAGGGTCCGTAGGGATTCCGCTGGTCGATGGTCTCGACGCACTGGCCGCTCGGATAGGTGAACCGGCGGTGGAACTCGCCCGCCCGTTCGAGCGCGGGGAGCACCTGCTCGTCGCCACTGACCGCGTAGTAGATCCCCAGGGCATCGACGTAGACTTCGTTGTAGACGACGACCGGGCCGCCGCCCTCGGACCAGTAGCCGCCCTGGGCCTGGGCGGCCGCGACCTTGCGCAGATACTTCGCCGCGTCAGTGCACCACGGGGGGCGATCGAGTGCCTTGCCCGCCAGGTAGAGCCCCATCGCGTGATGCGTGGGGATGTTGTGCATGTGGCCGAGCTGGCTGGCGTGGATGCCCGTGAAGCCGAGCGTCAAGGCCCGCTCCCAACGCTGACGGGCGTCGGCGGGCATGTCCGCCTTGATGAGCTCGAAGCTGCGGACCCAGCGCGAGTAGACCCAGGGCATCCAGATGTTCCCCCACGTACTGCCGTCTTTCTTGGCGAAGACCCATTGGCCCTTCTCGTCTGCGTTGGCGATCAGGTTGTCGCCGGCCTTGATGATGACCTCCAGCAGGCGGGCGTCCCGGTGGTAGCGGTTGCCGGGCCGATCCAGGGCGTACGCGACCGCCAGGACATACATGGGGTTCTGGTCGGTGCTCATCCAGACGCCCTCGCCGAAGTGACCGGTCGCGTCGTCGAAGGTCTTGAGGATCCCCGGCACGTGCTCGAGCAAGGTGTCCGCGAGGCGGTCCCGGTAAATGAGTTCCTCGCCGCTGGCGAGCGAACCGACCAGCAGGCCGACGATCGTTCCGATACACAACGATTGGCGAGACATCGGTAGACCTCCGAAGCAGGAGACGGAAGACAGAAGTCAGGAGTCAGAATACAGGAGCCGGCGGGTCGCGTCGATGCGGTACGGGAAGCGGGACGGCCCTCAGGCTCGCATTCAGGCGTCAAACAACAACAACTGCTCCTGATACTCCTTCTGTGCCCCGTTGGCGTCTGGGTAATCCAGGGTCTCGCCCTTCATGTTCGGGTATAGGCTCACCAGTTTTGGCACCGCGTGCTTGGCCAGGGCAAAGAACTCAGGATCGATCTCTATTCCTATCGATTCGATCCCTAGACTGGAGGCCGCCGCTATTGTGGAACCGGAACCCATGAAAGGATCAAGCACGACACCCCGCCCGAGGGGTAACAGGGCGCGGACGAGGATTCTGAGCAGATGCTGGGGCTTGAGCGACGGGTGGTCTGCAATGTCTCGCTCGCGAGCTGGAGTTTTGAAGCTGGGTATCACATCAGGGAGCGGCTTGCCTCCCTCAAGCATACGTAGTCCGCCTGTTTCCCACCTACGCAGATTATCTGCCACCGTGCGTTCAGATATCGGCTTGCGGAACAACATCCAAGGCTCGTAATTGGCTCTCGGCGTTACGCAGACCCCCGGAAACTCCTTCTCCGCGTTCTTTGGCCGATCACCTCCACGGAATCCATGATACAGACGCAGGATAGTAGCTCGGTTTTCAAACCCGCAACCCACAAGAGCCTTCTGGACGTACATCTGCAGCATGGTATTCCCGGCGATTAACACGTGCCCCCCGGGACGCAACTTGGGCAGCAGGAGTTCTGCCCATTGGGAGAAGAACCTTTCGATGCCCTGCTTCTGCTCGTCCGTCAGGACGGTGAACCTCGGCAGGGGGCGCCTTTCGCATCCATCCCAGTTGGGAGGCAGTCGCCACACGCCGCCTCGTCGTTTTCTCAGTTTGGCCACTTCCGCGCTGGAGAACTCCACGAGCCCATAGGGCGGATCCGTGCACACGGCATGAAGCTGGCAGTCCGCCAGCCCAGCCATGTGCTCCAGGCAATCTCCGAGGATAAGCTTCGTCTCGTTCATGATTTTCAACTATAGTTGAAAGACGCACTCATTGTCAAGCCATATTATACTCGCCATGGGTGGTGAGGCCAAGAGATCAATCGGGCGGATCATCCGCCTTCTTCGTGAAGCAGCGGGGCTTTCGCAAGAGAAACTGGCTGAACGCGCAGGGATCACCTATCAGTATCTCTCCACGGTCGAGAACGGGAAAGAGAATGTCACTGTCGGTGTCCTCGAGTCCGTCGCCGCCGCCTTAGGGTTGCCGTTTGCCGCATTGGTCGAACGCGCGTTTACCAACGATACCCCTTTGCCGGCCCTGAGGAAAGACTTCTTCGTCCAAGGTGCGCCGCTTCCGCCGCGTCTGGCTCTTGTCGACATCGAAGCCGCCTTGAAGGAAACTCACAACGTGGTTCGGCTGGTGAACGCGACCCTCCGGCGGGTTTCTGGCCGCCCTTTGGCCAGCTACATCCAAGGCAACAACTTCAGCGGCATCGTTTCGAACATCCTCTGCGATTCCTTCTCGCGTTTAACCCCCTACAAGCATAACCACAGCCAGAGATACCCTGATCTGATTTGCAGAGCCGCCGATGGCCGGGTGATCGCCGGCTTGGAAGTCAAGAGTACTATTCGGCCGGGTAAGGGAGGCGAAAGCCACAACGGGCACTCGGGGTGGCATGTGGTCGCCTGTTTTTCTTTAGATCGGGACTCGGGCGATATCAGTTTTGTCCACGTCATGTTCGCCGACCTGACCGGGCACGACAAGCCCCAGGCCGATTGGAAGTATGTGGGCAGCAAGGTCAATCAAGCCACAGGAAGCCAGCGAACAGAGACTTACGTCACGACGAGTGCGGGAACTGCGAAACTTCGCCATGGAACGGTCTACCTCGACACCGAACGGATCCAGATTGCGAGATGGCGGACCTGCCCGGATGTCAGGTGTCCGCCACACTCACCATTCAGCACAAAGAAACCGACAAAATAGGGAACAGCTGGCCGGGTGGCCCACCTCCTTGGGAGCCGGGGGAGCGATTGCAAACAGGGATCCGCCCCCGATAACGGGGGCGGATCCCTGAGAGGGTGTAGACCACAGTGGAGGTTCAACGCCTTATGGCGGTTCCCGGAGGCGGGTCGCCTCAGCGGTTACGGCGGCGCCGGGCGGCCACGAGCATGCCACCCACCGCCAGCAGGCACAGGGACGCGGGCTCGGGCACGACCACGAACGCGCTCGTGCCGCTGGCCTGGTCACCGGGGGACAGGATGAACTCGAACTCGGTCTCCATCTGGTAGACTGTCGTCCCCAGGTTGCTCCAGCCCAGGGCAGGCAGCCGTTCCGTCCAGCTCGCCCCAAAATCGGTGTTGAACTGCGAAACGAGGCTCGCGAAGACCGTGTTCGACCACACCACCGGGTGCGTGCCGTAGCGGGCCTGGTAGAGCTTCTGATTGGGGAAGGTACCGGCCGAGCCCAGGTAAGCCCCCGCCGGACTGCCCGCTCCATCGGTCACGGTCAACGATGCCGTCGCGCGGGCGTCCGCGTTCGGAATCCCGTTGAACGAGATCCGGGCCGTCTTGATATTCACGTACAGCGGGAGCGTCAGGCTGCTGTTGGTCACCGCGAACTGCAGATCCACCTGCGGATCCGCGTTAAACGTCAGCCCCAGGTCCGTGAAGACGGCCAGTTCCGTCTGCCCGTCGGCCATGACCAGCGGAGCCGGCAGCGACCACGGCAGGAGCCCGGTAAAGCTCGAGACCGGGAACACCTCCACGAACGTATCCGTGTGCCCGCCTGCCGTGGCGGTGACCTCGATGATGTTGGCGGTGGCCGGCGTGGCCCCCCCAAATACGGACGCGGTGCAAACCAGCACGGCGACAGCCGCCAACGCGGCCCATTGCGACTTGTGAGACAGTGTGCGAACCATCGGAACCCTCCTCGTAGTACTTTCCCGGGACTGCTTTTCACCCTCGGTCTGGATCTGAGGCCGTCACGCGGCGGCACCCACCGCTCGCTCTGATGACCCTATGTCTGGAAAGGCTGCTTCTCGGGCAGGGCCTTTCGCCTCCTTATCGGTCAAGCCTATCCGATCCCCCCCAACATTGCAAGAGAAAAAATGGCGATTTTGTAAGAAAATCGCTGACTTTCCCGTGCCGGGCCTGGGCCCGCCGCAGTACGACTGTAA
>CAZEEJ010000123.1:14620-16723 GCA_964511155.1 uncultured Planctomycetales bacterium | reverse complement strand
TCGCCTGGCTGCTCGCGGTACCGCGCCGCCGGGTGACCCGCACCAATCTGCGGCCTGGCAGGTTATCGACCACTCACCCCTCGTTGGAAACCCCCGCCGGTCAGGGCTGGCCCCGGCGGCACGACGGCATATCCGCCCCCCCCCCCGGCCACCTTCCCGAAATGGTTCCGCGCTCGCGTCGGGGGCGGCACAGGGAATGCAATATCACCCATCCGAGGACTGGTCGCGTACCAGTTGATTCCAAAACGGATCCCGCGGAAGCGAAGGAGGTCTATCATGACACACGCGTTTCCAGGACGAATCACCGCCCCACCCCCCGGTACCCCAGCCTTCGGCGGGCAAAGCTTGGCTGGCGGCTCAGGCCATGACCTTCATCCACACTGGCCCCTCCCTCACGGGACCGATATCTCCGGTTCACCACATCGGAACCCAGGAGACTCGGCGAGTAGATCGAACACTCGCGAAGTGCGTCACATTCGCGACACGTGGTGATGCGCAACGGGGGTACTGTCCCCATTCTACCCAGTGCCTCTTGCTTTCGAACCAAAGGGCTTCCGATAATTGAACGCGCGGAGTATAGTGCCGATCTTCACGGGATAGGCAGGATTTGCAGGATCACGCCATGTATTCGATACTCGTTCCGGGCCGTCACAATGGGGAAACGGGCGAAGGTGGAAAACCTGCGCCTGGGGACAGGAGATCAGGGGGGGAGATCATTATGCAAAACGGTGCGCGTGCCGAAGGGGTAGGGGCGGCAGCGGCAGGTACCCAGGCAGTTCCTCGGCAAGTGATACGAGACGGCGGTCGGTTGTCCTTTCAACACCGGGTGACCAGTACTGCCCAGACTTTCCTGGCCGTGGCCCTGCTGGTTGGGTGCCTTGGCCAATCCTGCGACATGCCCGCGATGGTTGCGCCTGAGACGGACGAGGGAACCCAGGTATTATCATCGACACCGGAGCGACCACCGTCAGCCACCGAGCCCGACGCCGAGGAGCCGGCAACGGAACCCGATCCCTCGAACACCGCGGTGGACGACACGCCGAACACGGCGGTGGACGACACGCCGCCGGCAGACGACCCGAGCGACGCGGGCCCGGTCGAGCCGGTGCCTCCGGATGCTCCTGTCGAGGACGACCCGGTTTCGGCCGATGACTCGGGGATCGACGACACCGAGCCTACTACGGACCCGCCGGACAGCAGCCCGTTATCGGATGGCGTTTCCGCGTTCAGCGTGCTCCTCCAGGAGTCGTTTGAGGGCTACCTGCCCGGCAGCGAGCCGGCCGGTTGGTATGACACCGATGCGAACAACAGCATGGTGCGGCGGGACAACCTGTTCCAGGTGTGGTATGAGGACGGCAGCCATGCCCTGGGCACCAATTCGCTGCTGACCAACATCCATTCACATTACCTGGTCGCGGGGTCTCACGCCTGGAAGAACTACGAGTACGCCGGCCGGATACGTATCAGCGCGGCAAACGGCGGCGTTGGCGTGACTCTGCTATCGGACTATCCTCGATCGGACACGTACTATCGCCTCCGCCGTTACGGCAACCGGTCGTTCGAGATCGATGCCCACGGCACGTCAATCACCGCCGGCGTTACGGATACCGGCGTCAACCCCGTCGAGAACCGTTGGTATCGCTTCCGGGTACAGGCGGCGGCGGACAGCACCCGTACGATCATCCGGGCGAAGGTCTGGGCCGAAGGCAACGCGGAGCCGTCGAGCTGGCAGGCCTCCTGCGTCGATGACAGCGCCACGCGGCGTACGGCCGGAAGCGTTGGCGTGTGGTCCTACCTGCGCGGAAGCAAGTTTTGGGACGATCTGATGGTGGTAGGCACACAGCCGGAAAACGCTCCCCCGGTGGTGAATGCGGGGCCTGATCGGATGATTGCCTGGCCGGCCAGGACGGTGGAATTGGCGGCCGCGGTGACCGACGATGGGCTGCCGGATCCCCCCGCCCTCGTGAGTATCGGCTGGTCGTCGGTATCAGGACCGGGCTCGGTCACCTTCGGTAGTGCGTCTTCGGCAACCACGTCGGCGGTCTTCAGCGCCCCCGGCACGTACGTGCTGGAGATCACCGCCGACGACAGCGAGGCGGCGGT
>CAZEEJ010000123.1:0-14610 GCA_964511155.1 uncultured Planctomycetales bacterium | reverse complement strand
CAGCGACAGCCTCGCGGTGCACGTGATACCGTCAATCACCATCGACGCCGCCCCGACGGCCGGCTCCGCTCCGCTGACGGTCGAGCTCGCCGCGGTTGTCGCGGGCGGCGGCACGGCCCTCCTGCCGGCGGGGTCGGTTTTCACCTGGGATCCTGGAGATGGCAGTCCGGCCGCTACGGGCACGTCGCTCAGTCATACGTTTGCGGGAGCCGGCGAATACGTGGTGGCCCTGTCGTTGACGCTGCCGGATGGGCTCGGTTCGCTAGACTGCGGCCAGACGACCATTGAAGTGTCCGGTGGGGCGGAGGTGTCCGAGTTGACGGCCCCCGCCTCGAGCGCGGCGGTGACGATCGACGGGGCACTCAACCCCGCTGAGTGGAGTGGCGCGGCGAACTACTACCTCGACGCCACGAACTACGAAGTTCCGGGCGTGGTGGTCGCGGGCAGCACCGCGACGCCGACCGACACGTCCGCTCGTCTCTACCTGCAACACGACGCGAATTACGTCTACGTGGCGGTGAAGGTCAACGACGACCAGATGGTGACCGAGGCCGCATACGCATGGGAGGCCGACTGCGTCGAGTTGTTCCTGGATCACAACAACAGCCGTACGGAGAATGTGGGCATCAACCGGATGCAGTTTGACGTGTCGGCCGGTGGGGCCACGACGTCCACCCCGATGGTACCGGCGGGCAGTTGGCAGGGCGCGGCCACGCGACGCGCGGACGGATACACCGTCGAGTTCGCCCTCTCGAAGGCGGCACTGGGGCTGGTGGACGGCCAGGCATACGGCTTCGACGTCGTCATCAGTGATGTGGAGCCCGCAGCCGGCACGATCGCCACCCGCTACTGGTACTTCTCGACGACCGCCGCCGAGACGAACGAATCAAAATGGGGATCGGTGGTACTCGCCGAGGGCGACACCGAAGCCCCCCCCAGCCTGTCGGTGAGTGCGGAGACGTTGGACTTCGGAACGGAAACCGTCAGCCGGACGGTGCAGCTCACCAACAGCGGTACGGGGACGCTGACTTACCAGATCACGGCCAGCACGGGTTGGGTCCTCGTCTCGCCGTCCTCCGGCCAAGTGGGAGCGTCGCCGATCACGGTCACGGTCAGCGTGGAGCGTTCGGATCTCGCTCCCGGGGCGCATCTGGCAGCCCTGACGGTGGACGCCGGTGCGGCCGGCTCCGCCAACGTGCAGATCAGCGCCGCCGTGTCCGACGGCGGATCCGGGGTGCTGGTTGTCACGCCGGCGGACCACTTCACCAGTGCCGGTTACCAGGGAGATCTCTTCACGCCCGCCAGCCAGACCTACACGCTGCGCAACACGGGCAGCCAACCGCTGAGCTGGGCGACCGGCGGCGTCGCGGAGTGGGCCGTGGTCCAGCCCGCTGAGGGTACTCTGGCACCCGGAGCTTCCACGGCGATCACCGTAAGCCTCAACTCCGAGCAGGTGAACCTGCTGGAGCCGAACCGGTACGGCAGTATCCTGAACATTACCAACCGAACGACGGGCACGACTTCGGCCTCCCGGTACATCTTCTTGACGGTGATGGCGCCGCCGACTCTATCGGTCAGCCCCGCGGCGTTGGGCTTCGGCAGCGTACAGACTTCGCTGAACCTGGAAGTCAGCAACAGCGGCGAGGGTACGCTCGACTACACTGCCACCTGCCCGGCAAGCTGGGTCACGGTCAGCCCGGCCGCCGGCCAAGTAGGCAAGGATGCGGCCCACCCGCTGGTCACGGTCAACCGAACCGGCTTGACCGGCGGCAGTCATGAGACCGTCGTCACCATCGACGCGGGGACGGCCGGTCAAGCCCAGGTCGCCGTCAGCATGGACGTCCTTCTGCCGGCTACGCTGACCGTTACCCCGAGCGAATCGTTTCTTTGCACGGGGCCGACGGGCGGACCGTTCACTCCCGCCTCGACCACGTACAACCTGTCCAACACCGGCGGGCAGCCTTTGGATTGGACGGCTTCGACCACCGCGAACTGGGTAACCCTCTCGCCGACGAGCGGCACCCTGGCAGCCGGGGCCTCCGCGAGCGTGACCGTTTCGCTCGGTGTCCAGGCGACGTCCCTCGCCGCGGGCAACCATGCCGGCCCGGTGCAATTCAAGAACACTACCAATGGGCTGGGGAACGTCGCTCGCTACGTGGCCCTCACCGTGATTCCTCCGGAAGAGCCGGAAGGCTTCGCCGAGGACTTCACCGGGCTCTCCGCCGGTGCCGAACCGATCGACTGGCTGGACACTGCGGCCAACAACAGCCTCGCCCCCGCAGACCACCTCTTCCAGGTCCACCTGCTCAGCGGCAACCCGGCCCTCGGGACTTCGTCCACCTTGGCCAACATCCACTCGCACTACGTGGGGGCCGGCAGCGAGGCATGGTCGAACTACGAGTTCACCGGCCGCATGATGGGCACCTCGGCCAGCTCGGCCTACGGCGTGAACTTCCTGTCGGACTATCCCTATGCCGACCACTACTACCGGCTGCGGACCTATGACGGCTTGGCGTTTTACATCGACCCGCACGGGACGACCATCACCGGCGGCACCGTGGACACGGGGGTGCTCCCGGTCGCCAACCAGTGGTTCTGGTTCCGCGTGCAGGTCGAGAATGCGAGCACGCAGACCGTCCTGCGGGCCAAGGTCTGGCGCCAGGGTACTGCGGAGCCGGCCGCATGGCAGGCTGAGTGCTACGACCTCAGCCTCACCCGCCGCACCGTTGGAACCGTCGGTGTATGGGCCTACAATGCGGGGAACAAATACTGGGATGACTTGGCGGTCTCGGGCGTAACCGCCCCCCCGCAGGTCGCGGTGGACATCCAGGCCTCAACCACCAGCGGGACGGCACCCTTGGTGGTCAACTTCCAGGCCGTGCCGCGGAATGCAGGGGAGGCGCTTCCCGACGCCACCTTCAACTGGAACTTCGGCGATGGGAGCGCAACCAAGAACGGGACTGCCGTGAGTCACAGCTTCTCCAGCGCGGGCACCTTCGTCGTTGCGTTGACGGCCACCCTGGCAGGCGGCGTGACGGTCGGGTGCGACGAGGTGACGGTGCAGGTGGCGGCGAACAACCCGCCCGCCATGGCCGTGACCAGTACCGGCGGCCTGGTCAGCTCCGGCCTCCAGGGCGGGCCGTTCAGCCCCAACAGCGTGCAGTACACGCTGACCAACAGCGGCGGCGCTTCGTTGAACTGGACGGCGGCAAAGACCCAGAGCTGGATCACCCTGTCCAAGACCAGCGGCGCGTTGGCCGCCGGGGCGACCGATACGGTGACCGTCTCCATCAACAGCACGGCAAACTCGCTCGCTGCTGCCGGTTATAACGACACCGTGACGTTCACCAACACGACGAACGGTACGGGCAACACCACGCGTTCAGTCTCGCTCACCGTGAACGCCGCGGGCGGCGGGGGCACCATGACGGCGGCCCACCGCACCAGCGGCGTGGCCCCGCTGGCGGTGCACTTCGACGTCGTGGGCGCCGGCAGCGGTGTCGTTCAGCCGGCCGACGGCGATTACGCCAGCCCGCACTACCGGTGGAACTTCGGGGATGCCGGCTCGGGAACCTGGACCACCAGCGGTCGAAGCCGCAACCAGGCTTTCGGATACGTGGCGGCCCACGTGTACGAGTCCCCAGGCACCTACACCGCGTCGCTCGCCGTAACCACGCCGACCGGGCAGACCTACAACTACCAGCAGACGATCACGGTCCAGGCCTTCAGCGGCACGACCTACTACGTCTCGAACTCGACCGGTGCGGACAGCAACAACGGCCTGTCGACCGGTGCACCGTTCAAGACGTTCAGCAAGGCCGTCTCGGTGCTCGGGACCAACACGCGCGTTCTGTTCAAGCGCGGCGACACCTGGACGACGGCAAGCGGAGCCGTACTGAGTCCGGCCGGACCGGGCATCATCGGGGCCTATGGTTCAGGCAACCGCCCGGTGATCAACGTGACGGGGACGGGCTCGGCCTTCCGCTTCTCCGGCCAGGACTGGCGGATCATGGACCTCGATCTGGTCGGCCCGGGGGCCAGCTCGAACGGCCCCGGCATCGAGGGCAGCACCTACCCGAAATGGGTCAACGGGCTCGCCCTCCGGGTCAAGGTCGGCAGGTTCCGCGTCGGTGCCGAGGTCAGCACCGTCATGGTCGATCCGCACGTGGGCAACATGATGGTCGACTGCCACGTGTATGAGGCCAACATCAACGGTGTGTTCCTCGGTGGGTCGCGCATGGGCTTCCTCGGCAACCTCGTCGAGAACACGCTCTCGTCGCACGGCACGCGGATCTGGCAGGCCCACCACGCGGTGTACAGTGAAAACATCGTGCGGAACCCGGGCGGCAACCGGCCGTGCCTTAAGTTCCACGGGCCGGACCACGGCAGTGGGCACCCCGAGTCCTCCTTCACGGTCATTTCGGGCAACGACTTCCACGGTGGGACGGGGACCGGGGACTACCAGAGCGTCACCACCCTGGAGCCGGAAAACGCCCAGGAGGACGAACGTGTCCACGACATCGTCTACGAGAACAACATCGTCCGGGCGGGCAACCAGACGCGCGAGCTGCTGGCCCTCCACGCCCGACGGGTGACGGTGCGCAACAACGTGTTCATCGGCACGGGCGGCACGTCGTGGATGGCGGCCATCAAGGTCACGCAGCGCGGCATCGAGCCCGCCCCGCTGGCCAACCGCATCTACAACAACACCGCCTACCGGGCCAACGCGGGCGACGTCTTCGAGTTCGTCCAGATCGGCGGCTCGGCCAGCGACACGCGGGTGTGCAACAACCTGGGCAGCTTCCCGCAGGTCACCACCGCCAAGATGCTTGAGGGCAGCGGCAGCGCACTCTACAGCACCGGCAATCTGATCACGAACACCCCGCGATTCGTCAACGCGGGCGCGGATGACTTCCGACTGCTGGCGGGTTCGGCAGCCATCGACGCCGGCATCGTGGTGCCCGTCCCGCTCGATGCTGCGGGTAACACGCGGCACGATGACACCTCGACGCCGAACGCCAGCTCGATCTACGACTTGGGCGCGTTCGAGTACCGGCCGTAAAACCCGGCCCGCCGACCTGCCGGCAGTTCCGCTGAGAGCGGGAGGCGATGAACATCCCTGACAACAACAAAGCCCCGGTCCTTGCGGACCGGGGCTTTGCGTTGCGCTGAGACGAACTGCCGGGCTTATCCCGAGTCCGCCGCCGTGTGCCACTGCTCTTTGAGCAGTACGAAGCGCGTACAGGCCATGGACCGGGTGGCCCAAGTCCTTCGGACTTGGGGGAGCGATTACGCCCGCGGTGTGATACAAGCTACACCCGCACGGCTACCGCGGCCGTGCAATCGCTACCCCAGGTTCAGAGAACCTGGGCCACCCGGCCCTTTGACCGAGAGCAACGGTCGCCTTACGCACAACCACCGCGCGGGCTAAAGCCCGCAGCTCGTTATCGCATATCCTGGGGCCTTCTGTTCCCCGTGACCGTACGGTATAGCTCCAGGATGCGTTCGGCCTTGGCCGACCAGGTGTAGGACGAGCGGATACGCTCGACGCAGGCGACGGACATGGCATCGAGCCGCGCGGGATCTGCCGCCAGGGTATCGAGCGCGTGCCGCAGAGATTGCACCAGTTCCCTGCGCGGCAGGACCGGCAGGGTCATGCCGGTGTGGGCGGTCACGTGCTCGGCCGGGCCGCCGTGATCCAGCACGATGCAGGGCAACCCACAGGCCATCGCCTCGACGATCACGCCGCCGCCGAACTCCCGCAGACTTGGGAAGGCAAACACCGACGCGCCGCGGAACTGGTCGACCAGCTCCGCCTGGGGCAGGTTGCCCGTGAAGCGCACCTGCCCGGTGATCCCCAGGCTCGCAACCAACCCCTCGAGGCTTCGACGCTGCGGGCCGTCTCCGGCAATGACCACCTCCGCTCCCGCAGACCGCAGGCTGGACGCGGCGAAGGCCTCCAGCACCACGTCAGCCCCCTTGTAGGGCACCAGTCGTCCCGCAAACAACACGCGGAACGGCCGCACTTGCGAGGGCGGCAGACGACGGTCGGCGTTGAAACGGTCCGGATGGATGCCGTTCTCGGGCATATACAGAGCCCGCTCCTGCGCGCTGCGGGGCAGCGAGGCGAAGGTATGCCGCGAACCGGCGATCACCGTGGCCGCCCGCTGGTAGGTCTGGCGAACGTACGGCAGCAGCCGGTAGGCCTCGCGCAGATAACTAAGCCACTCCATTTCCGCCAGGCGTGTCCGGGTGGTTCCCGGAGGCCATGGCAGCCCGCCGTTGATCGGCCCGAGGATGAATGGCACATCGGTCCGCCCGGCGAGGGGGCTGGGATAGGTCGGGGTGAGCGGCGTGATGCGGTGGATCAGATCGAACTCGCCGCGGCGCAGCGCCGGCCCGAACTGTCGCCAGACGAGGTGCTCGAAGTAAAGGTAAGGCAGCCAGTTGACCGCCTGCCCCGTCGTCCACCCCAGGCCGCGGCCCAGCGTGAGCAGGTGAGCCAGACGACTGAAAGGGGCGGCCAGAAGCTCAGAGTCGATGAAGGCGATACGCTGGCCGGCTTCCAGCCTGCGCGACAGAGCGGCCCGGTTGCGAACCTGGGTCACCAGGGTGACGTCGGCCACCCGGCGCAGGGCGTCGTACAGGTTGAAGCCGACCAACGGTACCGACACCCACTCCGGGTTGCAGGCCTCGGCGATGAGCAACACGCGCGGCCTGACGGAACCCGCGGCCGACACCGCTGGTGATCGGTGTGCCGGCCCGGAGGCGACAGAGGGTATGGCTTGGGTCAGCGTGGTGGTCACCGCCGTGGGTAGCTCCGCCGTTCGCGCACCGCCAGCGGCAGCCGCAGGCCGGTGTGCTTATCCGCCGGATGGCAGATGAACCCGACCGGCTCGAGATCCCGACGGAAGTGCTCAAAGGTGTAACTGCCGTGCAGCTCACAGATGATACAAGACACGTTCCGGGCCCACTCGCCGGCCGTTGCAAAGACCTGCCGTTCGGCGCCTTCAATATCCACTTTCATGAGATCCACGTGCGTCATGCCCGCCTGTCGCAGAAGCGCAGGCACTGAGAATGCACGCACCGGAATGCGCCCCGGAGCGGCCTGCTGCTCGACGTGGTAGGCGTAGGCGGGGCCCTCGTGATGCAGATGAACGACTGTCTCCCGATTCCATGCGGCGCCGCGTACGAATCGGCACCGATCGCCGCACCGGACACTGATCGCGTTCCGCCGGGCCATTTTGAGATTCTCGGCGTCAGGCTCGACGGCGACGATGCGGGCGTTCGGGTACCGATGGGCAAAAAACGCGGCGGCGTAACCCACATTGGCCCCGAGATCCAGAATGGTCCGCGGGTTACGGAGAAAACGCCGTGGAATCGTGTAGTCCTTGTTGCCGAAGACCTCCCAGAGCGCCCCCAGGTCGCTGCTGCCCGGCCGGCACCAGAGCGGCCGGCCATGCACCGGCCTCAGTCGCAGGGCGACGGGATCGGCAATCGCGTCGCCGGCATACGCGCCACATGCCGACTCGTACCCCAGGGTGTGCAGGCGCACGAGGGCAACCCAGTCGGCACAGAGGCCCAGCATGATCGTCTTGCTCAGCGCGATCCGACGCAGCTTATGAAACAGGTTCAACATCACATCCTCCGTGCGATGGCCCCGTGTGCCACTGCTCTATGAGCCGTGCGAACCGGGTGCAAGCTTACCGTCGCCGCGGCCTTTCCCGGCGGCAACGAGCCGCGGGGCTTTAGCCCGCGCGGTCCTTTGACCGAGATCAACGGTGGTTTTACGTACACACGCCGCGCGGGCTGAAGCCCGCGGCTCGTTGGGCGAAACCAGCGGTCGGACTACGCACAAGCACCGCGCGGGCTAAAGCCCCGCGGCTCGTTGGCCTTCGCCCGCGGCTCGTTATCATCCACCCGCAGCGGCGTCGAACGTCCACTGCGCCCGGCGGGCATACCAGTTCTCAGCCGCGTTGCGTTGCCCCGCGACCGCGGCCAACCGTACCAGCTCCGCCAGGCGGCTGCGTTCCGCCCACAGCTCGCGGATCCGTTCGGCCAACGCCTCGACGTCTCCGCAGGGCGCGGCCACCCCGCAGCGTTCCTCCATCAGCAACACCCGGATGAAGTCGATATCGAAGGCCGCAACCGGCACGCCGGCGGCGAAGCAATCGAACAGACTCCGCGGCGTGTCCTCGGCCGTCGGCGTGAACAGCATCAGGTGGTACGACCTGAGCCCCTCGACGAACGATTGGTCGTACGGGCGGCTGCCCAGAAAACGAACGCTGCCGTTGAGGCCGGCCCGACTCGCCAGGGTCTCCAGCTCGGACCGCTGGGGGCCGTCGCCCAGCACGTCCAGTTCCACGGGGACACCCAGCTTTCGCAGCCGGGCCACGACCGCGAGGCTCTGATCCACGCCCTTGCGCGGCACGAGGCGCCCCAGACTCACGCAGCGTAGCGCCGGGCCCGCCGCCAGCTCCCGCATTTTGGCCGCCAGCACCTCCTCGGGGATGACCCATGCCGTGCTGTAGGAGGTTTCGTGGAAATCACGAGCGTTGCGAGCGAACCGGCCGTAACGGTCATGCAGCAGCCGGCCTTTCAGCAGGGCGAGGTCTGCCCGCGCCACCGCCCAGCGCATCAGTCGGCCGTACAGATCGCAGTAGAACCGCGTTCGCCACCGCGGGCGGTCGCCGTCCAGTTGCAGCAGTTGCGTCACCGTGTCGGTGTCCTCGACAAACACCGTGGGCACCCCAGCCCGCAACGCCGCCAGAAAGCCGAACTGGGCGATGGGGCGAAACAGATCGCTCAGCCCGGCATGGACCACGGATGCCTCGCCCGCCAGCCGGCGACAACGACGATACACCCCCCAAGCCCGCGGCCAGAACTGCCTGGCCCGCAGATGGGCCCGGCACAGTCGCACGAAACGAATGCCTTCGCGTGAAGGGCTGAGCTCGACCGGATGCTGCTCGTTCCAGGAGAAATCGGGCGGCAACTCCGGGGCCGCGACCACGATCTCACCGAAACGCCCCTCGAGCGAGTCCCGCAGGAGCTGCAGCTCGCGGGCCCACTCCGCCCCGACGCGCACCGCGTCTTCACCGGTCGTCTGGAAGGGAACATGGATGACCACCAGGTACATGCCGCGTTCACTCGATATAGCCAAGATCCCGCAGGCGGTCCAGCACCGCGGCATCGACGTCCTCGGGGGCGGCCCCGCTCGGTGAGGATACCGGGCCGCCCCGATGCTCCCTCAACAGGGTCTGGAAGTGCCGCACGACTTCGGGCTGTTGTTCGTGCACCGACTGCATCTCCGTCGGGTCCTGCACGAGGTCGTACAGCTCGCATCCGCCGCCGGCGTATTCGACACAGCGCCATTCGCGCGAGCGGGCCGCCCACATCGCCTGCCCCCAACGGCCCGGAGTAAACTTCGGGTTCATGCCCTTCAGCATGCGCAGCGCTTCGGTCTGCACGGGAAACTCGCTGAAGGCCACCTCGCGGCCACGCCAGTGCGGGTCGGCCGCCTGCCTGAGATCCAGCGGATCGCCGCTCCCATCGGGCGGGCTCCCTGCCGCCACACTCAGGCAGGTCGGGTGCAGGTCGTGAAGCTGCACCAGGGCGTCGCTCCGCGTGCCGGCCCGCCAATACCGCGGGCAGCGGACCACCAACGGCACGCGGGTCAGGCAGTCGCTCAACCCGAATCCGTGCCCCCACACGCCGCGCTCGCCGAAGGCCTCCCCGTGATCCGCCGTCACCACCACCAGCGTATCGTCCAGCAGTCGCCGGGCACGCAGCCATTCCACCAGGCGCCCGATGCACTGGTCCGCGTGACGTACCTCGGCATCGTACAGGTCCCGTGCGATGCGGAGCTGCTGTGCCGGCAGGGTCGCCCCGTGAGCCATGAGCCGGCCCCACATGCGCGGATCGTTGACCGTCCGGAAGAACTCCCGGACCGCAGGCGTGACGCCGCAGTATTCCGTTCGGCGGGCGTCATAGGGTGTGTGCGGGTCCATGAGGATCGCGAACCCGAAGAACGGCCGGCGGGCGGCGGCGATCTGTCGCTGCAGAAACCGCATGGACGCACCCGCGGCGCGCATCTCGGGCCAGCGCAGATGGAACGGTTCCAGCCGCCGGGTCCAGGTCTCCCCCAGCACGGGCCGCAACCGCCGCATCAGCCCGCTGTACTTGCGCGACAGCCAAGAGCGGCGGAACGTCTCGTAGAACGCATCGAAGCCGTGCAGCGCATGCGTCGCCTCGCCCACAAAAGCGTTGTTGGATACCCCGAACGTCGCGTACCCCTGCTCCTGAAGCCTCGCCGGCAGCCGGGGAAGATTCGTCGGCCAGACGCGGACGGTATCGCCGTTGACGCCGTGCTGGTGCGGATAGAGATCGCTGAACAGCGAGGCATACGAGGCCGGGCTGTAGGGGGCCGCCGTGATCGCGTTCTCAAACAGGCAGCCCTCCTCGGCCAGGCGGTCGATGTTCGGCGTCGTCTGCCGCTGGTAGCCGTAGCAGGAGACGTGATCGGCCCGCAACGAGTCGATCACCAGAATCAGGATATTGGGTCGATTGGATGCTTCAGCGCTCATCGGTGAGTCACCCCTCGCAAATGGCCGTTCAGGCCAACCGTCGTCGGCCGTCGCCCCAGGACGGCCAGATTGCGCTCGTGATCCTCCACGAGCAACTCGAAATGGGGCTTGAGCACGGGAATCTCCGCCCAGCCCGCCAACCCAACCCAGTCGGCCAGGTAGGCGATCTCGCGGTCGAGCACATACTGCGGCACGGCGTCGCGCAGACGGGCTTCCAGGGCCTCCGGGTTCACCTTGCCGTCCAGATTTATCGTCCGGTCGTGGAAGAAGCCCAAGGTGCCGGTCTGGGGGGCGCCGACCCAGGCGTCTGCGGGCACGTTGGCCTGGACCCATTCGACAACCTGGAAGTGGCCCTGGTTGTCACCCTTGAGGTACGCCCGTGCGTTAAGGCCGATGATGACCGCCAGCACCGGCGCCCAGACCGCGACCGTCACGGGCAATCGTCGTGCCGACGCGGGTGCGGTGCAGATGCCGTAGACGATGGCCGCCCACAGCAGGGCCAGGAACGGCGAGAGCGGAAACATGTACCGGCTCATGAAGTAGCCGGCCCCGAAGAACAAGCCGTAAAAGACGCACAGCCCGCTCGCATAGATGGCCGCCAGCAGAATGAGCGTTCGGGTCGCCAGGCGGGCGCGCAACGCGATGAACGCCACAACAATCACCGCTGCCGCGAGCAGCAAAACGCAGCCGGCCAGCACGACCGGGCGAGACTCGAGCGAGCCGGGAATGCCGCCGATCAGCAATACATACTCCGCGATACCCCAAAGCAGACGTGGGGCGTTGGCGGCGAAGGGCGTGAAGGCGGCCTCGGACTGGCCGCTGATGGGCACGATGTTGCCGAAGTGGATCTTGTTGTGGATCAGCCAGGGGAGGGCAACGATGATGGAAGTCGCCCCGATGGTAAACGCCTCGGCCAGTCGCCGCGTCAGGCTGGGGCCGTGCACGATACCGATGCCCGCCAGCGTCAGGCAACAGGCCAGGATGAGGAGCGATGCGTCGTTGCGCATCCAGAAAGCCAGGCCGCACAAGGCCCCGAGAGCCAGGCAACGCCGCATGGACCAGGGCGCCGCGGGCTGTCGCAGACCGCCGAGGAAGGCGAGCACGACGGCCAACACGCTGGCGATATACGCCCCGGTTTCCAGGCAGTTCTGTGAATGTTGAACGCAGAGCGGAGCGGCAAACCAGGTAGCCGCGGCCAAGGCGGCAATGGTTCTGCCGTCGGGCGACCTGGCGAACACCAGCCGGCCGAGCCGGTAGAGCAGCCACGCGGCCAGCATACCGAACGCGATCTGGATGATCTGGGCAACGAATACGCCGTTGCTCTTGTCCCCCCCCGCGAGCCAGAACCCGAGGGCATACACGAAGGTCATACCCGGCTGCGTCCCGTTGGTCGGGATGGTGCCCGCGGCGGTGCTCATGCCCAAGCCCAGGGCCAGGTTCCGGGCGATGGTCAGCATGAGGTACCCGTCCTCGGTCGGAAACTGCCGCAGCAGTCGTCCGCCGTGGTCCAGCAGCGGCGCAACGCGAAACGCCAGGCCGACCAGCACCAAAACGGCCACCAGCCCGCGCAATCGTGACTCCCGCGTCGAGCTGCAGGTCAAGTCATCTTTCCGCAACAATTCGCCTCTCAACGCCGATCTGCGTCCATTTGCGTGATCTGTGGGCAGGAGGCCGAGGAAGAAGGGCCCCCAGATGACTCAGATAGACTCAGATGAGGAACCGAGGAGCCTACAGGGACTGCGGTTGAATGTCCGGTCGCACGGCGGCGCAGGCCGAGGCGGGCGAGCTGCCAGTGCTGCAGGTGGGCCCGGAACTGCGGGTCCTCGTACCGCGGGCGGCGGCGCAGATACCCGCCGAGATACCCAGCCAGCAGCAGCAACCCGCCGGCGATCCACGGCCGCTCCAACATGCGATAGCCGGCAATCCCCAGGGCATACAACGGATGCGTGCCCATGAAATACTGGCCGTAGCCCCAGCGCAGCCGCCCGCGGTAGATACTGTGGAACGACGAGCCCATCGGCCGCAGGTGCAGGAAACGCAACTCCTCGTCGCGGAAGCTGCGCGCCTGCCAGCCCAGCATTCGGCAGCGGTGACAGTCGATGCCGTCCCACATGACCTCGCGGACGAACCCGCCGATCTGCTTGAAGCACTCGACGCGGTAGAGCTTCGACTGCCCCTGCGAGAACTCGTCGCCGGAGCGTTCGGGTACCAGGCGGCCGCCCACCTCGATCCAGGCCTTGCCGCTGGCGGTTCCCAACCGCGGGTCGGCGTCGAACTTGTCGAAGAGCCGCTCGAAGTAGGTCGGCCCGAAGGCGAGGTCGCCGTCGAACTTGCAGACGTAATCGAAGTCGTCGAGGTTGTAGCGGGCCAGGCCGTCGTTGAACGCCTCGACCACGCCGCCGCCCACCCGCCGCACGCCGCGGTCGGCCCGCGTGTGGAAGTGTATCCAGGGGTGCTGCTCGGCAGCCCTCCGGGCGATCAGCGGCGTATCGTCCGCGGAGCCGTCATCCACGATGGCCCACACCGTCGGGCGGACCGTCTGGGCCACCATCGAGTCGATCGTCCGCTGCAAATAGGCCGCCTCATCGCGCACCGGCGAGACGATCAGCAACCGCCGCCCCCGACCGCCACGGTGTGGCACCGGCGTCTCGCCGGTGCTCAGCCGCCATGGGGCGTGGTCACCACCACACAGAAGCCCTTGCAGTTGGCTGACTGACTTATTCATGCAAAACTCACGCTCCACCGCCGCCCGGCCATTGGCCCCGAGCCGCGCGGCCAACGCGCCATCCCGCAGCACCTCGGCGAGGGCCTCGGCCAGTTCCTTGGCGTCGCCCGGCTCCACGAGCAACCCGCACACGCCATGCTCGACCAGTTCCGGCACGCCCCCGACCCACGTCGCCACCACCGGCCGACCGCACGCCAAGGCCTCCATCAGCACCACCGGCACGCCTTCCGAGAAACTCGCCAGCACGACCCCGTCCGCCGACGGGTACAACTCCGCCACCCGCTCCGGCGGCAGAGCCCCCTTTAGAACCACGGCCTCCCCCAGGTCCAGGGCCCCTATCCGCGTCTCGATCGCCGACCGCTCCGGCCCGTCGCCGACCAGCGTGCAACGGAACGCCACCCCGCGGCGACGAAGCTCGGCCAAAGCATCCAGCAGCACCAAGTGCCCTTTCTCGGCGGAGAGACGAGCCACGCAAAGAATGTGCAGACGCGGCGTCTCGTTTACCTCTTCGCGGTGGGACGCCGCCGCCCCACCGCCGCGCGGGTTGAAACCCGCGGCTCGTTGCACTTGTGCGTTCGAGCGTGGAAGCCCGCAGCGCACCAGGTGCAGTTTGCTCCAGTGGTCCACCGGGCAGATCCCTTTCAGGAGCGATCGCCCGTATTCGCTCACGCACGCCACGAAGTCCGCCTGGGCCACCTTGTCCGCAAGGCGATACTTCACCGGCTCGCGCAGCTCGGACCCGTGACAGGTCAAGCTGTAGCGAACCCCCGCGAGCCGGGCGGCCAGTAAGCCCGTGCTCGATCCGCTGTTGCCGAAGTGGCAATGCAGGCGGTCGAACCGGCCGGCCGCCAGCCAGCGGGCCAGCAGCACCGCCTCGCCGAAATACGCCAGCCACTTCAACCGCCCGCGCAACCCCGGCCCGCCGAGCCTCACGGCCGCGGCCAGTGTGCGACAGGTCCGCAGCGGCCTCGATACCACGGCCCAAAGCAGCGCCCTCACCCACGCCCCCCACGGCACGGGGATGAGCGACCGCGTCGTCCGCGCTTCCCGGCGAGCCTGCTCATCCAAACAATCCTGCGCCTCCGCACGCCGAACCGAGAAGGTCGCCACCTCCACTCCCCGCTCGCGCAAAGCGACCACCTCGCGCAAAATAAACGTATGCGAAACCGCCGGATAGCGACTGACGAGGTACGCGATGCGCACGCCGGGTTTACCCATGTGTGTTGATGTCATGCAAGAAGAACCTGGACTCTTCGCGAGCAATGCACACGATCCGGCTTGCTTCTTCGCGTCGCAGGAGAA
>CAZEEJ010000122.1:0-16773 GCA_964511155.1 uncultured Planctomycetales bacterium | reverse complement strand
CAAGAACCGCTCCCTTACGGTCGCGGCTCTGCTCAGTTGCGGCTCGGGCGGCCGCTATAAAGGGCCACGATGCTGTCAGAGGGTGAGTCGGCGGATGAGGTCCATGATCTTGGGGCCGGCGGAGCAGCCGATGCGGGTGGCGCCGGCGTCGGCCATGGACTTGATGCTGGCCAGGGTGCGGATGCCGCCCGAGGCTTTGACCGCCAGCGGGGCGGCCGCCTGGCGCATGAGCCGCACGTGTTCGACCTTCGCACCGCCGGAGGCGTGGAATCCGGTCGAGGTCTTCACGAAATCCGCCCGGGCCTCGACGGAGCACTTGCAGCCGGCCACGATCTGCTCATGGGTCAGCGTGGCGGTCTCCAGGATGACCTTGAGCATATACCCGGGGTTGGCGGCATGGACGGCCTCGGCCACGGCGGCGATGTCGTCGCGCACGAAGCCGAGGTTCCCGGTCATCAGGTCGCCCAACTGCACGACCATGTCGATCTCGGATGCCCCGTCGTCGATCGCCCGCCGCGATTCCTCGACTTTGATATCCGTGCGGTTGGCCCCGAGGGGGAAGCCGATGACGCTGGCGATTTTCACCGGCGTACCGGCCAGGCGGTCACGGCAGCGGCGCACCCACACCGGGTTCACGCACACGGCGATGAACTCGTACCGGGCGGCCTCGTCGCAGAGCTTGTCGATGTTCGAGCCCGTCGCGGAGGGCTTCAGAACGGTGTGGTCGATCATGGCCGCCAACTGCTGAGGTTGCATGGTCCAGTATATCTCCCTGGCCGGCCCATCATCCGCCGGCCGATGCATCAACCGCCGAGGCCCGGGTTATCCGTGCCGGCCTCGCGTCCGGGGGCCGGCAGGTTGAGTGGCCTGTATCCTGCCGGTCTCGAGGTATCCCATTTTCTCGAATAGCGTGTACAACTCCTCAACCGAGCGTACGACCACGTTGGCGGTCTTGGTGACGAAGGGCGACGGATCGGCCGCCGGCTTCCACACCACGTACACCTCCTTGGTCGTCTCGTAGGCGTGCTGCAACTCGCGTTCGACGCCGCTGGAGAGGCCCGGCTTACCGTTGGGCAACTCGGGCACGTAACTGACGATGATGTCCGACTGGTCAATGAGCTTGAAGTCGCGGGCGTAAATCTGGCTGTCGATATCGTGTTCGACCGCGAGCACCTCGTCGATGTCGAACGCCAGCGATCGCCCGTGGATTTCGAGCACGAGCTCGCGTTCTCCGCGTTTGCGGGCGGCGGCGGCGGCGAAGGGCAGCCGCTTCTCGTCCAGGTCGCCCGGGTCGAAAGTGATGAAGTGCTCGGCGATGGTGTCGCGGAACGCGTCGATCTCGGCCAGCGTATCCGGCAGATCCATCACGTGGCTCATGGGGAACGACGGGTAGACCCGCTTACGTTGCGGCTCGAACATGAGGCGATAGACGCACTCGGCCATGTCGTGGTGTTCGAGACCGCGGGCGATGATGTAGAAGTGCCCGTGGCCGCGGACGATCGTCGAGATCACTTCCGTGGCCAGCATTTCCTCCTCCCGCCAGACCATGATGTCCTTGAGCGTGTGCTTGATGTCGTGTTCACGGGTCAGCCGCTCGTGCACCGCGTCGACGTTGTCCACCAGGGTCATGAACAGGCCGAGGTCGAGGTCGGCCAACTGGTCGTGATCGAATGCCGGGAACAGGCCGTGCTTCCAGCGGAAAGTCGCGTGGGTGTTGACCAGCAGGTTCTCGGCGTTCTCGGCGATGCGGAGGATATCCTTGAACACCGAGCGTCGCAGGCCGTCCAGGCGGGGGCGGGGCAGGTCGAGGATCCGCCCGGGGCGAACGTCGGGGGCTTCCTTGTACATCATGTCGCCGACGTGGCAGACCGCCAGTTTCTTCCCCCGGTCACGAGCAATCTGTGCAACGCGCTCGATGAACGGTTTCTTATCCACGCCGACCTGACCGCTCATGACCGCGCGCACGCCGGGCCGTCTGCGGGCACCGGCGGTACTGTCAGCCTGACTGGCGGGCATGGTCAACCTCCCAACACGTTCGAAAAAGGCATGTTAGCGAGCCCCTGCGGGTGGGTCAAACCCGTGCGCTGGCGTACTTCTCCGCCTCTTCGTCGAACTCGAAGGGATGCGGCTTCATGAGGATGGGGCGGTCGCGGGCCACGCTGATGAGCAGCCCGATGGACACGAAACTGGAGAGCAGGCTGCTGCCGCCCGCACTCACAAAGGGCAGGGTCACGCCGGTGATCGGCCCGAGCCCGACGGTCATGCACAGGTTGGTCAGCGTCTGGACGGCGAGCATGGTGGACAGGCCCACGGCCAGCAGCCGCCCGAAAGGATCGTTGGTTACCGTGGCCACGTCGCACCCGAAGGCCACGATGAGCACATAACACAGGATGCCCACCAGGCAACCCGCCAACCCCCACTGGTGGGCGATCATGGCGAAGATGAAGTCATTGTCGTTCTCGGGCAGCAGGTCATGCTCGACGAAGATGCCCCGGGCCCAGCCCTGTCCCCAGGCGCCGCCGCTGCCGATGGCCGTCTTGCTGTGCACGAGCTGGTACCCCGCCCGGCTCTCCCAGTCGGTCAGCTCGCGCCGCCACTCATTGGGATTCTCGCCTTGCGGACGCAGGCGGTCCCACACCTCCGGTCGGTCGGTGAAGTAGTCGCGGATTTGCGGACTCTGCAACAGGACGCCCGTGATCCGCAGCCGCTGGTAGCTGCGGATCTTGAGCCAGAAGACCGGCAGGCACATCAGCCCCAGCAGGGCGATGACCACCAAATGCCGCAGCTTGGCGCCGGCCACGAACAGCATGGTGAACAGGACGGGCAGGAATAACAGCACGGTGCCCAGGTCCGGCTGCACCAGGATCAGGCCCATGGGTATCAGGGTGATGGCGAATGGGGCGAACAGCCCGCCGAACGTGCGGTAGTTCCGCCGATACCGCAGGTACCAGGCCAGAGCCAGCACGTACATGATCTTGGCCAGCTCCGACGGCTGCACCTGGACCCCGGGCAGGAAGATCCATCGTCGCGAACCGCGCCGTTCGCTGACCAGGGGCAGGTCGATCCACTTGTCGGCCACCAGCCACAGCAGAAGGAGTACGCTGAGGGCGAACAGCGGGAACGCCAGCCGTCCGAGTCTCTGGTAGCCGATCCACGTGGTCACGAGCAGGGCCATCAGACCGGCGGCGGCGAACTGCGTCTGCTTGAGGGCGGCGGGGGCGAGCAGGCCGCCCGCGTCCGAATCGCCCAGCGCTTGCAGCGTGAGGATTCCCGCCGCGCACAGCGGCATCACCGGCAGGAGCAGGCCCCAGCCGCGCCAGGTCGAGGATGCCATGCCCAGCCACATCAGAACGCCTCCCGGGGTGCGGGCTCGGCTTCCATTCCGCGGTAACGGAGCAGAACGGAGTTGATCATGTCGCGCGCCAGGGGTGCGGCCACCTCGCCGCCATGCCCGCAGTATTCGACCAGGACGGCGATGGCGAAGGCCCCCGGCTCGTCGGTGATCGCTTCGCGGTGGCGTCCCTTCGGGGCGAGGTAGCCGATGAACCAGCTATGCGTGGGCGGCTCGCCGGGCGGATATCGCTTATGCCAGCGCCACCCGGTGATTTTCGGCTGCTCGTCGGCCGAGTAGCGGGCCAGCAGGCTCTCGCGACTGCCGGCGATGATCTCTTCGACCCGGCCGTCGGGGAAGTGGCAGACGTAGGTCCACTCCACCGTGTGGCCGCGAGCCTCGGCACTGCCCGTCTTGCCGAGCAGGGTGTATTCCGCGTCGTCGATGGTGGCCCGGTCGGGGCCGAAGGCCGTCCCGCCGCGTTCGTTTACCGCCTTGTGCATCCCATCGCGCACGAGTCGCCAGTGGGCCGACGCAACCGGCAGGGGGGTCGCAGGCTTGGGGGCCGGGTCATCCAGCCAGAGGCTCACCGGGCGGTAGTCGCCGGCGGCCACGGTGGCGACCATGTTGGCCGCCTGGAGGGGCGTAATCGTCAATTCGCCCTGACCGATACCCGCCAGCCGGGCCTGGCCGTCCGACATCGTTGTGGGAAGAATGCCCGGCTTTTCCGCGGGCAGGCCGGTGCCACTCAGTTGCCCGATCCCGAACCGCGGCAGCCAGTCGCGCAGCCGCGGGATCTTGAGCATCTCGGCGGTGTGGTAGAAGTACACGTTGCAGCTTGCCTGGACGGCCCGTACCGGCCCAACGGTGCCGTGCGTGCCCGTGCAACGCCAGCGGTCGGGGTAGTCGAGGAACAGCCGCCCGAAGCAGGTTGAGGTCGTGTATTCGCCGACCACCTTTTCGGCGAGGGCGGCGGCCAGGATCATCGGCTTGACGATCGAGCCTGGTGAGTAGTAGCCGCGCACGGCTCGGAAAAGCAAGGGTTGCCGTATCCGGTCCTGCTCCAGCACCACGCGGTCGGCGTAGGCCAGGGTCGGGTCCACGGAGGGATAATCCACTATGGCCAGCACTTGCCGCGTGGGAACGTGCAGCACGACCACGCAGCCGCCGGTGCGGTAGGGCGTCGCCTCGACCGCGGCGGCCAGGCGATTGTAGAGGGCCTGCTGCAGGGGGTAGTCGATGGTCAGGCGGAAGGGCTGCCCATTGACCGGGTCGACCGGCGGGCGAATGGCCCGGCCTTCGATGTCCTCCTCGATCCGCCCGCGCCGCCCCCGCAGCCACTGTTCGCCCAGGGCCTCCACGCCGCTGATGCCGCGCAGATCCGTCAGCCGGTAGCTGGCCAGCTCGTCGTCGGCGTTTAGGTCGCGCTCTCGTGCCGCGGCATCGACCGGACCCAGTTGCCCGAGCAGGTGGCCGACCGCCTCGCCCCCCGTGTACTGGCGGCTGTGGCTGGCCTGTACCTCGATCCATTCGTACGGCGCGAAGCGGATACTGGCGGCCACACCCTGTTCCTGGTCCAGATCGCGGACGATGGGGTGGGCCAGCCGCTCTTCCATGACCACGGTCGCGACGCCGCGCCGTCGTTCGACGCTCTCCTTAATCCGCGACACGCTGTCGCGCACCTCCTCGGCCCGACGCTGCAGCTCGGCGAACGGGGTTCCGCTGAACTCGGAGATGGCCATCCATGCCTCGTCGATGCGGGCGCTGAGGGCCTCGTCGGTGTCGCGGCCGCGGCGGTAGGTGCCGTGACGGCGGAGGAGGGCGCGCAGGGCGTCGGGCTCGCGGGCCAGGGCGGCGTAGTGGACGCAGATTTCCCAGGACGGCCGATCATAAGCCAGCCGGCGTCCCTGACAATCGGTGATGTCGCCGCGCAGGAAAGGGAAGTACTTGGGCGGGCGCACGAGCATCCGGCCGGCGTCCGCGCGGTAGTCGTCGGCCCGCAGGACTTGCAGTTGGACCAGCCGGACGCTCACCGCCACAGCGGGGAGGGCCAGCAGCAGCAGCAGGATCTTCAGCCGATTCTCGAACATACGATCAGAGTCTCCTGGCCGGGCGCAAGCCCGTCCAGCGGCCCAGCTTGATCAGCAGCCAATGCAGGTAGGGGGCACACGCGGCGGTATACAGGGCAGTGAAGAACGCCGGCCACCACACCGCCGGACTCAGCATGCCCGGCGGCGATCGCCATTGTCGATGCATCTCGCCCAGCAGCTCGATGGCCCACGCGAACACCAGGGTCACCAGGAACTGCGTCAGGGCGTGCTCGCGGACGAATGCCGAGCGAATCCGGATAATCGCCCATGCGGCCCCACCGAACAGGAAGGCGTACAGCCCCACGCGCCCGAAGCCGGCCAGACTCTGCAGATCCACCGCCAGGCCCAGCAGCCACGCCCCGATGGCCGCCTCCGGCCAAGGCCCCCACAGGGCATAATGGATGGCCAGCACGAGCATCCAATTCGGCCAGATCGAGTGGATGGCCATCGCCTGGACGATCGTCGTCTGGCAGACGAGCGTGATGACCGCCAGGATGACGAACGGTACCCATTTCATAATCAGGCCTACGGCGTTCGGTCCAGGATCATCAGGATGGCCGTGGCCGCCGCCAACTGCACGCGCGGGTCGCGTTCATTCTGCATCAGGTGGGCCAGCGACCCGAGCGCCTCGCGATTGCCGATGTCGCCCAATGCGAGAGCGGCCATCGAGCGGACGCGCATGATCTGGTTCTCCGGCGGATCATCCGCGACGCCTTGCACCGGGCTCGACCATCGCAGGGAGCTGATCGCCAGGTCGTAGCCGTCCTCCTGGCCCTGCATTCCCAGGCCGCGGGCTGCCGCCAGACGGGCCTCCAGGTAGGGCGCGCTCCGCAATCGGCTCCGCAGGGTGGGTAAAACCTGCTCGCCCTGGGCCCGTCCCAGCGTGAGCAAGGCGAAGGGCTGTTTGAAGCCCAGCCCGCCGTGGGCATCGTGGATGAACCGGCTCACCGCATAGGCGTCGCCGAGGTAGGCCATGGCCTCCAGGGCCTGCAACCGAACGCCCTCGTCTTCGTCCTCCACGCTGGCTTTCTGCAGAAGCCCGAGCACGGCCGTGTTGTCCAGCCGGCCGAGGGCCAGGGCGGCGTTACGCCTCACGATGGGGTCGGGATCGCGGCGCAACAACGCTACCCACTGCATCCGTCGCGAGAAATCGCCCACTTGCTCCAGGGCATAATACACCGCAACCCGCACGTTGCGGTCGGGGTCCTCGGCCAGGGATTCGATCGCCACTCGGGCGTCAGTGTTCTTCAGATGCCCCAGGGCCATGCACGCCGCGAAGCGGACGCCGGCGTGCTCGTCCGCCAGACCCTCGCGGATCAGGACGCTCCCCTCCTCCGGACGCAGGACTTCCGAGACCGCTTCAATCGCCTGGGCCCGGACCGCGGGGTTCTCGGGAAAACGCACCCCGGCCCGGACGTACCGCACCGCCATGTCGCGCAGCTCACTTTCCGACTGCGTCAGTGGCACGCTCGTGCACCCCGCACCAACCACCATCAACGCCAGCGCGGCGAGCATTGTGGGGAACCACTGGTTGGGGGTCGGGGATCGGGGGTCGGGTGCTGAGCCGGGGACGCAAGTCCCCGGGTAAGAGCGGAGGTCGGGGACCGCCCGTGTGCCACTGCTCTTTGAGCAGTGCCGGACGCGTGCAGGTTGACCGGCGCCTGTCACCCTGCACCGGCGAGACGCCGGTGCCACACCGTCGCCTGCCACCCTGCACCGGCGAGACGCGGCTCGACCGAGCTCGCCGAGGTCGGGTGCCACACCATTCTGCGCTGGACGCTCGTCCCGGGGATCGCGGATCATGAATCGGACTCCTGTTTCGCCGTCGGGCCGTTCGCGGGTGCTCGCCGGAACCTGCGGATGCCCCAATCGCCCAGAGCCGCCAGGCTGATCAGCCCGCAGAGCAGACCCAGCCAGTCGCCGTATCGGCTGTAGACCGATGGCCGTGGATCGATCGCCAGCCGGGCCATGCGATAACCGATCCCCCCGGCCTGGGGCCGTCGGTCGGGGTCCGAGACGAGGTCGTGCCACGAGCCGTCCGGCCGGAGGAACCCGCTGACCCCCGTGTTCACCGCCCGGGCCACCGCCACGCGGTTCTCGACCGCCCGGAAGGCACAGTTGACCAAGTGCTGCGGCTGCTGGCCCCCGTGGCCGAACCAGCCGTCATTGCTGATGTTCAGCATGAAGTCTACACGCTTGTCCCCGTCGCCGCCGCGCACGAACCGCCGGAACACCTGCGGGATCACGTCCTCATAGCATATCGTCACCCCAAAGCGGAAAGGGCGAGCCTCCAGTGAGCGGGCCTGCATGGCGAACGTGCCGAACGCGCTTCCCGGCGTCAATGAGTATTCGATGCCCCCGCGGCCCCACGGGTTGAACCAGCCATCGTTGAGGAATCGGTAGAGCCAGAACAGACCCTGGGTGTAACGGAAGGGGACGAACTCGCCGAACGGCACTAGGTGGATCTTGTCGTAGCGGCCGGGGGGGCCGCCGTCGGGCGGGTAGACGAAGGCCGAGTTGTGGCGGTGTGCGGCCGGGTAGGAGCCTTCCGGCTGCGGAAACTCCGACATGCCGCCGACGACAATGAAGTTGCCGTAGCGCCGGGCCCGTTCCGTGAACGCCCGCTGGAAGTTGCCCCAACCGGGCTCGTGCGCCAGGATCTCCGGGTTGAGGATCATCGCCCAGGGGGTCTCCGGCAGCACGATCAGGTCGGGCGATTCCTGGGCGGCCTGCTCCATGAGATTCAGGTAAGTCCGCATCTTTTCCAGATCGCTGACTCCCTGCGAGCCGCGGACGGCCTCGAGCAGAAAGTCACCCTGGATCACGGCCACCAGCGGGCCCTCGACGAGTTCCTCGGTCGCCAGCCGGTAGCGGCCGTAGCCGAACGTGACCACCACCAGTAGGACGGCGGCGATCCCGCCGTCCCACGCTCCGTGCAGGGCATGGCGGCTGCGCGAGCCCGGCCATAGCCGCCAACGCATCATCACCAAGTCCGCCAGCCAGCCGTTGACCACCGCCAGGACAAACGACAGCCCGACCACCCCGGCCAAGTCTACGACCTGAATCATGCTCAGAAACCGGATTTGGCTATGGCCCAGCATGAACCAGGGGAACGCCAGCGGGCCATGGCTGCGCAGGAACTCCGCCGCCGCCCAGCCGATGGGGAAGGCCGCCACGGCCGGCACGTTGCGCCGGTGGCACAGGTGGCGGATCGGCCAGGCTGCCAGCAGGAAGTACACCGCCAGGTAGAGCGATGCGGCCACGTAGCCGGCCCCCGTGGTCGCATACAACCACCGAAGGTGAATCAGGAAGTAGGCCGACCCCAGCAGATAGGCCGTGACGTACACCAGCCGGCCATTCCGCGCCACACACAGGCTGACGATCCAGGGAATGAAAACCACGAAGCCCAGCGGGAACCAGGAGAGCGGCTCGAACAGCGGCAGGCTCAGGAGCAGGGTCAAGCCGGCGGCGGCGAAGATCGGCCAGCGGGCGTCGGACCAAGGCGACGCGGATCCCTCGCCCGACGGCGTCGCCGGGCGCTTCTCCGGGTCCTGCCTTGGCGGTCGGCGGCGTTGTTGAACCCGTTGCTGCTTCACCCGTCGTGTCCGTCCCCAAGGGAGATACCGGATCAATGTTCCCCCCCCCAGTTGCATTCTGCGACCGGGGGAAATGAAGAATGAGGAATGGAGAATTGAGAAAAAGCCGCCTTCTATGCCTGCCGCCCCACCTCACCACCAGTGAGGTTCACCGGCTGTCCACGGGAGACACGGTTTCTCATTTCTCACTTCTCATTTTCCCATCGTCGCGGAATGCAACGCTGGGGTTCAACGATCGTTATACCCGGCCGGGTGGGTCTCGTGCCACCGCCACGCCGTGGCCACGATGTCGGCGATGTCGGCGTGTGCGGCCTCCCAGCCGAGGCGCGCACGGATACGGGCCGCGTCCGCGACCAGCACGGGCGGGTCACCGGTCCGGCGAGCACCTTCTTCCACTGCGATCGGGCGTCCCGTGATCCGCCGAGCGACCTCGATGATCTCGCTCACGCTGTGGCCGTGGCCCGTGCCCACGTTGCAGGCCCAGGCCTTGCCTGGCTCGAGCTGCTCGATCGCCAGGCGATGGGCCGAAGCCAGGTCTTCCACGTGGATATAGTCGCGGACACAGGTGCCGTCCGGCGTATCGTAGTCCGTCCCGAAGACCGTCACCTTCTCCCGCCGCCCGAGCGCGACTTGCAGGATGATGGGGATGAGGTGCGTTTCCGGGTCGTGGTCCTCGCCGATGGCCCCGTCGGCAGCGGCTCCGCAGGCGTTGAAGTACCGCAGCGCGCAGGCCCCGAGTCCCCAGGCCGCCGCGCAGTCCCGCAGGACCCACTCGACCGCCAGCTTCGTGCGACCGTAGGGGTTGATGGGCCGCTGCTCGGTCTCCTCGGTGATGGGTACCTTGTCCGGCTGGCCATACGTCGCACAGCTCGAGCTGAACACCAGCCGCGGGATGCCCGCCGCCCGCATCGCCTCGAGCAGCGTGACCGTGTTCGACAGGTTGTTCTGGTAGTATTTGAGCGGCTCGTGCACGGACTCGCCCACGTAGGCATAGGCGGCGAAGTGCATCACCGCGTCGAAGGAGGTTGTGCTCAAGGCCAGCGCCAGCGTGGAGCCGTCCGCCAGGTCGCCTCTGATGAACGTCGCCTCGTCGACCACCGCCGCCCGATGCCCGTGCACCAGGTTGTCGTAGACCACGACCTCGTGGCCGTGCTGAACCAGATGTCGGACGCAGTGGCTGCCCACGTACCCGGCCCCACCCGTCACGAAGATGCGCATGCCCTGAACCCTCTTTGCCCGCTAATCCGTCACCACGTCCGCCAGGGCGGAGATGCTGTAGACCGCCTGCCGCAGCACGAAAATCCGCCGACGGTTCACGCGGATCCCTTCACGGGCCGACTCCGCAATGTACTGCTCGCGGGTGGCGTGGCCCTCGGACGCGTTGTGCAAGTCCGCTTCCTCGAGGCTGAATCCACGCTCGTCGCAGGCCACGAGCCTCCCGAGGTAGATGATTGGCCCGGCGGTATCGAGTACCACCTCGCGGCCCACCAACTCGTCCGGATGGATGCTCAACGACGACCTCCCGTGCTGGGGTCCGTGACAGAATCGGCGGGGTCCGTTGCCAGGACCAAGGCAACTTGTTGCGGTTCGTCAGATACCCTCGAACACGGCCGTGTGCCACTGCTCTTTGAGCAGTGCCGAACGCGTACACGCTTTCGTCTGCCGGGTGGCCCATCCTTGCGTAGCAAGGGTGGGCTCGCGATGATCGAACGCGAGTAAGCCATGGCCCTGTCGGAGCGACTGCTCGCGTTCCCATCATCGTGACCCCACCCATCGCGTTGCGATGGATGGGCCACCCGCCCTCGTTCCCTGCCGCAAACGCTGGGCCGGGCCGCACTCAGCCCCTTCACCGTCCCGACGCACCGGCCGGGGCGGTGGCGGCGACCAGCGGTCGCGTGATCTTGAATGCCTGCTGGGTGGTCAGGAGTTTACCCGTCAGCAGGTCCGTAAAGGCCACGTGGGCGGTCACTTCGTCATGGGCCGGCATCTGCCCCGGCGGCCAAGGGCACCGAGCGGTGAAATGGTAGGTCCACAGCCGCCCGTACCACAGCTTGCGGGTGGCGGGCACGTCGAAGTGGTACTCGGCAACGACGTTGGCGTTGGGCGGATTCAACGGGTCGAGGAGGGTGATTTTCAGGCTGCCGGCCGCCTTGACCACGTGCCCCTCGCGGTCGATCGGGCGGATGAACAGGGCGATGCCGTCGTCTCCCGGCTGACCGTCGGTATCGTAGCCGCCGGACATCCCCTCGAGTTCCAGCCGGACCGGCGCGACCAGTTCGTCCAACACCTCCTGGCGGGTCAGCCCGCTGAACCGGGCGATCCGCGCTTGCAGCGTGCGGCTGAGTTCCACCTGCCGAGCCAGTTCGTCGCCCAACCGGCGGACCTCCTCGCGGGATTCCTGGAGCAATCGTTGGGTCTCGCGGAAGTCCTTCGCGGGCACTTGGCTGTCGCATCCGACCGCCAGCAGGAGAGGCAACAAGCCCAACCCCCAGCGTTGACCACGTCGCGAAGCCGTCATCAACCGTCCCACGTTCGGGTCTCCCTCTGCTTAGAATCGCCAATCAGCGCCGCGATCGCTATCAGGACCGCGCCCGCTATCAGAGCCGCGCCCGTAAGGAAGCGGTTCTTCCTTCCGCGGAACCGCTCCCTTACGGTCGCGGCTCTGCCGGCGGTCGCGGCTCTCCTTGGCGGCTCTGAGTCCTACGCTTCCTCCTCGGGTTCGCTGGGTCGCGGCGGAGTCTCCGGAGCCCGTTCGAGCATCACGTCTGCGAGTCCGTATTCCACCGCCTCCTGCGCCTCCAGCCATTTGTTCCGGTCGCAGTCGCGTTCGATCTGTTCGAGCGGCCGCTGCGTATGTTTGGCGATGATCTCGTACAGCCGCTTGCGCAGCCGGATGATCTCCTGGGCCTCGATGGACAGGTCGGTCGCCGGCCCCTCCAACACTCCGCCGATCAGCGGTTGGTGCAGCAGCAGCCGGGAGTTCGGGAGCACGAACCGCTTGCCCTTCTCCCCGCCGCACATCAGCACCGCCCCCATGCTGGCGGCCATCCCCACGCAGTACGTGTGCACGTCGCACCGCAGGAACTGCATGGTATCGTAGATCGCCAGCCCCGCCGATACCGAACCGCCCGGCGAGTTGATGTACAGGTTGATCGGCGACTTGCTGTCCTCGTTGGAGAGGAACAGCATCTGGGCGATGATCGTATTGGCCAATTCGTCGTCGATCCCGCCGCCCAGAAAGATGATCCGATCCTTCAGCAGTCGCGAGTAAATGTCGTACGCCCGCTCCCCGCGTCCGGATTTCTCGATCACGATCGGGATCAGGTGCTGTGCGTTCATCGCAGGTTCCTGTGTGTGCCGGGCGGCGGTCCGCACCGGGGCCTGGGTATTGCCATCAACAAGTTGACTCGGTCCTCAGCGATCGAGTCTCAACGGATCGGTGCCGCGCCGATCCCGCTACGGCTAGGGCTTCTTTTTCTTCTTCTTGTCCTTATCCGGTTCGGCCAGGATCTCGTCCACCAGCCCGTAGGCCAGGGCCTCCTGGGCGTCCAGGTATCGGTCGCGCTCGATCTCCCGCTCGATCTTGTCCGGCGGCTGCCCGGTGTGCTTGGAGAGCAGCTCGTTGAGCAGTTTCTTGTCCTTGAGGATCTCCTCGGCCTGAATGCGGATATCCTCCGCCTGCCCGGTGATCCCGCTGTACGGCTGGTGCAGCATGAGCTTGGCGTGCGGCAGGGCATAACGCTGCCCCTTGGTGCCCGCCGCCAGCACGATCGCCGCCCCGCTCGAGGCCTGCCCGATGCAGTACGTCGCCACGTCGCAGCCCAGGAACTGCATCGTGTCGTAAATCGCCAGCGTCTGATCCACCAGCCCGCCCGGCGAGTTGATGTACAGGTTGATCGGCTGGTCCCGCTTGATCGACTGCAGGTAGAGCATGCGCATGATCACGATGCTCGCCGACCGGTCCGTGATCGGGCCGGCCAGGAAAATGATCCTGTTCTCCAGCAGCAGGTCCTCGATGGACATTTCCCGGTACCGCTGGTACGGGGCCGCCTGCTGGTTGACGGTATGAAGAATCTCGCGCGGATCGTGCATGGTTTTCTCCCGGCTCAGGTTTCGTCGGCCAAGGTGTCGCCTGCCGCGGTTGCGGACGGCTCGTCGGACTGATCGGTGGTCTTGTCGTCAGGGCCCTTGCCCGTGATTTCCGCCTTCTCGACCAGCAGGTTGATCAGCTTGCCGTCCCGGATGGCCAGGTAGAGGTTGTCGAGGCCGCCCTCCTTGGCCAGCCGGTCACGCACCCGATCGAAGCGTAGCCCCTGCCGCTGAGCAATCCAGGCGATCTGCCCGTTCACCTCGCCCTCGGTGACATCCACCTCGAACTGCTCGTTCAGCTTTTCCATGATGAAACCGAGCTTCAGCTCCCGGACCGCCTCGTTCTGGGCCGCGGTCTTCAGCGCGTCGATGTGTTTGCTGACCTCGTCTTCCGACACGCCCTGCTGGTACAGTTCCACCATCCGGCGATACATCACCCGGGCGACCTGCCGTCCGGACAGCCGCTCGGGAAGATCGAGGGCCACCTTCTCCAGCAGGTACTCGCGGACTTGCTGGGCCAGCCCCTGCCGGACCTGATCGCCGATGCGGCTCTCAATGTCCTGACGCACGTAATCCCGCAGCTCGGTCTCGTCCTCGAAGCCCAGGGACTTGACGTACTCCTCGTTCATCTCCGGCAGCACCATGCGCTGAATGCGGCGGATGGTGATCTCGAAGTCCGCCTGTTTGCCCCGGAGTTCTTCCTTCACATACGTGTCCGGGATCTGGCCGCTGATCGTCCGCACCTCGCCCGCGCGGGCACCGGTCAGGGCCTCGCCCAGATTCTCCAGCGTCACCCCGTCGATGACCTGCCCCCGGGCCGCCAGTTGGAGGTCCTCCTGCTCCTTGATGATCGTCCCCTCCGAGGTCATCTTCAGGTTGCCCGTGATCAGGTCGTCTGGGGCTACCTGTCCATCGTCCGCCAGGTTTTCCAGCGAACCTCGGCTCCTGCGGAAGTTGTCGATCTGGGCGGTGACCATCTCGTCGGTCACCTCGATGACCGGCTTGGTGAGGGGGATCTTCTCCAATTCGGGCAACTCGAACTCCGGCCGGATCTCGACCTCGCAGGAGAAGACCAGGTCCCCCTCCTTGGGGATCTCCATCAGTTTCATGGCTTCCTGGAAGTCCAGCAGCGTCGGGGTGGTGGCACCCTTTTCGGTCGCCCAGAGCATCGGGTCGCCCAGAACCTTCAAATCGGCCTTCTCAATGGCCGCCAGGAGTCCGGTGCCCACAAGTTGCTGGACCAGCGTCTCGCCGATCTCGCTCCCGAACCGCTTCTCCAGCAGTCGCCGGGGTGCCCGTCCCTTGCGGAAGCCCGGTACCGCCGCTTCGCGGCTCAGCTCCCCGTACTGCTCCTCCAACTGCTCGTCGATAAACGCCCGCGGTACGGTGACGACCAGCTTGCGCCGGAGCGAGCCGATCTCCTCGACCGCGACGTCGAGGGCTTCCTTGATCTTCTCCTGCAGGGAAGGCTTCTCGGCGTCCTCCGACGTTTCGCCGTCCGTTTCGCCGCCCTCCTCCGTATCGAGCTCTTCGTCGATCGCCTCGTCCTCGGGTCTGAGGGCTTCGTCGTCCGTCATCGTCACGCACTCCTTGATCCAGGGCTCGCGCCGGGCTGCCTGCCGATAGAAAAGGCCAACCGCCTTTGCCGGGCGACCCAAGTTGGCCACTGCCAAGCGTTGGTATCTGCCAGAGCAAAGCCGGCTGGCCTTCTCTCGCGTGCGACCGCGGCCAACGCCTGGTGCCGGGTATCATCGTGATACCATCGGCCGGTACCCCACGGTCGCAGGTATCATCGGCACCTCGGCCGCTCATGTCAAGCACCGGTCCCATGGCATCCGTCGCCGGGTCTGTGACCGCTTGGGCAGGGGACCGTGATAGTTCCGGCGGTGGGGGTAGTGGATCGGGGAAGCCCAGGGATAATCGGCCCGGCAGAGGTCGTCCCGGTGATGCGGGCGGTGGCTGGCGGGCCGGTTATCCCTGGGCTTGAGATTTGGGAATCGGGTCGGATACGAGCCCCCAGCACCAGCGCAGGGTGAGGACCACGCGCAGACTGCCGTGGTGGGGGACAGGCCGCCTTACGCACGCATCGCCAGCGGCAGCTCCGTCAGGATCTGGGTGATACGCACATCCGAGGGGCACGCGTCGGCGCATACACCGCAGTGGTTGCACAGCTTCGACGGGTCGTAGCCCGCCTCGGCGTAGAGCTCGCGGGCCAGGGCCTTCTCGTTGTACTGATGCACGTACGCGTGGTAGCGGATCATGTCCGTCACCGCGATGTGCTCGGGACAGGCGGTCTCGCAACTGCCGCACAGGTGGCAGGCACCGGCCATCTCGTACTTCACGAGGGTCCGCAGCTCCTGCTCCGCCGCGGCGGTCAGCTTCGCCGACGGCAGGCGGACATCCTTTTCCATCTCCTCCACGGACTTCATCGCCGCGATGCAGCCGTCGACCAGACCCTCGGTCAGGTGCAGCATCCACAGCTTGGCCCGCTCCCACTCGTTGAATTCCCGGCCGCCCATCAAGTCCTTGAGCTTCTCCTCGCGGCCGTCCACCGGTCGGTTCTTGATGCCGCTGGTCTTCATCGCGATGACGCCCACGTCCTGCTTTTTCAGAGCGGCCAGCTCAGGTTTAAGCGAATCGAAACTCTCGGGGTTGACTCCCGCCATGATCAGATCGATCTTCCAGGGCCCCCGGTCGTTGGCCTCGGCCGCCGCGGCCAGGACCTCCTTCTGGTGTTTATGGGTGCTGAATCCGAAGTGCTTCACTTTGCCCGCTTGGTGGGCCTTCTCGTACGCCTCCCACAGTTCGATGCAATCGAAGATCCAGGGGATCTCAATGCCGTGCACGAAATAAGCGTCCACGTGGTCGATGCCCATGCGTCCCAGGCTCTGGTCGAGCATTTCCGCGTACAGGCCGGCGATGCGTTTGCCGACCGGCCGCAGGTCGGGCTTCTCGCCCGTGGCTTTCTGTTTCGCCACCGCCTCCTTGTGCAGGGCCAGCAGGTCGCCCTCGTCCTTGCCCACGAACGCCTTCATGGCCTTGCGGTACAGATCCTGAACGCCGTCGTCGATCTTGTTGTACCCCGCCACGCCGGTGGCTTTGCTGGTCACCCACAGCCGGTCCCGGTACCGGGCCAGGAAGGGCTTGAGGTCGACCTCGAGGTTGCCGTACCCGCGAGCGGAGTCAAAGTAGTTGACCCCCGAGCTGAGAATCCTCCGCCACAGGCCCTCGTCGCCGCCCCAGCCATGCACGATCCGGCTGACCATGTATTGGGTCCGGCCGAGCCGGCGGTATTCCATCTCAGGATTGCGGCTGCGCCAGATGACCTCTCGGTCCTCCGCCGGTGGGGCGGCCGCCTGTTCCTCGGCGGCACGGACCAGCGCCGGGCCGAAGGCGGCAGCGCTCACGCCCGCGGCGGTCGTCTTGAGAAACCCACGACGGTCGAACTCGTTACGGCTGCGTGGCATAACCCCGCTCCTTAAATGGCAAGAGAGTGAAAGCGCTTGTGCACCCATCGCCTGGATAGTGCGAAAAGGACACGGCCGGCCCTGTCCGTATCTCAGTATAGGCATCGCTGCCGGGAGTTGCCAAGCGCTTTGCGCGGCACTCGCTATCCGCGGGCGAAATGACCAATGGCGAAGCACCAATGACCAATCAAGTCCGAATG
>CAZEEJ010000121.1:0-16784 GCA_964511155.1 uncultured Planctomycetales bacterium | reverse complement strand
GGTGTGGGGGTATTGGCCGGTGAGGAGGCTCGCCCGGCTCGGAGCCCATTGAGGCGTCGGCGTGTAAGCCCGGGCAAACCAGACGCCTTCGGCCGCCAATCGATCCAGGTGCGGCGTTTTGACCTGGGCGTGCCCCTCGAAGCCGGTCAGGCCCGCCCCCTGCCCATCCGCCAGCAGGAGCACCACATGCGGCCGATCGTCGCTCCACGCCGGCGCCGCCGCCAGCAGCGCCAGGCCGACGGCCCACGCGGCCGGACCGCCCATCCATCCGCGGAAACTCCTGTTCGCTCGATGCTTCATTCCGCAGATTCTCTATGCTGCGTGCTGCATTTTCAATTCCGTCGGGCGCAACCCGCCAGCCACGCCGGCGAGGACGGTGACGTCGGGGCGAAATGGGGACTGGCTCCGCCCCAGTGATGCTTGATGAAGGGAGCATCCTCGGATGCGGGCCAAGTTGAGGGCCTGGGACACATCGCCCCGGCGGTGCCTGTCCCCATTTTGCCCCGCGGGCAGCGAGTCACGCCCTTTTCAATTCTTCCGATGGACTGTCTGATACCAGGCGTGGTGCTCGCCATCCACGGTCTTGGTGACCAGTTGATCGTGGACCCGCTGGTAACCGGGGATCTGGCAGGCGGGCAGGTCGTGGGCGAACATCTCCTGCCCGTGCAGGGTGTGGTCGGGCCGCTGGATGCGTACCGCGCCCGAAGGCAGCACGATATTCCCGGGGAACCCGAAGAAGGTGTTGGCAGGTGTTCGCCAGTTGACGATGGCGATGCGCGGCCCCCAGTTGGCGACCAGTTGCGGCCCACGGGCCACCAGCATCATGAAGCCCCAGGCGACGACGAGGTCCGGCGGTTGCGGGGGATGGTAGTGCTCGGCCGGCCCGCAGACGGCCTCGACGCCGTTGTTCCGGGCGATCGTGCACATCTCCTCGTCGCTGTCCAGCCCCAGGGCCAGGTAACCGAGGTCGGACAGCAGCTTCACGTGCCTGCCGGGGCCGCAGCCCACGTCGATCGCCCGCGCGCCCTCCGCGGGCACGTCCCGCCCCGGTCGGGCATGGCGGTAGAGCAGTCCGACCAGATCGCTGTCCGGATACTTGAGCCCCTGCCAGACGCGCGGCGTCATACGCTGCTCCTTGTCCGTGCGGCGGTGTGCACGGCATGTTGCGACCTGGATGTCACTCGCTTCCCGCGGGGCAAAATGGGGACAGGCACCGCCGGAACATGATACCCCAGGCCCTCGATTCAACTCGCATCCGAAGAGGCTTCAGCCAACAAGCGTCGCCGGCGCGGAGCCAGTCCCCATTTCGCCCTGACGCCGTCATCCTCGCTTCGCGGCTGGCGAGTGACACGGCTTCGACCTGCTCCACGTCGGGCCGGCGCGCACGAACCCCGCGCGCCCGTCGGCCATCTTATCGGCCCGCCGGCGCCGGAGACTTGAGACGCCGCCGCACAAACTGTCAGGACCCTGCCGGATTGCCGCACAGTTGCCCGGGTTGATCCGGTCGGGGATCAAGGTGATAATCAGGGTTGATGACTTCCGATGACTGCCGCGAGGAACGGACGGATGCGCGGCCCGCGAGGCGATCGTCGCTCCTGCAGGTCGGCGTGGTGCTCCTTGTACTTCTTGCAGGCGTCGTGCTACTCGCCCCGGGCGTGCAGCTTGGGCGCAAGCTGTCACGCCGGGCTCAGTGCCGGAACAACCTGATGGGGCTCGGGGTCTCATCATTGACCTACGTCGGCGGGTACTCATCAGGAGAGGAGTGGCTGCTCGTCCCGCACAAGCCGCCGATGCTCGCGGAGGTCGGAAACGTGGACTACGCCCCCCGAAAGGTCGGAATCCATCGCTGGCGCAAGACCACACCGGAGGATCGCGAGATATCCACCACGCGCAACCTCTACGGTCATATCCTGCTGCGCAGCCATAGCGCCCGCTCCTTCATTTGCCCCGAGAGTGGGGATATGGTGGCCAAGGAGAACCCCTTTGCCGTCGAGGATTTTGCGAGTATCAGGAACGTCAGTTACGGCCAGCAGGTTCCCTACGGCAAGTTCGGCAGGCCCGGCCTGGACCGCGACGAGGCGATGCCGCTCATGGCCGATAAGGGGCCTTACGGGGCGGCACTGGAATCCGGCGGAACACCACCCGGAGCACCGACGGTCGGTGCCGGGGCGGATGCCGCGGACTGGCGGCCGTGGAATTCGCCCAATCACGGGGGCGAAGGGCAGAACGTCCTGTTCGGGGACAGAAGCGCGTCCTGGTGTCGGGTGCCCGCGGTCGGGCTCAAGGGTGACAACATCTATACCCGCTGGTCGCAGGCCGACGGTGGCGCCGGCACGGAGACGCGCCCGCGGGTCCAGGGCACGCCGCCCACCCGCAACGAGACGCCATGGAGCCATACGGACACGTTGATCTATCCGTAAGGCGGGCTCCGCTGGCGATTTGGGGGGCTGGGAACCGCCGATGAGCGTCACATAAGGGCAGTGGTGACATGCTGATCGCATTGCCGATCCTGTTGGCCGGTGTCGGCTGTCTGCTCGTATGGCGCGGGCACGTCGGCACGCGCCGGGGCGACGAGCCGCGGTGCCGGCGGTGCGACTACGACCTCCGCGGGCAGATCGAGCCCCGCTGCCCGGAATGCGGGACCCCGTTTTCAGAAGCGACGGTGCGGCGCGGCCGGTACCAGCGACGCCCCCGGCGGATCGTGACCGGCTGGCTGTTCATCCTGCTGGCGACGACGCTGATGCTTCCGCCCGTGCAGCAGTACCTCTCGACAACCCTGGGCCTGCCGGCCTGGCAACGACGCATTGCGTTGGAGTGGTCGAGGAGACACGTCTACCTGCCGAACTTCATACTGATCTATGGTCAAAGCGGCGATCCCAGTACCGCCTGGGCTACGGTCTCCGTATTGCGGCAGCGGATGGTGAACGGCTACCTGAGCCGCGGCGAGTTGGCGAAAGTGGCGGGACCGCTGATCGCGGCATCGCGGGCCGGCGGGCAACTGCGATCGGACCGCGCGGTGGGGGAGATGATCACGGAACTGCTTGCCGCGAACGTCATGTCGGGCAGGGATGCACAGCGGTATATCGGAATATGGGGTGCGCCGGCGTATAGGCCGCCCCGGGAGGATACGGGCTCGTTGCCGGTCATTACCCAGAAGTTTTCGCTTGCGCACACCCGGGGCGGGTTTCCACAGTTTTTGCCGCTCACGGAGGTCTGGCTGCTGCAGGTTGACGGTTCGTATCATACGCCCTGTCTGCTTGACTCTCAGGGATCGTGGGAGGCATCGCACCTTGTTCCCTGGGATGGAGTGCCGGAGGAAGAGCTGACCATCCGTGTCTCGACCACCTGGTATCGTTTCGAGGACGCCGTCCCCATTGATGAGCGGCATGCGGGGCCGCAACTCCGAGCCGCCATGGAGGAGTTGCGGCCCCGGATGCTCTGCAGGCTGGTCAAGGATGTGCGGTTCACGTCGTCTGCGCAACCAGGCCCCAATCGGTACCACGAACATCGGCCTGCGACCATCCTGGCCGAGGGCGAGGACCCTGCAACGATGCCGGCACCGTAACCACGCCGGGCATCAGGCCAAACGCTCTCGACAGGGCTTCTGAAGAATTGGTAACGCAAAGACGCCAAGACGCTAAGAAGAGAGCCCGGGATGCCTATTGTCCTCTTGGCGCCCCTGCGATGCGAGCTGTTTCTTCTTCAGCGGAGAAGCTCATGACCTGGTAACCACTCACAGGCTTTTGGGCATGTTTGCCGAGGGACGAACCACGAAGAACACGAAGAGCACGAAGGAAGGAAGTGGCCCGGAAGCCGGCTCGGCTGGTCTTTCATCGGCGTTTATCGGCGTGCATCGGCGGTTCCATACTCTTTGGGTTGACGGCCCGCTGAGTCACTGACGCGGTGGGTCGCCGAGGGGCGTGAGCCGCCGGCTATGCTTGTGGCCCGGCCTCGGCCGGAGGCGGGGCCGTTGGGGCGAAGCCGTGGCGCATGGTGTTCTCGCTGATGGTCATCGGTTCCATGAACTGGATGAGATAGTCGGGCCCGCCGGCCTTGCTGCCGATGCCGCTCATGCGCAGCCCGCCGAACGGCTGGCGGTCGACGAGGGCGCCGGTGATCTTCTGGTTGAGGTAGAGATTGCCCACGTGGTAATCGCGTTTGGCCTGTTCGAGGTGCGACGGGCTTCGCGAGTAGACGCCGCCGGTCAGCCCGTACGGGGTGGCGTTGGCCAGCTCGATGGCGTGCTCGAAGCTGCGGGCGGCCAGAACTGTAACCACCGGGCCGAAAATCTCCTCCTGGGCGATCCGGGCATCAGGCGGTACGTCGGCGAAGATAGTCGGCGGGGCATACGTGCCCTCGGCTGCCAGTCCGCTCACGTCGGCCTGGTAGGCGAGCCGGGCTTCCTGGTTCCCGATATCGAGGTAGTGCAACACCTTGTCGCGGGCCTGGGCGTCAATCAGCGGGCCGACCTGGGTATCCGGTGCGGTCGCGGGACCGATGGTCAGACTTTGCACCCCGGCGACCAGGCGATCGAGCAGCACCGTCATGATCGACTCGTGCACGATCACTCGCGAGCAGGCGGAGCATTTCTGGCCGGCGTACCCGAATGCCGACGCGAGGATGCCCGCGATGGCCTCGTCCAAATCGGCGTCGGCGTCGACGACGATCGCGTTTTTCCCGCCCATCTCGGCAATCACGCGCTTGAGTGATAGCTGCCCGGCGGTCCATCCCGCGGCCCGTTCGTGGATCTGCACACCCACCGCGCGCGAGCCGGTGAAAGCGATGATGTCCACCTGTGGATGTTCGACCAGGGCCGCACCGACCGTTTCGCCGGTGCCCGGCAGGTAGTTCACCACGCCCGGGGGCACACCCGCCTCGGCGAGCACTTCCATCAGCATGGCGGCCACGACGGAGGACTGCTCGGCCGGCTTCATGACCACGGTGTTGCCCGCGGCCAGGGCCGCCGAGGTCATGCCCGCCAGAATCGCCAGCGGAAAGTTCCACGGGGCGATGACCGCGGCCACGCCCCGCGGCCGGTACACGTACAGGTTATCCTGGCCGGGAAAGTCGCGCCGTCGCGGGCGTGCTTCGAGCCGCAGGACTTCGTCGGCGTAGAAGTTGCAGAAGTCGATGGCTTCCGCCACGTCGGCATCGGCCTCACGCCAGGGCTTGGCGACCTCGTAGACGATCCACGCGGCCAACTCGAAACGCCGGCGGCCCATGATCCGGGCCGCGGTCCGCAGCAGGTCGGCCCGCTCGGCGGCGGGACTCCCGCCCCAACCTTCGTCGAACGCCCGGCGTGCGGCCGCCACCGCCCGCTGCACATCCTCCACGCGGGCCAGGCAGACGCGGCCCACCGCCTGAGTGGTCTTCGACGGGTTCCACGAAGACACAGTCGGCTCGCGATGAAGAGGCTGCCCGTCGATGACCAGCGGGTAGTCACGGTCGAAGCGCGCGGCGACCTCGTCGAGGGCCTGCTGCATGGCCTCGCGGGCCGCCGCATCCGTAAAGTCCGTCAGCGGTTCAAACTTGAACTCATGCATGGCATCGTCCTCGTCGGGATCGCGGAACACGGCTCGCGGCGGCGGTGGCGAACCGGGTTTCGCCGTCGCGGGATCGGCCAACAGGACCTCCACCGGCTGGTGCTCGACGAAGGTGTGCTTGAGGAACGACTCGTTCGAGGTGTTCTCCAGCAATCTGCGGATGAGATAGGCCATCCCGGGGATCAACTCGCCGATGGGCGTGTAGACGCGAAGGGTGTATCCCATTTCCGCGACCGCCTGCTTGAGCGGGTCGCCCATGCCGAAGAGCATCTGGATCTCGAAACCGCGGGCGGGGATCTCCCGGGTCTGGGCATGGGCGAGGGCCGCGGCCAGGCTGCGGACGTTGTGGCTCGCGATGGCCGGGCGAACCAGACTCCGCTGATCGAGCAGCCGCCGGGCCAGCCTCTCGAATTGGGCGTCGCACTCCCACTTCTGCGTCAGCACCGGCACCCGCCACCCGTGCTGGACGGCCGACGCCGTCTCGTAATCCCAGTAGGCCCCCTTGACCAGCCGGACGGTGATGGGCGTGCCGCGGCGTGCGACCCAGGCGAGCAATCGTTCCAGGTCCTCGGCCGTATCCGCCAGATAAGCCTGGAGCACGATTCCCACGTCGGCGAAATCCTGAAAGGCCGGCTCGGCCAATACCCGCTGGAAGGTCGCCAGCGTCAGATCTTTGAAGGCGTACTGCTCCATGTCGACGTTGACGAAGGCCCCGGCCTGTCGGGCGGCCCGCAGGATCGGCCGGAGCCGGCCCAGCACGCGGTCGATGCTCCGCTCGGAACAGATGGGGTCATAGTGTGGATCGAGCGAGCTGAGCTTCAGCGAGACGTTCACCCGCGGGAGGGGGCCGGTGTCCGCCCGGTCCACCTGCTCGACCTGGGCCCATTGCGCCGCCTCACCAGTCAAGGTGTGGAGCAGGTTGAGGTATTGCGAGGCATAGGTGTCCGCCTGCGCATCACTGCTGGTCGCCTCGCCGAGCAGGTCGAGGGTGAAGCCCATGCCGCGGTCCCGCAGATGCCGGATGACGTCGAGGGCTTCGTCGGCCGTCTCGCCGGCGATGAACTGGCGGGCCATGCGCAGGGCGTTGTGCCTGGTTGCGGATGCCAGCGGTGATCGAAACCACGCCCCGTCCGCCGCCGATCGCAACATGCTTCGGAAGGCACGGGGCAGCGGGACGCCATCCGTCAGCAGGTACTCCGCCAGGTGGCCGACGACGTCTTCGTCCGAGTCCAGCGACGGCAGCGTGTCCACGAATTGAAAGAGTCGCACCTTGCGTTGCGGCTCACGGGTCGCCCAGTCGAGCAATCGGCCCATCCAGTGATCCAGTCGAACCACCGACGGCGACGCCCGGCGGGCCCGCTCCAGCATCTCCGCACCGATCTGCCGGATGCGCGCTTCCGACTCCATCTGCTGCGTGCGCGGCCGCATAAGTCACCACTTACCAGATGGAGGCCATGCGCCAAACACGGGTGCGGTTCAGTTGCACGGGGGCGTTGACGGCGGAGAGTCGCAGGCCCGCCGCGCCCGCCGACGGTGCGGCGAGGATGCTCATGACCTCGCGGTGATCGGCGTAGACCTCGATCACCGATCGGTCGGCCAGAATGCGCAACGTACACATGTCCGCGCCGTTGCGCGGCAGGGTGCCGACCTGCGCACCGCAGCGCAGCTCGCCGGTGGCCAGATCGAAGCTGACGGTGATGGGCTGGCCATCGGCCTCCGGGCGGAAAAGCTGTACTTCCAGCCGGCCGAGGCCCCACGGTCGCAGCTCAATCACCACGTCGAGTTGTGTACCCTGGGCGACATCCAGCGGCTCGCCGGGCTTGAGTTCGCGTTCGCCGACGTCGGCCAGGCTGGCCTCGCGCAGGGTATCCGCTTCCGCCACCGGCCAGGTGCGCAGGCGCAGGTCGGGGCCGAGCTCAAGCTCGCGGGGCAGCGTGAGCGATCCGTGCCAGGGTGAGCCCGGCTCGCCGCCGCCCATCAGCCAGCCCCACAGGATGCGCCGCCCCTTGTCATCCTCGAGGCTGTTGGGCGCGTAGAACACGCCTGGGCCGCCCAGATCGAGCAAATGCCAGTCCCCGTGCTCGAACCGCCGGCCGTCGTATCGCCCTACGGTGTACTGCACCGGCCCGCGAAGGCTGGGGATCGAGCGGAACAACGGCGAGACGATCAGTACCCAATGCTCGCCCAGCGGGAAGAAGTTCGGGCACTCCCACTGCACACAGTCCGGCCCCATGCCCGTGCTCAACGCGGAGAGGAACTCCCAGGCGAGCAGGTCGGGCGATTCGTACAACAACACGGTGCCGCCCCGGTCGCGGATGCCCGATCCTACCAGCATCCGCCAGCGATCGCCCTCGCGCCAGATGAATGGATCGCGGAAGCCGTCTTCGAGCCCGGGGATCGGCGGGGGCGTGGCGATGACCGGGTTGCCGCGGTATCGCTGCCAGGTCTTCATGCCGTCAAAGCTGCGAGCCAGCGACTGGGCCTGCGGCGGGACGCTGGTGTAGACGATGATGGGCAGGCCGTCGGCGAGCACGCAGCAGCCCGAGGCCACCGCCGCCGCGTCGTATGTGCCGGGCACGGGCACCAGCGCGATCGGCCAACGCTCCCAGCGCACCAGGTCCCGGCTCACGGCGTGTCCCCAGCCCGGTCCCCCCGTCGCATCCTTCTCACCCCAGAAGGCCAGGTGCTGGAAGAACATGTGATAGACGCCGTTCACCTGGATGCAGCCGTTGGGGTCGTTCATGAACCGGGCGGCCGGCAGGAAGTGGAAGCCCGGTCGCAGGCGGTCGCCGGCCACGCGGGCAACGGCGTCGGTCACGGCCTGCTCCGCCTCGGCCAGCGCATGGCGATGCTCGGGCGACTCGGGCCAGTCTTGCCGGTCGCCCCCGGGCTGCGCCGCACTTGCGATCGCGCCGGTCGCGATGAGCACCGCGGCCAGGCTGATCAAATGGGTGTAACTCGCTGCCCGCCCGGCTCCTGGGGCAAAATGGCGAATGCCCAAGGCCCAATGACCAATCAGCATATCGTGCTGTCTCATTGTCGGCATTATAGTGTCCACCCATCGCGGAAGATGGGTTTCAGAAGCGCCGTGGCTTCGGCATGGTTGGTGAACCGCATGTTCTGGGTATCCCAGTGGAGTTCCTTGCCCGGGAATCGCAGGGCCATGACGCCCAACAAGGCGATCTCCGTCAGCGGCCCGCCGTAGGAGAAATCGGAGCCGGCCCTGGTGCCCTGGCGGATGGCGTTCAGCCAGTCCTGATGATGGCCGTCGAGGTAGGCCCCCGGCTCACTGACCCGCGGCAGCTTGTGCGGGGGCTGCTGGTAGGCGCTCCGCAGTGTTTCCGGAAAGATCCGCCAGTCGCCGGCCCCGTGCGAGCCGTGCACGATCCCGCCTTTGTCGCCCAGGATGTACGCGCCGACCGCGGGCAGTTCCTGGTCGGGATCGAGTCCCTCCGGACGAGGCGGCTTGGCGCCATTGCCGTACCAGTACAGCGTGATCGGGCCGCGCGAGCCCTTGGCGGGAAACTCGTAGCGCAGCACCATGTCGCAGGGCCAGATGACCGCGTGCTTGACCGGATCATAATCGCCCACGTTTTCAGCCACGATGAGGGTCGGCGCCCCCAGATCCAGGGCCCAGAACACCGGATCGATGACGTGACAAACCCAGTCGCCGAGCACCGTCGTTCCGAACGCCTTCCACCCTCGCCAAACGCCCGGCAGGTAAGCGGGATTGTACGGCCTGGCGGGTACCGGTCCTTGCCACAGGTCCCAGTCCAACTCCGCTGGGATCGCGTGCGTCTCCTTCAGCGTATCGAGCTGGTCCGCCTTGCAGAAGCCGGGCCGATAGAAATCGACCGCCGCGTGCACCGTGTGCACCTTGCCGATCGCACCGTCCCAGATCGCCTCGCAGAAGGTGCGAATCGTCTCGGACGAGTGGCCCTGGTTGCCGAGCTGGGTGACGATCTTGTGCTCGCGTGCCGCCTTCATCAGCTCGCGCACTTCCCAGACCGAGTTGGCCAGCGGCTTCTCACAGTAGACGTGCTTGCCGCGCCGCATGGCGGCCATGGCGATGACCGAGTGGGTATGGTCAGGCGTGGCGATGAGCACGGCATCGATGCGTTTGTCCATCTCGTCGAACATCTTGCGGAAATCGCGATAATGCGCGGCGTCGGGGTATTTCTCGAAACTCTGCTTGGCCGAGCGCAGGTCCACGTCGCACAAGGCGACGATGTTCTCGCCGGCCACACCGCCCAGGTCCCAGACGCCCATACCGCCCACGCCGACGACGGCAATGTTCAGTTTCTTGGCATCGGCGGGCCGGCTGCTGGCCGCGGCAAGATGACGAGGCAGGAGGGTTGCCCCGGCCAGGGCTGCGGTGCTGCCGCGGATGAATTGACGCCTCGTGGGCCTGGATTCCCCGTTGTGCAAGGTAATCTCCTTCATGACCGCTCCCGAAAGAGACGGCAACGACGCGTATCGCCACCGGCACACGGAATCATACCATAAGCTTGGGCGCTGCAAGGCCCTGAGTCGGAGCGGGGGGTGCCTGTCCGTTCTTGCATCAGGCTTTGTGTCCGGCACGGGCGGGTTCAAGGCTTTCAGCCTTGAGCAACAGGCGGGGCGACCGAACCGGGGCCGCGCTGCGCTTGGCCCCGGCTACTGCTGTACGAGGCCTTCGGCCTCAAGATGCGAAATTGGCCGCAAGAGGCCAAGCCGCCGACTCCTCTGGCCGAAGGCCAGGAACAGTAGTAGCCGGCGGCAAAGCGCAGCGCCGCCGCCGGATAGCCGGCCGGCTTCTCCCCGCCAACCCCAGCGGGGTTGAACAGGCCTGCCAGCCCGCGCACGAACGGACATGCACCCCGGAGTGGGGCGCTGCGGCAGCACCTGCTTGAAGCTCATCTCAAAACCTGCGGCCCCACCTCGGCAATCCACCGGCGGGTCCACTCTACAGTTTCGAGTTCGAGGTCGCAGACGTTGCTGGCCAGGAAGATCATCCCCTCGATCCGCCCTTGTTCCAGCCATTGCCGCCCCAGTTCGCATTGCATCTTCATGAGTTCCAGGGGCATGGGCTTGCCCGCACCGAAGTCCCACATGTAGCAACCCAGCAGCTTGCCATGCCGGGGAGCCAGCTTCTCCACGCGGTCAAAGGAAGACGCCAACTCCTTGAGATCCTTCGCCTCCCACGTCCAGAAAGTGATCTTGTCGCAGTACTCCAGGTGCGGGCCCACGGGCAGAGTGAGCTGGTGCTGATACAGGACGACAGAGAGATCGTATCTGCGCGTGCCGACGACCAACTGGCTCCTCAGCTCCTTGAGTTGTTCGACCGACAGCGAACCGCTCCCATCGGGATGGAAGTAGTCGTCCATGATGAAGCCGACGATGTTGGGGAACCGGCCTGCCAGTTCGAGGACGTGCCTTCGCTCCTCGTCGCTGCTTTGCCCGCTGGCACCGACCAGGGACCACACGACGCGTTTGAGCGGCCGGAAGGCGATGGCGTGTTGATCGAACGGCGGCGACGGGTTACCCAGGTAGCGGATGAAGAGCGCGTTGGGAACGCCGAGGTACACCGCGCCCTCAACGGGGGTCATGCGCGAGGTGCGCGGCAGGCCGAACTCCAGCTTGTATGAGCCGCCGGCATGTGTCCAGATCCAGAAGCGGTCCCGCAGGGTCGTGGGCTCGACGTCGCTCGGGTTCATTGCCGGGGAAACGGCTTGGCCCGAATCGCTTACGCCGGCCACCGCCGCCGCGGCGACGACCCGCTGAAGCAGATCGCGTCGCGTGGTTGCTCGCGTACCCATCATGCACCTCTCAGTCGTCCGCTCGTTTCCGTTGGGTGGGCGGCATCGTGCGGTATCGTATCCGCGCATAGCCTGCAAGGGAAACACCAGCGCCGCACAGCGGTCTGCCTGGGACCGTGACACCAGCGCCGCGTGGTCGGTTGCGGCTTTGTTCCGAGGGCACGATGGGCCACGGCAGTTCGTCGCACGTCCCCCAGGCTCAGAGAACCAGGGCGACCCAAGCGGAGAACCTGGCCCACCCGCCGAAGTTGTCACGGACCGAGTTCGCCTGGAGTGCCGCATGGCCACTCGACTTTACACCCGGTTGAGGCTAAAGTTCAGTACGAGCAATCAATGACGCTGGAGCGCTACGGCGCATTTCGAACTGAGGTACTCACATGATCCGCGACAGGTTTGTCTCTTTGGCCGTGGTCGTCCTATGGACTGTTTGTCCGTCGGCCTGGGCGGTGGTGGAGAACATCGGCGCCACCGTCACCGCCGAGGTACAGGAACTCGTGGGCGGCGAGGTGGTCAACTCGGACTTCGCGTTCGAGCAGCTTGACCTGACCACCGGGAATTTGCCGTTGATCGCCAACGCGCTCTTCCGCAGGGTCGAGGAGGGGGGCGATTCCGGCGCCACGGCCACGACCACCTTCAACGACCCGCGACCGTCCACCACCGCCAACCCGCAGGAGTTCGGCATCGCCGCCGCGGTCTTCAGTCAGTCGGCGGAGGCGGGCTTCACCGGCTTAAGCCTGGCCACCGAGAGCCGGGAGGTAACCTTCAGGTCGGATGAAATCGGCGAGCCCGACGGCACCGAGCTGCGGGCCCGCAGTCTCTTCTTCGTCAACGGAATCATCGTGTTGTGGGGCAGCCCGGGCCAGGATGACCTGACCGACGCGGTGGCCGACTTGGCCCTCAAGGTCCAGCAGACGCGGGGCGAGGATGGCGAGCCGGCCGAGGTGCTGAGGGCCTCGCTGTCGCTCGATGGCCGCACCGACGGCGGGGCGGTGCTGACCACCGAAGGCGGCATCACGACCGCGAATGTGATCGTCCTGCCCATCAGCGACCTCGTGCCGCAATTGGGAGCGGTCCAGTTGGTCATCATCCCTTCGCTGGCCCTTCCCTATGAGTACTCCGCCGAGGTGGGCGAGACCTTCGCGCTCGATGCCCGCATCGAGGGGCAAGTGTCGGTCTCGCCGGGTGCCGGCGCGGCGGTTCTGGTCGGCGTCTCGCTGGACGAACTCGACGAGCTGATTCTGGATCTGTTGGGCACGCAGGGGACGGCACTGGCGAATGCACTGAACACGATTCTCAATTCGGGCCTCGTGCCGACCAAGCCCTTGCCGTTGGGCACGGGCGAGACGCAGATCACCGTGCTTCGCGGCATTCCCTGGCTGCCGGGCAATCTCTGCGGCATGTTGGGCGTCGAGTCGCTGGCTTTGTTGCTGGCCGGTGGAGCACTCTGCCTGGGCCGCCATGTCCGTCGGGGTGAGTGAGCCGGTGTTGAAGGCTGTCCGCCCGTTGGCCCGGAACCCCGCGCTCGCGCTCGCGCTCGCGGCTCGCTCCCCGTTCCCCGATCGCGCTCTCACCCGGGGACTTGCGTCCCCGGCTCTCTCTGATTCCCGCCGCCCAATCTCCGCTCCCGGCTGGGCACTATTCCCCGTTCGCGGCCCCGCCCTGGGTAATACTGCCGAGTGATTGGGTGCCGCCGCCCCGCACGACCCCGCCAGCCACGGTCCGGGCGATGGCACGCCTTGTGCTTCGTCACCCGTAGGCAAGGAACCGCTTCCTTACGGGCGCGGCTCTGATGGCAGAACCGCTTCCTTATCCTTGACATCGCTGCGCGAGGTCAAGGGCAGGCGGGCGCGGCTCTGATGACAGAACGGGAGAATCGTTGGCAGCCTCAATGGGAGGGTTCGTGGTGCAAAAGCAACATCAGCCATCGGCGACGATGCTCGCGAAGATGCGGCAGGGGTTCTTCGAGGTGGATGCCCGCGGCGTCCTGGTCTACATGGACCCGATGATCGGTCCGCTGTGCAACGCCCGGCGGCTGGTCATGGTGCGCTATCAGCCCGCCCCCCGGCGGCTCGAACTGAGCCTGGAAGGCACCGTCGTCCAGCGCTTCGACCTCGACGGCGACCCGGTTGATGGCTGCCGCGCAGCCTTCCACGCCTACTTCGTCCTCTTCACCCGCCTGTGCCGATCGACAGCCACGGCGATCATGGCCATCGCCGACGATCCAGGCCATGCCACGCTTGTCCCCGCCCCGCGCACCATCGCCGCCTGAACGGGCGAACAACGCCTTTCAGAGGAGCTGGATGAGTTGGCTTGCCGTGCGGCGGAGCGCCAAGTGCGCGGTGAGGCCTTGGCCTCTCCGGCCATCAAGTATCGGCAGGTGTTGGATTTTGAGTTGCGCACAACCCTTCATGCATACCCCAGTAGATGGCGCATGCTGTGGTATGGCGATCTTTGCTATGGACTACCGCGATCCGTGCGGCAAGCAGGTGATCTGCTGGATTATGTATTGAAGAGCTACACCCGGCAGGGCGATAGAGACCATCGCTGACCGCTGCGAGACGTAGCCGGTCGGCACGTGACCACAGGGCGCATGCACGGAGGACGCGGGGGTCAGGGGATGCACGAGCCGGGGACGCAAGTCCCCGGGTCAGATCGCAGAGCGTGACACGACGGGCGTGTGGCGGGTGGACGGGTAGGGGGGGGCGGGTAAGATACCGGGGCCGGGCCGGGGCCAGGTCGGCGACGGAAGCCCGGAGGTCTGTTCCAGGAGGCTCAACATGTCCGCTGGCCGCAGTGACGAGAATGCGATGGCGCGTCGCGATTTTCTGAAAAAGTCGGTGGTGACGGCCGGGACGATCGGCGCGGTGGGGGCGTCGGAGACCGCGTCGGGAGCCGTTCCGGAGGGACCGGTTCTGGCGATGGCGGATGCGCCGCGTCGGAAGGCCGGCTCGGCCACGGGCGGCGGGCAGCATCGGCCGTACAACGGCCCTTACACCGGCGAGCACAACAGCCGCATCGCGTTCCCCATGGGCGGGATGGGGGCCGGCATGATTTGCCTGGAGGGCACCGGCGCCCTGTCGCACGTCTCGCTGCGCAATCAGCCCGACGTTTACAACGAGCCCTGCGTTTTTGCCGCGGTCTGCGTCAAGGGCGTCGGGCCGAACGGCGGCAACGTCGCCCGCGTCCTGGAGGGCCAGGTGCCGACCTGGAAGCTGTTCGGCCCGCCGGGGACCGGCAATGGCGCCGGTAACCGGGCCTACGGCCTGCCGCGGTTCATGGAGGCCGAGTTCGAGGCCCGCTTCCCCTTCGGCACCGTGCGGCTGAGCGATCCCGCATTGCCTCTGGACGTGGAGGTTACCGGCTGGAGCCCGTTCGAGCCCAACGATGCCGACCACGCCAGCCTGCCGGTAGCCGGCCTGGAGTACACCTTCAAGAACAACACGAATAAGCCGGTCGAGGCGGTCTTCTCGTTCAACGCGAAGAACTTCCTGCCCGGCGGCCAGGCGGTCAAGGCGTTCCCCAAGGGCTTTGTGTTCTGGGCACCCGGTGCCGAGGACAAGCCCTGGGAGCAGACGGCCTTCTGCGCGGCGGTCGCGGACCCGGCCGCCAAGACGAATTGTGCCTGGTTCCGGGGCGGCTGGTTCGACTCACTCACCATGGCCTGGAAGGACGTGCAGGAGGGGGCCTGCTTCGACCGCCCGCCGGTGACCGAGGGAGCCGCATCGCCCGGCGGCAGCATCTTCGTGCCCGTCACCGTGGCGGCAGGGGCGACGCGGACCGTGGTCTTGCAACTGAGCTGGTACGCGGGGCAGACGGACCTCCGTGCGGGCGACGACCCCGACACGGGCGAGAAACCGCGCGAAACCTACCGCCCGTGGTGCAGCTCGATGTTCCCGGGCATCGAGCCACTGGCCGGCTACTGGCGCGACCACTACGACGAACTCAAGGCGAACACCCGCCGCTTCAGCGACTGCTTCTACGACACGACGCTGCCGCCGGAGGTCGTCGAGGCGGTGGCCGCCAACCTGACCATCCTCAAGAGCCCGACCGTGCTGCGGCAGGCGGACGGGCGGTTGTGGTGCTGGGAAGGATGCAGCGACAACCGCGGCTGCTGCCACGGCTCCTGCACGCACGTGTGGAACTACGCCCAGGCGATCCCCCACCTGTTCCCCGCCCTGGAGCGCACGCTGCGCGAGACCGAGTTCGCCGTGAACCAGAACGACGAGGGCCGGCAGGTCTTCCGCACCTCGCTGCCCATCCGCCAGCCGGTCTACAAGTTCCACGCGGCCACCGACGGCCAACTCGGCGGCATCATGAAGGCCCACCGCGAGTGGCTGGTCAGCGGCGACATCGCCTGGCTGCGCACCATCTGGCCGCAGATCAAACAGAGCCTCGAATACTGCATCCACACCTGGGACCCCAAGCGCAAGGGCTACCTCGAAGAGCCGCAGCACAACACCTACGACATCGAGTTCTGGGGCCCCAACGGGATGCTGACCAGCTTCTACCTCGGCGCCCTGGCCGCCGCGGTCGCCATGGGCAAGGCCGTCGGTGATGAGCAGCACGACTACGCCGTCCTGCTCGACAAGGGCACCCGCTACACCGAGGCGGAGCTGTACGACGGCGAGTATTTCATCCAGAAAATCCAGTGGGAGGGCCTCCAGGCGGAGGATCCCACCAAGGTCCAGACCTTCGGCGGGGGTTATTCACCCGAGGCCGTCGAGCTCCTCAAGAAGGAGGGGCCCAAGTACCAGTACGGCAAAGGCTGCTTGTCCGACGGCGTGCTGGGCTCGTGGATGGCGGCGGTCTGCGGCGTCGGGCAGATCCTCGACCAGGGCAAGATCACCAGCCACCTCAAGGCGGTGCATCGTTACAACCTCAAGCACGACCTCGCCGAGTGTGGGCACGCCAACCCGCAACGGCCGTCCTATGCCTGCGGCCCCGAGGGCGGGCTGCTGCTGTGCAGTTGGCCCAAGGGCGGCGAGTTGTCCCTGCCGTTCGTGTACAGCAACGAGGTCTGGACGGGCATTGAATACCAGGTCGCCTCGCACCTCCTGCTCATGGGGGCCGTCGACGAGGGGCTGGAAATCGTTCGCGTCTGCCGCGACCGCTACGACGGGCGGATGCGCAACCCGTTCAACGAGTACGAGTGCGGCCACTGGTACGCACGGGCCATGGCGGCCTACGGCCTGCTGCAGGGCCTGACCGGCGCCTGGTTCAACGCCCTCACCAAGCGGCTACACCTCCGCCCGACGATCACCGGCGACTTCCGGGCCTTCCTCTCCACCGCGACCGGCTACGGCACCGTCGGCGTCAAGAACGGCAAGCCCTTCCTCGAGGTCAAGGCCGGCCGCATCGACGCCCGCGAGATCGACTTCAAGGCTAGCGTCTCCGTACCGCGACCGTAAGCAGCGATCTTCATCGCCTAGTTCTTTTGACTCCG